>NZ_JAVAJJ010000022.1:0-118323 GCF_052112305.1 Pseudomonas sp. QLc11A
TCCCGAACTCAGCAGTGAAACGATGCATCGCCGATGGTAGTGTGGGGTTTCCCCATGTGAGAGTAGGTCATCGTCAAGATTAAATTCCGAAACCCCAATTGCGAAAGCAGTTGGGGTTTTGTTTTTGTCCGCAGGAAATTCAAACTGCTGCCCCAACCACTCCTATGTGTGCTCCAGCGGTTCCAGCGACACACAGATCAGAAAGCCCAACCTTTTCAGGTTGGGCTTTCTTGTGCCTTCATTTCTGTCGATCGACAAAGGCCGTTCACTGATCCTTTTCGCAATTGACCATCCACGACACACCAAAACGGTCGACGAGCATGCCGAAGCGCGCTGCCCAGAACGTGGCCTCCAGTGGCATCTGCACACTGCCACCGTCCGCTAGTGCTTTGAACACCCGTTCAGCCTCGGCAATGCTGTCCACGTTGAGTGAAATCGAGCAGGCACTCATTTTATCGACGGGGCGATCCGGTGTGGTGTCCGACCCCATGATCGCCTGATCGCCCACGATCAGGCGGGTATGGATGATCAGCTTGTGCTGCTCCTTGGGGAAATGCTCACCCGCAGGGGTTTCGCCAAAGGTCAACATGGCTTCGATCTGGCCTTGCAGGCACTTTGCGTAGAACGTGAAGGCGTCTTTGCAGTCGCCGTTGAAGATAAGGTAGGGATTGATTTTCATGGTCGGCTCCAGGTGCTCGAGTGCATACATCGGGTTGGACGCCGGTTTTTTCGGCGAATTCCGATTGTGTCGAGCCGACAAGCAAAGCGCTAAATCTTTGTCGGAGCTTGTGTTTCTTTAGATGTTTTTTCCATCGGACGGGCGAGGCTAATCGCCTCCGGCACGCGCCGCGGCGCAAGCACTCGTTCGATGGCGCCGCTGACCATGCTTTCCAGCAGCTCCTCACGTTCCTGCTCGTCCAGCACATGGGGTGTGAGCCAGCTGGGGGCACTGTTGAGCAGCGCGCCAATGGCATGCCCGGCGGCCAGCAGGCCTTGCTCGCTGAAGCGGGACTTCGCGCCCAGCATCTTCAGCAACGTGCGTTCGTATTGCTCGCGCAGTTGTTGAACCCGAGCCTGTTGCTCTTCGTTCAGGCAACCGCTGTCGCGCTCCACCAGGCGGAAATGCCAAGGCATCTCCCGGTGCAGATTCAGATGGGCGCGGATCAGGCTGTTGAGTTTGTCGCGTTTGCCGGGCGTTTTTTGCTGGATGCGCCCCAGAGTGGCCAGCAGTTCCTCGTAGAACTCCTCGATCAGGTCCAGCAGCAGATGCTGTTTGCTGGGGTAATGGTGGTACAGCGAGCCTGGAGAGAGCCCCAGGCACGTCGCGAGCTCACGCATGCCGACCTGGCCGAACCCCTTGCAGGCAAACAGCTCCAGGACCTTGTCCCGGTACTCGGCAAAGCGCGAGCAACGCTCAGGCATAGGCATGGAAGCCGCGCCCCGTCTTGCGCCCCAGGTAACCGGCAGCGACCATTTCCTTGAGCAACGGCGCCGGGCGATATTTGCTGTCGTTGAATCCGTCATAGAAGGCTTCGAGGATCGACAACAGGGTATCCAGGCCAATCAGGTCCGCCAGGGCCAACGGACCGATAGGCTGGTTGCAGCCCAGGCGCATGCCGGCGTCGATGTCTTCGGCGCTGGCCAGGCCTTCCTGGAACACCAGGATCGCCTCGTTGATCATCGGCACCAGGATCCGGTTGACCACGAAGCCCGGACGGTTGCCGGCGGTGATCGCGGTTTTGCCGAGGGTGGTCGCCATGTCCAGCGCCAATTGGTGGGTCGCGTCATTGGTTTGCAGGCCACGGATGACTTCGATCAGGCCCATCACCGGCACCGGGTTGAAGAAATGCAGGCCGATGAAGCGCTCTGGCTGGCTGACACTGGCGGCCAGTTGGGTGATCGACAGCGACGAGGTATTGGAGGCGATGACGCATTCGCTGCCGACTTGCGCGGCGATCTGTTGCAGCACACGCAGTTTCAGGTCGAGATTCTCAGTGGCCGCTTCGATGACCAGTTGCGCGTCACGCAGGACGCTGTAATCGGTGCTGGTGCGGATTTTGTCGAGGGTGGCCTGTTTCTGCTCTGGCGTCAGGGTTTGCTTGGCGATCTGCCGGTCAAGATTTTTCCCGACCGTCGCGACGGCTTTTTGCAACGCGCTTTCAGAGATGTCGAGCAGGGTCACGTTGAAACCGGCCATGGCACAGACTTGTGCGATGCCGTTGCCCATGGTGCCTGCGCCGATTACACCGATGTTTTGCAGATTCATTTTCCGTCCTTCGATCAAACCCTGCGATACCTTGGCCGCGAATGCGACCGAAGGCGTACTATTGCCGCGAGTCTAGAGCCGGCAGGGCGGTTGTCCTATGCCAAAACTGTTCAACGGCACTGATGTTTTTTACCATTCGGGTGATGAGAGAGAAGCGAACCAATGCGGGAAAAGGACTCGGTTGCCGCCTATTTCGTGCAGGCAATGATCCATGGGCTGAGGGACGATCCGCAGCGCGTGACGGCCGTGCTCGAACAGGCGGGTATTGATCCGGCGGTCATGCAACAACCCACGGCGCGGGTGCCGGCCAATGCGTTTGCGGCGTTGTGGCTGATTCAGATCCGCGAGCTCGACGACGAGTTTTTCGGGCTAGATTCCCATGGCATGCCGCCGGGCAGTTTCGCCCTGATTTGCCGCGCCCTGATTCAGGAGCCCGATCTGCACAAGGCCATGCGTCAGTGCCTGGCCAACTTCGGGCTGTTCCTGCGCGACTTTCGTGGCTCGCTGGCCGTGCGGGGCAAGCGTGCGGTCATCAGCCTGCAAACCCGTTCGGAGGACAATGATGCCAGCCGGTTTGGTGAAGAAACCTTCCTGGTGTTGATGATCAGTCTGCTGTGCTGGCTGGGTGGGCGGCGCATTCCCATTGACCGTGCGGACTTCCGCCATTCGCGCCTGTCGCTGAGTGACGACCGCCTGCTTTGGGGGCCCAACCTGACCTTCGGTGCCGAGCGCACTGAAATCGAATTTGCCAGCCATTACCTGCGCCTGCCGGTGGTTCAGGACCTGGCGTCGCTGAAAGTTTTCCTGCGCACCGCGCCGCAATGGCTGGTGATCCGCTTCCGTAACCAGCATGGCCTGGCCTCGCAGGTTCATCAGCGCCTGCGCGGCAGTCACTACAGTCAATGGCCGACGTTGCAGGCCTTTGCCCTGGAACAGCACCTGAGCCCCAGCACCTTCCGCCGCAAACTGGAGCGTGAAGGTTGTTCCTATCAGGAGATCAAGGACGAAGTACGGCGCGGTGTGGCCTTTGAACAATTGCGTCAGAGCGACGCGAGCATCAGCGATATCGCCGAGCAACTGGGCTTCCAGGAGCCCAGCGCCTTCCATCGGGCGTTCAAGAAGTGGACCGGGGAGAGTCCGGGGCGCTATCGGGCCCGTTATCAGGGGGACTGTGGGAGCGAGCCTGCTCGCGAAAGCGACAGGTCATTCAACAGTGATGTCGTCTGACACTCCGCCTTCGCGAGCAAGCCCGCTCCCACAGGGATCCGTCATGGCATTTCCGGCAGTTCCTGCGGGCGCAGGTCGAAGACCAATACTTCAGCGTCCACGCCGTTGCTCAAGGTCAGTGCCTGTTCATCACGGACCCGCACACCGTCGCCTTCCTGCAATAACACGCCATTAAGTTCGACGCTGCCCCGGGCCACGTGCACGTAGGCATAACGGTTGGCGGCCAGCTCCAGGGTGGCGCTTTCCTTTCCGTCGATCAGGCCGGCATACACCCGTGCATCCTGACGCACCTTCAGCGAACCCTTGGCGCCGTCCGCAGAGATGATCAGTTGCAGGCGCCCGCGTTTTTTCCGGGTGCTGAAGTGCTCCTGCTGATAGCGCGGTTTGGCGCCGCTGACGTCGGGCACGATCCAGATCTGCAGAAAGTGCACCGGCCGTGTGCTGGAGTGGTTGAACTCACTGTGGGCCACGCCGCTGCCAGCGCTCATCAGTTGCACATCGCCGGGGCGGATCACCGACCCGGTGCCCAGGGTGTCCTTGTGTTCCAGGGAACCCTCAAGCACATAGGAGAAGATCTCCATGTCGCGGTGCGGGTGCTGGCCGAAGCCTTTGCCGGCGGCGACGCGGTCGTCGTTGATCACCAACAGGTCGGAAAAACCCTGCTCTTTCGGGTTGCGGTAGTTGGCGAAGGAAAAGGTGTGGAACGACTTCAACCAGCCGTGATTGGCCAGACCACGATCCGAGGCTTTGCGAAGAGTCAGCATGATGAAATCTCCTGTGGGGACGTGAATTCGTCCGAGTGAGGAGAAGGTTAATGTTTACTGGTATGTGCAATAAGTAGGTGAAAATTGAAATACTGTCTCCTTCAGGTTGACAATTGATTGCGACATGAATCGCTCATTCTTGAGGCATAATTCGCCATAACCCACGGCAACCAAACCTGTGGGAGCGGGCTTGCCCGCGATAGCGGTGTGCCAGTCAACTTCAATGCCAACTGGAGCTCAGCCATCGCGGGCAAGCCCGCTCCCACAGGTTTCAATGTCGGTCAATGTTTCCGCCTTTGATCCCAGTGAATTCCAATCCATGAAAACCGTGGCAATGGTGTTGTTTCCCGACTTTCTCCTGCTCGATATGGCCGGGCCCATGGAAGTGTTTTCCATCGCCAATCGTTATCTGAAACCCGACGATCACTATGTGCTGTCGACCATCGGAACCGAGCCCGGCGCATTGCGGGCGTCCAATGGCGTGAGCGTGCAGGCCGACCGGCACATCGATCAGGCCTGCGAAGGTTTTGATTTGCTGCTGGTGCCCGGTGGTCCCGGTGCCTACAACGAAAAGCATCCGCCGTTGCTCGAGTGGCTCAGGCACAACGTCAGCCGGTCCACCGGTTACGGCTCGATCTGCACCGGAGCGTTCGTATTGGGGCATGCGGGCTTGCTCGACGGCTATCGCGTCACCACCCACTGGCACTACACCGAGCGGCTGATCAAGGGCTTTCCGAAGGCGACCGTCGAGACTGACCAGATCTTTGTCCAGGACCGCAACCTGATCACCTCCGGCGGCGTCACCGCCGGGATCGACCTGGCGTTGTCGGTGGTGGCGCAGGACCACGGCAAAAAAGTCGCCCAGGACGTGGCCAAGGTCTTGCTGGTGGTGATGAAGCGTCAGGGCGGGCAGGCACAGTTCAGCCCGTTGATGGCGGCGGTCGCGCCTCACGAAACGGCGATTACCCGCGTGCAGAACCATGTGCTCGAGCACCTCGACGAGTCCTTCAGCATCGAGCGCATGGCGAGCCTGGCCAACATGAGCCCGCGGCATTTCGCCAGGGTGTTCGCCCGGGAGGTGGACATGACGCCGATGGAGTTTCTGCAAAGCGCACGCATCGATTGCGCCAGGAACCTGCTGGAAACCAGCGAGTTGCCGCTCAAGACCGTGGCCTTCAAAAGCGGCTTCGGCAGCGTGCGGCACATGCGTTTTCTGTTCAGTGAAAAGCTTGGCCTGACCCCGACTCAATACCGCGAGCAGTTCAGCTAGCGCGCGTGTCCGTTGTGCGCACCGCAATGGCCGTGACGCTCCCCCCGTGGCGGTTGTACCGTCACAGAGGGCTGCCAAGATACGAGGTAACTCATTGCAAGGAAGGTGCGGAGCCTGGATGGACTCACGTGCCAGATCAGGTGTCCCGCGAGTGACTACCCATGAACAGCCTCAGAGACGTCAGCAACGAAGCGGTGCTGCAATTCGGACCCTACGCTTTCCACCTCAGTCAGCGCCTGGTGCTGGAGGGCGATCGACCGCTGCGCCTGGGCGGCCGTGCCCTTGATGTGTTGCAGGTGCTGGTCGAACACGCGGGCTCGGTGGTCAGCAAGGACGAGTTGATTGCGCAGGTCTGGCCGCGCTCCGTGGTCGAAGAGATCAACCTGCGGGTGCACATTGCTGCCCTGCGTCGGGCCTTGGGCGACGGGCAGAACGGTCAGAGCTACATCGTCAACATTCCCCAGCGCGGCTACAGTTTTGTCGCCCCGGTACAGCATTCGCCGCAGCCCGTAGCGTTCCCCAGCGAGACCGTAAAAAAGCCCCTGCACAACTTGCCGGCGCGGCTCACGTCGATCACCGGGCGCGATGCGGTTGTCGGCAGCCTGGTGCGGCAGTTGCCGGTGCGCCGATTCATGACTCTGGTCGGGCCTTGCGGGATCGGCAAGACCACTGTGGCCTTGCGCGTGGCCGAACTGCTGTTGCAACACTATCGGCACGGCGTGTGGCTGGTGGACCTGGCGGCGATCGATGACCCGGCGCAAGTGACCGATCATCTCACGCGAACCCTTGGGCTGGAGGTCGGCATCACGCTCGAGGCGCTGGCGCAGCGACATGCCTTGTTGGTCCTGGACAACTGCGAACACCTGCTCGAACGCTGCCAGACGTTGGTCGAGACTCTGCTGCAATCGATGCCGCGATTGTCGATCCTCGCCACCAGCCGCGAGCCGCTCAGGGCCGCGGGCGAAACCGTATTGCGTCTGCCACCGCTGGCGGTGCCGCCGGCGTCAGCGCTGCGCAGCGTTGCCGAGGTCATGGGCTATTCGGCGGTGCAGTTGTTCGTCAGCCGTGCCCGGGCCCGTCAGCAAGGCTTCACCTTGCGCGAACAGGACCTCAGGAGCGTGCGCGAAATCTGCCGGCGCCTCGACGGCCTGCCGCTGGCGATTGAATTGGCGGCAGCGCAAATCGATGCGCTGGCGCTGGTGGGGTTGCAAGCGCAACTCGATAACTGTTTTCAGTTGCTGTCCCAAGGCCGCCGCACGGCCGTGCCCCGGCACCAGACGCTCAAGGCTGCTCTGGACTGGAGCTACGAACGGTTGAATCCGCTGGAACAATCCGTGTTGCAGCGTTTGGCGATATTCAAGATGGCCTTCACCCAGGACGCCGCGATAGGCGCGATCAGCGGCGACGCGTTACCGGTCGCCGAGCTGATCGAGGTGCTGGACAACCTCGCACTCAAATCATTGCTGTCCCTGGAGCAGGGCGGCGGGGTGATCCGTTACCGCTTCCTCAACACTACCCGCACCTACGCCCTGGAAAAGCTCGAACTCAGTGGTGAGCTGCGCACCCTTGAAATGCGTTATGCCGGTTACGTCAGTCAAACGCCCCGGCTTTCAGGCCGGCAAGTGGCAATGCAACTCACCGAGTAAGTGGCGTACGGCCTTAAGGTCCGGCGTGGCAAAACCTTCGGTGAAGCGCTGGTAGACCGGCGCCAGCAATGCATGCGCCCGTTGATGGTGGCCCTGTCGCTGCCACAATTGCGCCAGCGAGGTGGCGCTGCGCAGCTCCCAGGTCAAGGCGCCCTGGGTTCTTGCCACGTCGAGCGCCTTGAGCAACACGGTTTCAGCCATTGCGGCGTTGGCCAGACAATCTGTTGCCAGCAGCGTTTCGGCCCTGGCCCGTAGAATCTCTGCCGTGCTCCAGCCCGACGCGCCGCTTTGCGCACGTTCGAGCAAGTCGTCATCGACGCAGGTGGAGTCCAGCGTGACCATGATGTCCTTGATCAATCCGACACTTCGTTGCCTGGCGGGTGCGATATCGACGCCGCCGATCACCTGCGCGTAGTGTTGCGCCCAGGTATGGAACAGCAGGACCGAGTGTTTCTGCGCCTGTTGCAGCAGCAGGCGCAGGAGTTCGCGGGCGCTGCGGGTGTCACCGTTGTAGTAGGCGATCAGGCAGCCGGCGAGCGCCAGGGTGTAGCAGATCGACGTGCCGTGGTTGATCTGCAACGCGATGTCCAGCGCCTGCCGGGCTGCGCGCCAGGCCTGTTCCGGTTGGCCTCGCAGCCAGAGGATGCGCGCCTGGATGGTCAGCGCCGCGACACTCTGGTCGTATTGCACGCCGAAGCCATGGGTGAAACGGTTGAGATGACCACTGTGGGCCATGCGTTGCAGTACCTGTTCGGCATGCTCCCCGGCCTGTTGCTGGTCGCCGGAAAAATGCAGGGCAAGCACCCGCAATCGATGGGTGCTCAGGGATAACAGGGCGTCGTCATGCAGCCCCAGTTGATCGAATTGCCGGCTCTGTTGCAGGGCCATCTGGTATTGGCCGCCACTGAGATTGACCGCCAGGTGACCGGAAATCGCCCGCAACTGACCGGCCACATCGTTGAGTCGGCTGGCCAGGGTTCTGGCGCTGACAAAGGCGCCAAGGGTTTCGGCGCTCGCGCCTTGAGCGTGGTAACAGGCACTGCCCAGGGCCAGCTTGAGGGTCATCTGCAAGCGCGGGCACGGCTCGGCAGACTGCTCGAGCAAGGCCAGGGCCTTGCGCACATAACCGCCGTGTTCCTTGAGCAGTGACAGCTCCTGCCACAGGGGCGTGGACGTCGCGGCCAGGCGTATCGCCAGTGCCTGCGGCCCTTGTCCGTGCAGACCCCAGTCGAGGGCCGCGCGGATGTCCTCCAGGGTCCGGCCATAGCGCTCGAGCCACAGGCCGGTCGAGGTTTTCTCCCATTCGTCCTGCGCCTGTTGCATCAGCGCCAGGCAACGCTCGGCATGGCGCTCCCGCGTGCCGGGCAGGTCGGGGCTTTGCGCGAGTTTTTCCAGCGCATGGCTGCGGGTGGTATCGAGCAGACGGTAGTAGACATCTTCATCGCCCACCTCCACGTTCAACAGGGACTTGGCGACCAGTTGGGTGATCGAACCGAACACTTCGCGAGGTTCGATGTGTTCGCCGACAATCACCGCCGCTGCGGACTCCAGGGTGAAGCCGCCGCGAAACACGCTCAGTCGGCGCAGGCAGGTCTTTTCGCAGGCGTTGAGCAGCTCGAAGCTCCAGTCCAGTGTCGCGCGCAGGGTCTGATGGCGTGCCGGGGGCGTCTGGCAGGGCTGGGTCAACACCCGGAAACTGCTTTGCAACTGCGCCAGCAAGCCGGCTAATCCGAAGTTGCCCACTTGCGCCGCCGCCAGTTCGATGGCCAGCGGAATGCCGTCCAGTCGGTGGCAGATGTCGATCAACAGCGGCAGTTCATCGTCCGTCAGTTCAAAGCTGTCATGGCTGGCCATGGCCCGCTCGACAAACAGTTGCAAGGCGGAAAAGGTCATGGCTTGGGCACGGTCGAGGACGGCGATGGGCGGCGGGCAGTCGAGAGATGCCAGGCGCTGGACGAACTCGCCTTCGGCCCGCAGGCTCTCGCGGCTGGTGGCGAGAATGTGCACGTGCGGCGCACTGCGCAAAATGTTTTCGCAGAGCTGGGCGATGGCGTCGACCAAGTGTTCGCAGTTGTCGATGACCAACAGCATTTGCCTGTCGAGCAGACAGTCGGCAAGGCCGCTCAGGGGCTCGTCATCGTGCAGGGCCAGTTCGAGCAACGTCGCCAGGTGGCCGTCGATCATCAGTGGGCAGTTGATCGGGGCCAGGTCCAGCAGGCGAATGCCGTCCCGGTAGCGACCGATCATTTGTTCGGCGACTCGCAAGGCCACGGTGGTCTTGCCGATGCCGCCGGGACCGACGAGGGTGATGAAGCGCTGGCGCGGCAGTTGCACCACCAGATTGTCGACCAGCGCCCGTCGGCCGATCATGCGTGTGCGGCGCACCGGCAGGTTATGCCGGCTCGGCGCACAAGCCATGGGCGCAGACGGTTGTTCGACCTGCTCCCGTGAGTGTGGTGCGACGAAGCTGTACCCGCGCTGGGCCACGGTGACGATGTAGCGCTGGCCGGCCTGGCCGTCGCCGAGCGCCTTGCGCAACGCGGCCATGTGCACCCGCAGGTTGATGTCTTCGACCACGCTGTCGGGCCAGACCCGAGCGATCAATTGCTGCTTGCTGACCACGTTGCCGGCGTGTTCCAGCAGGATCAACAGGATGTCCATGGCGCGCCGGCCCAGGCGCAAGGGCTGGTCGGCCTCCATCACCAGGCGTTGTCCGGGGTAGACCCGGTAGGGGCCGAAATGCACAGCCTGTTCGGGGGAAAGGGTCAACGAGTCGCTCCTGCTGCAGCCGTCTGGTTCGCGGTTTACGAGCATATTCCTCAGGTTTTTTACGCAGCGCAATGTGCCGCCCCGGTGACTGAAAGGGAAGGCATTGACTCTAGCGTATCGACCAACTGCTGTCGGTCCCGAAAACATTGGGTGCGACAGATGGGCGGGACAGGCCGGGGCTTTTTGCGTGCCAAGGAAAATTAACAACGATTAACTCGTCGCGCGTCCGGTCTACGCCCAAAACTCTCCTTCTTCAACTTCCACTGAAGGCAGGGATGAAATGTCAGTAAGCCGCGAGCAGCTCGATGTGGGAGCGAGCCTGCTCGCGAAGGCGGTGTCACATTTAGTCTATGCGGTGACTGACACAGCGCTTTCGCGAGCAGGCTCGCTCCCACAAAGGGCAGAGCAATGAGCAACGTGGTGGTGGTCTATCACAGTGGCTACGGGCACACCCGGGTCATGGCCGAAGCCGTGGCCGCGGGCGTGGAGCGGCACCTGGGCAGCACTTGCCAGTTGATCCCGGTCGAGGAAGTGGACGAGCACTGGGCGCGGTTGCACAACGCCGACGCCATCATCTTCGGCGCGCCGACCTACATGGGCAGCGCCTCGGCGGCCTTCAAGGCGTTCATGGAGGCCACGGCGGCGTTCTACCTGACCCAGCCCTGGCGCGACAAACTCGCGGCGGGCTTCACCAATTCCGGCTGCCTGTGCGGCGACAAACTCAACACCTTGCTGCAGATGGCGGTGTTCGCGGCACAGCACTCGATGATCTGGGTCGGCCTCGACCTGCTGCCGGCGCGTTCCAGCACCGGCGCGTTCAACGGCCAACTCAATCGTCTGGGCAGCTCACTGGGTGCCATGGCCCAATCGAATGTCGAGCAATCCCCCGACGATGCGCCGCCCCCCGAGGATCGCTGCACCGCCGCGCACCTGGGCGAGCGGGTGGCGCGCCTGGCCGATCGCCTGAACCCACTTGCGGTTTGAATCATCCCCCAACCCTCGTTAAGGAGGCATCACCCATGAGCACTTTCACTACCCGCGACGGCGTCGAGATTTACTACAAGGACTGGGGCACCGGTCAGCCGATTGTCTTCAGCCACGGCTGGCCGCTGAACGCCGACAGTTGGGAATCGCAGATGATTTTCCTGGCCTCCAACGGGTATCGGGTCATCGCCCACGACCGTCGCGGTCATGGGCGTTCCAGTCAACCATGGTCGGGCAATGACATGGACCATTACGCCGACGATCTGGCGCAGTTGATCGAGCTGCTCGACCTGCAAGACGCGGTGCTGTTCGGCTTCTCCACCGGCGGTGGCGAGGTGGCGCGCTACATCGGTCGCCACGGCACCGACCGCGTGGCCAAGGCCGGGCTGATTTCCGCAGTGCCGCCCCTGATGCTCAAGACCGAAGCCAACCCCGGTGGCTTGCCACTGGAAGTGTTCGACGGCATCCGCCAGGCCTCGCTGGCCGACCGCTCGCAGCTCTACATCGACCTCGCCAGCGGGCCGTTTTTCGGCTTCAACAAGCCCGGCGCGAAACCGTCCCAGGGCATGATCGACTGGTTCTGGATGCAAGGCATGATGGCCGGGCACAAGAACGCCCATGACTGCATCAAGGCGTTCTCGGAAACCGACTTCACCGAAGACTTGAAGAAGTTCGACGTGCCGACGCTGGTGGTGCATGGCGACGCGGATCAGGTCGTGCCTTACGAGGCGGCAGGTGTCTCCTCGGCCAGACTGGTCAAAGGCTCGACCCTGAAGATCTACCCGGGCGCCCCTCACGGGCTGACGGACACCCACAAGGATCAGCTCAACGCTGACCTGTTGGCGTTCTTGAAAGGTTAAAAAACCAGATCAAAAGATCGCAGGCTTCGCCAGCGCCTAAACGCTAGCGTGCATGCCCGAAGGCTGCGATCTTTTGCTTTTAAGGCCATGCACCATCTGACAGCGCCAGGCAAACGGATTGATGCCTTCGCTGCGGGTGAAGAGGTGGCAGAAGTGCGCCTGATCGCAGAAGCCGCATTCGAGGCTGATCTGCGTAAGGCTCATGTCGGTGTACTGGATCAATTGCTTGGCCAGGATTATGCGTTGCCGGCGAATCCAGTCCTGCGGCGAGAGTCCGGTGCTGCACTTGAAGGCGCGGGAGAAATGACTGCGCGAGAGGGCGCAGGCCTGTGCCAGTTCAGTGACTTCCAGGCTGTCGCCGAGGCGCTCGAGGATCAGTTGTTTAACCAGCCGTTCGCGCTGCGGGCTGAGGCCGCCGGTGCTTTTCTTTGGCACAGGCGTGAATGGCGCGGGCGCGGCATTTTGCTGAACGTGAGCCATGGTGAATGTCCGTGTCGGTAGGCTTCATTCTTGGACCCGAAGGCTCTGGCTTGCGAGTTAATCGTTGTTAATTCCTCGTTAAGCGCGGGACGTCCCAGGTAAAGTCAGACACACTTCTCAACCTCGCGCCTGGCCGAACACACAAGGGAACCGTGCTTATGAACCGTAACGATCTGCGTCGCGTCGACATGAACCTGCTGGTGATTTTCGAGGCGTTGATGTTCGAAAAGAACCTGACCCGCGTCGCGGAAAAACTGTTCATGGGCCAACCGGCGGTGAGCGCCGCGCTGGGGCGTCTGCGTGATCTGTTCGACGATCCGTTGCTGCTGCGCAACGGTCGCGGCATGGAACCGACGGCGCGGGCGCTGACGATTCTCAAGGAGCTGCAGCCGGCGATGGATACCATTTCCGGTGCGGTCAGCCGGGCCAGGGAATTCGATCCGGCGACCAGTTGCGATGTGTTCCGCATCGGGCTGTCGGACGATGCCGAGTTCGGTTTGTTTCCGCCGTTGCTGCGTCAGTTGCAAGAGGACGCACCGGGCATCGTCGTGGTCGTGCGGCGGGCCAATTACCTGTTGATGCCGGCGTTGCTGGCGTCGGGGGAGATCTCGGTGGGCGTGAGCTACACCACGGACCTGCCGGCCAATGCCAAGCGCAAGAAGCTGCGCGATATTCCCTGCAAAGTGCTGCGCGGTGATACCCGGCCCGGGCCGCTGACCCTGGATGAGTACTGCGAACGGCCCCATGCGATGGTGTCGTTTTCCGGTGACTTGAGCGGCAATATCGATCTGGATCTGGCGAAGGTCGGGCGTAGTCGTCGTGTGGTGCTTGGCGTGCCGCAGTTCAGTGGGTTGCGGGCGTTGCTGGCGGGGACGGAGATGATCGCCACCGTGCCGGATTATGCGGCCTGTGCGCTGGTCGAGGGGTGTGGGTTGCGGGCTGAGGATCCGCCGTTCGAGATTGAGGCGGCGCAGTTGTCGATGGCCTGGAGCGGGGTGCATGACAATGATCCGGCGGAGCGGTGGTTGCGCTCGCGGATCAGTCAGTTCATGTCTGTGGCTTTGGATATTCGTTAGGCTTTTGACCTTGGCGGCCTCTGGGCCGACCAGGTTCTTGGTTGGTTGAGTACATATCCGTTTCTGCGGTAACGGCGGCTTATGGTTCCACTCTTACAGCGGGTCACTTTTGGCAAACGCCCGGAGTGCCGGCCCAGCCAAAAGTAACCAAAAGGTCTCGCCCCTTACGTACGGCCCCTCGCTTAGGCTCGGGGTTCCTTCGCTCCGGTGTCCATCCGGGGGCATTGCCCTCCGGTCGGCTTCGCTTCGACCTGCATGCAATGAGTTCGACTGCGTCGAACGGCGCTGCGCGCCCATCCCCGGATGAACACCTCCACTCAGCCTGCCGAGGGGGCGGGTGGATCAAGATCAAAAGCTGCAGGCGAGCTAACGCTCGGCCTGATGAGTGGTGAGAAGCGGCGCGGTGTGGACTGATCTGCCTTTACTCTTCTGTGGGAGCGAGCTTGCTCGCGATGGCGGCCTGCCAGCCAACCAATTTCTTTCGAATGTACCCAGCCCAACTGTGGGAGCGAGCCTGCTCGCGAAGGCGGTCTGCCAGCCGACCTGATTTTTGCAGATGTCCCCCAATCCCTGTGGGAGCGGGCTTGCCCGCGAAGGCGGACTGCCAGCCAACCAATCTCTTACAGGGAATATGCAGTGTTCTGACAGCTCTGTTTAAAAGCCGTCAGCCTCTATTCCTGAAAGCCACACCGCCTTGCGTCGTTGCCTACAACTACGCCAGAATCCGCCGGCTTGTGCGTCTTGGCCCTGATCTCTAACGTTCTCCGCATCGCTGGCCATTCAGCGATCGGGTTTAGCAGCTCGGTAAATTTCAAGGCTCGCCAGTGTCACCTCAAGATCATTTTGGTCTGCATGAAGGTGGCTGTGCGTGGGGCACTTCGGTGCGCCGGGTTCCTTGATCCCTGGTCTGCTAACCCGCGTACAGCCGCCACCCAATTCGTTTAGCAGCGACCTGTGGCGGCTCCATCGATCAAGGAGTTCCACCATGTTCAAACCCACCCCGAATCCCCCGAAAGACCCCGACTCACCGCGCAATCCCAGCACAATGTTTGTCATCACCCCCGACATCAACACCGAAACCCTGTTGGCCCACGCCTGCGAATCCCTGGCCTCGGCCAGCATCATGGCCAGTGATCTTGCTGGCTTTCTGCAGAGCCCGCATCGCAACGCGCTGCTGGGGATTGCGCAGATCATCATGTTGGGTGAGCTGGCGGTGAATAGGGCGCTGGATAATCTCGATCCGCAAGACTAACCAGGTAGTAGCAACAACAAATAACCCTGTGTGGGAGCTTGCTCGCGAAGGCGTCATGACATTCAGCATTGATGTTGACTGACCCACCGCCTTCGCGAGCAAGCCCGCTCCCACAGGATTTTGTGTGATTTGCAGACCGCCGACGTGGTCGCAAAACAGAGCACGTACATTCAATTTTTCCTCCTCCCGTCCCGGCACTATCGAATCCTGTCCCGGCGCATCGACGCCGGTGGTTTTTCATTGGTGCAGGTGGGCCATGGACACTTCGCGACGTGATGATCGGGCGCAAGACTGGGGGGTGCTGTTCCTGCGGGTCAGCGGCGGCTTGCTGGTGCGTCTGGCATGTTTGCCTATTCTGTTTTTGCTGTGGGTGTCGATGTTGCTCGTGCATCCGCAGTGGACCCTCTTCGAAGGCCAGTTCGGCTGGCTGTTGTTGATCGTGTTCACCAGCATTCTCATCGCCGGGCCGGGACGGCTGGCGCTCAATGTCCGTCTTGCCGGAGCCTTGCGTTATGTCTGATCTCAATCGCCGTGAGCCGGCAAGTCCCGGGCCTGATGAGGTGGTGACGCTGATCGTCAAGCACCGGGTCAAGGCCGGTTTCGAGGTGCCTTATGAAGCCTGGCTGCGCAACATCGTCAAGGTGGCCGCGCAGAACGTCGGGCATTTGGGGGTGGATGTGGTGCGCGGCAAGAACGCCGGCCTCGACACCTACACCTGTGTGCTGCGCTTTTGCTCGACCGAGGCGATGCAGAACTGGCTCGATTCGCCGCAGCGCCAGGCGTTGGTCGACGAAGCTGCGCCGATGCTGGCCGATGGCGACCAGACCGAAGTCAATCCGGTGAACGAGTTCTGGTTTTCGCCCCAGGCCGAAGCCGGTACGCCACCGCCGCGCTGGAAGCAGGCCGTGGTGACGTTGCTGGTGATCCTGCCGCACACCTTGCTGGTGCCGCTGCTCTGGGGGCCGCTGCTACGGCTCAACGTCTTGCTCTCCAACTACGTGGTGGCGACGTTCCTGATCACCCTGACCATCGTGCTCTCGGTGGTTTACATCTTCATGCCCATGGCGACGCGTCTGTTCGCGCCCTGGCTGTCTCCTGCCACATTGCACGAGGAACCCTGATGAACGCCGATCTGATTCTGTTCAATGGTCAATTTCATACCGTTGACCGCGAAAAACCGCTCGCCAGCGCGGTGGCGATCAGCGACGGTCGCTTTGTCGTGGTGGGCAGTGATGCCCAGGCCATGGCCCTGCGTGGCTCGAACACCCAAGTGATCGACCTCAAGGGCCGCTGTGTGATTCCCGGGCTCAACGACTCGCACTTGCACCTGATCCGTGGTGGCTTGAACTACAACCTGGAACTGCGCTGGGAAGGTGTGCCGTCCCTGGCCGATGCCTTGCGCATGCTCAAGGATCAGGCCGACCGCACGCCGACGCCGCAGTGGGTGCGGGTGGTCGGTGGCTGGAACGAATTCCAGTTCGCCGAGAAGCGCATGCCGACCCTGGCCGAGCTCAACCAGGCGGCACCGGACACCCCGGTGTTTGTCCTGCACCTGTACGACCGCGCCTTGCTCAACCGCGCGGCGTTGCGTGTCGCCGGTTACACCCGCGATACGCCGAACCCGCCGGGTGGCGAGATCGTGCGCGACGCCAATGGCGAGCCGACCGGCATGTTGGTGGCGCGGCCCAATGCGATGATCCTGTACTCGACCCTGGCCAAGGGGCCGAAGCTGCCGCTGGAGTATCAGGTCAACTCGACCCGCCAGTTCATGCGCGAACTCAATCGCCTGGGCCTGACCAGCGCGATCGATGCCGGCGGTGGTTTCCAGAATTATCCGGACGATTACCAGGTGATCGAGCAGTTGGCGAAGGATGAGCAACTGACCGTGCGCATCGCCTACAACCTTTTCACCCAGAAACCCAAGGAAGAGCTGACCGACTTCAAGAACTGGACCGGCAGCGTGAAGCTGCACCAGGGTGACGATTACCTGCGCCACAACGGCGCCGGGGAAATGCTGGTGTTCTCGGCGGCGGACTTCGAAGACTTCCTCGAGCCGCGCCCGGACCTGCCGCAAACCATGGAAGCCGAACTGGAACCGGTGGTGCGCCATCTGGTCGAGCAACGCTGGCCGTTCCGTTTGCACGCGACCTACAACGAATCCATCAGCCGCATGCTCGACGTGTTCGAGAAGGTCAACCGCGACATTCCTTTCAACGGCTTGCCGTGGTTTTTCGACCACGCCGAAACCATCACCCCGCAGAACATCGAGCGGGTGAGGGCGCTGGGTGGCGGCATTGCGATTCAGGATCGCATGGCCTTCCAGGGCGAATATTTCGTCGAGCGGTACGGCGCGAAAGCGGCCGAAGCGACGCCTCCGATCAAGCGCATGCTGGCCGAGGGTGTGCCGGTCGGTGCCGGCACCGACGCCACGCGGGTATCGAGTTACAACCCGTGGACTTCGTTGTACTGGATGGTCAGCGGCCGCACCGTCGGCGGCATGGAACTGCACGCCGAAGGTCTTTCACGCCTGACGGCGCTGGAACTGTTCACCCACGGCAGCGCCTGGTTCTCGTCCGAGCAAGGCAAGAAAGGCCAGATCAAGGTCGGGCAACTGGCCGACGTCGCCGCCCTCAGCGCGGACTTCTTCAGCGTCGATGAAGAGGCGATCAAGTGGATCGAGTCGGTGCTGACCGTGGTCGGCGGCAAGGTGGTGTACGGCGCCGGTGACTTCGAGAAACTCGGGCCGGCCAGCGTGCCGGTGCTGCCGGACTGGTCGCCGGTGGTGAAGGTGCCGGGCCACTGGCGCCCGACGTCGCCGATGCAGGCCCAGGTTCACCACTGCAGCGGGCCCTGTGCGGTGCATTCCCACAGCCATGAACGGGCACGCCTGTCGAACGCGCCGGTCAGCGATTTCGCCGGTTTCTGGGGCGCCTTTGGCTGCTCGTGTTTTGCCTTCTGACGCATTCAAGAAAGCGCCGACCCAACAGGGCGGCGCGGTATGCAACAACCATCCATCAAGGAGCTTCCAATGAGCAACGTTCCGTACAAACGCCTGAACAAAGACGATGCCGTGGTATTGCTGGTCGACCACCAGACCGGTCTGATCTCGCTGGTGCAGGATTTCTCGCCCAACGAGTTCAAGAACAACGTGCTGGCGCTGGGCGACATCGCCAAGTTCTTCAACCTGCCGACCATCCTCACCACCAGTTTCGACAGCGGTCCGAACGGCCCGATCGTGCCGGAACTCAAGGCGCAGTTCCCGGACGCGCCGTTCATTGCCCGCCCGGGCCAGATCAACGCCTGGGATAACGAAGACTTCGTCAAGGCGATCAAGGCCACCGGTCGCAAGCAACTGATCATCGCCGGTGTGGTGACCGACGTGTGCGTGGCGTTCCCGACCCTGTCGGCCATTGCCGAAGGCTATGAGGTGTTTGTGGTGACCGACGCTTCCGGCACCTTCAACACCACCGTGCAACAAGCGGCCTGGGCACGCATGTCGGCTGCCGGTGCGCACCTGCTGAACTGGTTCTCCGTGGCCTGCGAGCTGCAAGGCGACTGGCGCAACGACATGGAAGGCCTGGCCAACCTGCTGTCCGAGCGCCTGCCGAACTACCGCAACCTGATCAACAGCTACATGAAGTTCACTGCGAAGTAAGACGTACACCTGTGGGAGCGAGCTTGCTCGCGAAGGCGGCGTATCAGTCGACACATGTGTTGACTGACAGAAAGCTATCGCGAGCAAGCTCGCTCCCACAGTGTTTTGTGTCAGCCGTGGATCAGCGACTCTGCAACCACCCCAAAAAACCACCTTTCCTGACCGCCACCGGTTTGGCCATCAACGCCATCCGGCTGTTTTGCTGGCGCACCGCTTGCAGCTTGTTCAACGCCCGGTCGACCTCCCGACGTTGCCCCATGCAGTCGCGGGTCAGGGATTTGTCGAGGCGGTAGATGATGCTTGAAGTCATGGCGGTGAACCGTGCCTGGGACGGCGTATCGGCGAGGATGCTTTGTTCGCCCATGACTTCACTGGGCCCCATGCGCCCGGCTTCGATCTGCGTGCTGCCGTCGGGGACCGTGGCGCTGACCACGCCGGTGGCGATGATGAACAGACTGTCCGGTACTTCCTCCAGGTCCAGCACCACCTCACCGGCCGCGTATTGCTGCGCCACCATGTTCTGGGCCAGGCGATCCCGTTCCTCGGCGCTCAGGGAACGGAAGATTTTCACTTCATCGAGCAAGGCCCGTGCGCGGGTCGACGGCTCGATCACGCCATCGGGTTGCCGGGAAATGCCTGCCGCTTCGAGGTGCCGATGAGCCAGGTCGAACAGTTGATTGCGCACTTCACCCTTTTTGCCCAATTCGGCGATGAAGCCGCTGGCCACGTATTCGGACATGGTTTCGCCGGCTTCCTTGAGCACGGCTTTGGGCGCCGGATCGAGCAGCAGACTGCTGCTGCCCTGAAGGGTGCGGTCCAGGGCATCGAGTACCCGACGCGGGCGAATGTGGTTGGGCACCTGAATGCTGATCGACACGCCGTGCATGTTGAACGGGCGGCTGAGGTTGACGATCTTCGCCTTGGCCGCCACCGAGTTCGGCACCACCGCGGTGCTGCCGGCGCTGGTCAGCAGGTGAGTGGCACGCCAGTCGATGTCCAGCACCTTGCCCTCGATACCGTCGATGGAAACCCGGTCATCGACCTGGTAGGGCTTGGTGGTGTTGAGCACGATGCCGGAGAAGACGTCGCTCAAGGTGCTCTGCAATGCCAGGCCCACCACGATGGCGACGACGCCGGAGGTCGCCAGCAAGCCTTTCACTGGCAGTTCCAGCACGTAGCCGGCGGCGGCCACCACCGCAATCAGGAACACCAGTGCGCCGATGACATCCTGCAACAGCCGGCCGCTGTGGCCGATGCGCCGCATCAGGGCCAGGCCGATCACTTCGGTGAGCACCCGCGCCGCGTACAACCACCAGAGAATTCCCAGTGCCGTGGCCCCCAGTTGTGCCACGCGATCATCGGCAAACAAAGGTGCCTGCAACGGGCTGACGCCGGCGTTGATGAGCACCGCGCTGAACAGCAGAAACAGCGCCAGGCGCACACCGACCCGGCTGACGCGATGCTTGAATGGCGCGAGGTGCCAGAGCAGGGCGTCGATGGCCAGCAGCAGGGTGCTCAGGGAGAGCAGGTGACTGAGGAGAAAGGACATGGGAATGCTCCAGTAGAAATGAGGTCGCGCAGGTGGAGGATGCTGTTGTGGCGAGGGAGCTTTCTCCCGCTTGAGTGCGGAGCAGATTAATAGTGTGCCTGGAAGGAAAAAAGCGGCTATAAAATGTTTGACTGTCAACCAGGAAGTGACAATGAACCCCTTCGAAGATATGCGTATTTTTTGCCAGGTGATGGAGTCTGGAAGCTTCACGGCTGCCGCCGATCAACTGGGGCTGTCCAAGCAGTTTGTCAGCCGTCGCTTGATGCAACTCGAAGAGCGCCTGGGCGTGCGCCTGCTCAATCGCTCGACCCGGCGACTGGATGTCACGCCGCTGGGGCAAAGTTATTACGAGTCAGCCTTGCGCCTGCTCAGCGAAGTCGAACAAGTGGAGCAGGGCATCGCCGGCCAGACCACCGAGCCACGCGGGACCATTCGTGTGAGCGCTCCGCTGTCGTTTGCACTGGCGCATCTGGGCTGCCTGTTGCCGGTGTTTTTGCAGCGCTATCGCGACGTGACGGTGGAGATGGATCTGAGCGATCGGCCTGTGGATTTGCTGGGTGAGGGATACGACCTGGCGTTGCGCATCGGCACGCTCGAGGACTCGACCTTGATTGCCCGGCGGATCGCGTCGATCCAGCGGGTGTACTGCGCAAGTCCGGCGTACCTGGCCGAGCGCGGCACGCCGCTCAAACCTGAGGATTTGCATGGTCATGACTGTCTGCCGTACGGCCATGGTCGACAGGTGCAATGGCGTTTTGCGGGGCAGGGCAAGCCGCTGACGGTCAACGTCACCGGGCGGATGCGGGTCAATAACGGCGAGGTGCTCAGGGATGCGGCTATCGCCGGCCTGGGGATCACGTATTTGCCGGCGTTCATCGTCGGCTCGGCGTTGAAGGATGGACGGCTGGTGGAGGTACTGGAGGATTTGCGGCCGGAGCCGCTGACATTGTCGGCGGTGTATCCGCAGCATCGTCAGAGCTCGCGGCCGGTGCAGGTGCTGGTTGAGTTCTTGCGCGAGGCGCTGGATCAGTCTGAGGGTGGGTTGTAGAAATGCGGAGTCCCTGACTCAAACGAACCTGTGGGAGCGAGCCTGCTCGCGATGGCGTCGTGTCATCCAACATTGAAGTCGTCTGACACTCCGCCTTCGCGAGCAGGCTCGCTCCCACAGGGGGGTGTGTTGTTTGGGAATCAGCAGGAATCAGCTCCTTTTGTCATCACCGGGTTCGGCATGGACACCACGGTCATCGCCGGGTTCGCCATTGGCATGGACGCCACGGTCATCGCCGGGCTCGCCATTGGCATGGACGCCACGGTCATCGCCGGGTTCGCCATTGGCGTGGACGCCACGGTCATCGCCGGGCTCGCCATTGGCATGGACGCCATGGTCATCTCCAGCTTCATCATGGGTGCCGCTGCGTCCTGAGGACGAGGCCGTTCCGGAGTGGCTCGAACCGCTGTTGGCACTGCCATGGCCGCTGTTGCTGCCATGGTCGCCGCTATGGCCACTGCCGCTGTTGCCGCCACTGCCGCTTCCGCCGTGACTGCCGCCACCGCTGCCTCCATTGCCGCCGCCGTGACTGCCGCCACCGCCGCCTCCATTGCCGCCGCCGCCGTGACTGCCGCCACCGCCGCCTCCATTGCCGCCACCGCCTCCACCACCCCCGCCACCACCACTACCCCCATCCTTGGCCTGAGCACTGGATACCCCGGACAGGCTGTCCGGAATCAGTACGGTAGACGCCGACAGAACCGCGCCAATAGCTACTGCCAGTAAAAGCTTACTGATGTGCATGTCGTTCTCCGTCTTCTTGTTTGAGCCTGGAACGTTGATGAGCCTTGCAACGTGCTGCTTTTTCCCATGGGAGCCTGTTAAACACCTCGGCGGGCTGATTTATTCAGTTGGGTGGTTGAAGAAATGCAACGGACAGCGCAGCCCTGTTCCAAAGGTCAGTGAATACTCGAGGCCAGTTCGAAAATCGGGATGTACATCAGGATCACGATCACCCCGATCAACAGGCCGATGAAGGTCATGAGCAAGGGTTCGAACAGCCGTACGAACCATTCGATCCAGCGGCTGATTTCTTCGTCGTAGAAATCGGCGCTGCGCTCCATCATCTGCCCGAGGTTGCCGGACTGTTCGCCAGCGCGCAGCAGGCGCAGGGAAACGGGGGTCACCAGTTGATTGAGCTCCAGAGCGGTGGACAACGATTGCCCTTCGCGCACCCGTTCGCAGGCCTGGTCCAGGCGGCCTCGGGAGGCGACGGTGAGCAGGTTGCGGACCATGCCCATGGCGGTGACGAGGGGAATGCCGCCTTGCAGCAGAATGCCCAGGGATCGGTAGAAGCGTGCCAGCTCATACATGAAGATGCGCTGGTGCACCGCGGGGAGTTTTTCGATCACGCGGTCCAGTCCCCGCCGAAACGCCGGTTGGCGCTGGAGCAAGACGAGGGCGACGATGATGGCCAGCAAGCCACCGAAGAATTCGCCCTGGTGGGCGTGAAGGAACATGCCGCTGCTCATCAGGATCTGCGACAACCACGGCAGGTTCGACCCCAGCCCTTCGAACACCAGGCTGAAACGCGGCACGACGTAGCCCATCAGGAACAACACCACGCCGCCGCCCACTACCAGCAACAGCATGGGGTAGATCGACGCGCTGATGATCTTCTGGCGAACCTCGTCCATGCGCTGTCGATAGCTGACATATCGGCCCAGGGCATCGCCGACGGCACCGGTCTTCTCGCTGGACTGCACCAGCGCCACGTACAAAGGCGGGAAAACGGCCGCCAACTGGCCCAGGGCCTGGGAAAACGATTTGCCCTCGTAAAGCAGGCGCACCAGCTCGCTCAGGGTTTTGCGGGCTTGTGGCGCGTTTTCCTTTTCCGCCAGGCTTTCCAGCGCATCGATCAACGGCAGGCCGGCGTTGAGCAAGGTGGTCAGCTCCTGGCTGAACAACACCAGGTTGAACGTCTCGCGCCTTTGCAGGCGCAGCGCGCGCCAATGTCGCTCGGCATGCAGGCTGAGAACCCGCAAGCCCTGGTCTTCGGCGATGCGCCTGGCTTCGCTTTGCCCCGGCGCATCGACGGTCATTGAGACGACACCGGTCTTGCCGACGGCTTTGAGATGAAAGCGCGTGGTCGTCATATCCGTCAGTTCCAGTTGGTGACTTCGGCGTTCTCGCCTTCGCCGCCGGGTTGCCCGTCCTTGCCCATGGACAACAGGTCGTACTCGCTGTTTTCACCGGGATAGCGATAGCTGTAGTTGCGACCCCAAGGGTCTTGGGGGAGTTTTTTCTGCAGGTACGGGCCGGTCCAGCGCGGTTCGTCGCTGGGCGCGGTGACCAGCGCCTGTAAACCCTGTTCGGTCGAGGGGTAATGGCCGACCTCCAGGCGGTAAATGTCCAGGGCTTTGCTCAAGCCTTCTATTTGTGCCTTGGCCACTTTCACTTCGGAACGGCCCAACTGGGCGAAATACTTCGGCGCCACGATGCCGGCCAACAGCCCCAGCACCACCAGCACCACCAACAGTTCGAGCAGGGTGAACCCGCTTTGGGTTCGCCGGGCATAACGCAGATGCTGATTCATGATGACCTCGCACGGTAGGCAGCAGTGTTGCCATGCAGTTGCATGCAATTGCCATGCTCATGATCGGTGATCCTCCTGCACCCCCCGTGCCATGCGCCTTCTCACTTACGGCACAGTGCTTGCGTATGGCTGTTGCACGACTGGCCATTGGGGCAATACCCCCATTTTTCGGGGCCGGGAGGGGAGGTCTGACAATGAAGTTACTCACCACCGGGTTGCTGGGTCTGCTGGTGTTGACCGGCGCCGCCCAGGCCGATGTGTTTGTTTCCGTGGACGCCAATGGCAGCTACGTCCTGTCCAATGTCCACCGCCCCGGACGCCACTATGAACGGGTGATCCGAGAACCCGATGCGCCGGTCGTCAGCCTCGACCAGCAGCCGCAGATGATCGCCGCGCAACCCTACGCCGAACTGGTGGCGGCGGCGGCCAGGGCCAACGAACTGCCGGCGGCGCTGCTGCATGCGGTGATCAAGACCGAATCGAGCTACAACGCCCGCGCTACCTCACCCAAGGGCGCTCGCGGACTGATGCAGTTGATGCCCGACACCGCCCGCGAAATGGGCGTGACCAACGTCTACGACCCCAAGGCCAACATCCAGGGCGGCGCCCGCTATCTCAAACGTCTGATGACGATGTTCGACAACGATATCCGCCTCGCCGTGGCGGCCTACAACGCCGGCCCGCAAGCGGTGCTCAGCCGTGGCAACGTGGTCCCGCCGTTCGCCGAAACCCAGCGTTATGTGCCCAACGTGCTGAAGCAGTATCGGCGTTTGCAGGGTTTGTCCCCGGATGCGCCGCTGTGATCGAAACCTCCGGGGGGCGATTTTCCCCAATAGTGGGGAATGGTGGCCCCAGTCGGAAAGTTGGGGATTGGGTGGGGAATATCCCCCGGCTTATCAAGTCGTGATTATAACTTGCTGATTAATAACGTATTTTTTTTGGCATGCGGATTGCTCCAGACGATTTGTCGAGAAGTTTTCCCCGATAACCCGCAGCGAGGTCCGAGTCCATGATCGGCATATCCCGCGCTTTGTCCTTGATTAATTTGCAGCGGGTGGCTGCCGACGATTGCCTGACCATCAATCTGCAGAACCTGCTGGCCTACCCCGCCGACGTGCAATTTCGTGTGATGGACAAAGCCTCGGGCCAACCCTTGTCCGGTGACGCGCCGGGTGTTCGGGGCGAACCAGGCGATACCCAATAAGAGGAAGCTGACATGAACCGATTCGCGCATCGCGCAATGCTGACGTTCTGCCTGTTGGCCTTCGGTATCGACCAGATGCCGGCTCATTCGGCGGACGAGCACGCCGGGCACGGCATGGCAGCCAGGAAGGCCGGCCAGGAGACCGCCCGGATCAGGATTGCCGACGTGGCCTTGCTGGACCAGAACGGCAAGGTCGTCAGCCTGGAAAAAGACCTGGTGAGCAACAAGATCGTGGTCATGGGTTTCATCTACACCCGCTGCACCACGGTCTGCCCGGTGGTGTCCTCGATCATGGGCAAGGTGCAGAAACGGCTGGGTGCGCGGGTCGGTACCGAGGTGCAACTGGTGTCGATCAGCATCGACCCGCAGCGTGACGATCCCCAACGCCTGAACGACTACGCCCGCACCTTCCAGCAGGGGCCGGGCTGGAGCTGGCTGACCGGTTCGCCGCAGTCGGTCGATGCCACCCTCAAGGGCCTGGGTGCCTACGGCGGTGACTTCCAGAACCACTCGCCGCTGATTCTGGTGGGCGACGGCAACAACCGCCTCTGGACCCGCTATTACGGTTTCACCGACCCGACGGAACTGGCCCGGGCCGTCGAGAAACTCAGTGGTGAACGCAATACCCACGTCAAGCACACTGCCATTGCCATGGAGCGACAGCCATGAGAGCCATCGACTGCTTCACCCTGGGCATCTGCTACTGCATTTTCAGTTCAGTGGCGTTTGCCCACGAAGGGCATGAGCAGACCGCGCCTGTGGTGGCCGCCGCGCAACCTTCCAGCGGCACCCAGGATGCGAAAACCTGGTTCACCGACACGCCGTTGCAGGACCAGAACGGCAACACGCTGCGCTTCTACAGCGACGCATTGAAGGACCGTGTGGTGCTGCTCAATGTGGTTTTCACCCGTTGCGACGATGCTTGCCCGCTGATTACCCGCAAGCTCAAAGAAGTGCGTGAAGTGCTCGGCGACAAGGCCGACGGCATCACCTTTATCTCCCTTACCAGTGATCCGCTGCGGGACACCCCGGCGGTACTCAAGGCTTACACCTTGAAACAGGGCATCGATGGGCCCCACTGGTTTTTTCTTACCGGCGACAAGGCGCAAATGGACCTTGTACTGGGTCGTATCGGTCAGATCGTGCCGACCCCCGAGCAGCACTCCACCCACTTGATCGTCGGTGACGTGGCGAACAAGCGCTGGAGCAAAATCAGTCCCGATGCCCCGGCGGCCACCATCGCCCAGCGCCTGCAGTTGCTGACAATGCCCGTGGCCGGACGCTAGCCATGGCCATCAATACTGCCCTCGTCCTTGGCCTGCTGCTCTTCGGCGGCCTCACGCTCAGCGTCCAGGCGCTGCCGCTGAACCTCAGCGAAAGTGCCGGCAAGCGCCTGTACCGTGAAGGTGTATCGGCCAGCGGCGAGCCGATCATGGTCCGAGTCGGCGCATCGAACATGCTGCTGCCGGCCACCAGCCTGCCGTGCGCCAAATGTCATGGCGACGACGGCCTCGGGCGCCCGGAAGGCGGGGTGCGCCCACCGGACCTGAATTGGTCGCGGCTGGCCGGCAGCCATGGCCAGCAGCACTTCAACGGCCGCAGTTACCCGGCCTACAGCGACAGTACCCTGGCGCAGGCGGTGCAGGAGGGGCGCGACCCCGGCAATAACCGGCTCGATCCGTCGATGCCACGATTCGTGTTGTCGATGAACGATCAACGCAATCTCACGGCGTACCTCAAACGCCTGGCCGAAGACCGCGATCCGGGCCTGACCCCCGACAGTCTGCACCTGGGCACGTTGCTGCCGGGCACCGGGCCATTGCGCGAGGAGAGCGTCACGGTGGCAGCGGTGCTCAAGGGCTGCGTGACGCGTATCAACGAGGCGGGGGGCATTCACGGCCGGCAGTTGCGCCTGACCATCCTCGACCCCGGTACCGATCGCGCCAGTGCCGAAAAGGCGCTGAACCGGTTGATCGATGAAGAGCAGGTGTTCGCCCTGATCGCTCCGCTGGCGCCGGCATTGGACATGGACCTCGGCGTGCACCTGGAACGGGCCGGCATTCCGCTGATCGGGCCGCTGTCCTTGCAGGGCACGCCCCACGCCAGCCCGCAGATATTCGAACCACTACCGGGGCTTCGCGAGCAATTGATCGCCCTGGCCGATTACGCCAGTGCCAGCCTGCGGGTGCTTCAGGGGCCGACGTTGATCGCCTATCCGGACGAATCCGGCCAACGGCTGGCGGCACAGGAACTCAGCCGGTACTTGCAGGGGCGCGCCTGGCAAAAGGTGCGCCTGCAGGCCTACGACCCGAGCGGGGACGACTTGCCCCTGGGCTCGCGCTCGGTGTTTTACCTGGGCACAAGCAGCGGCTTCAGCCGATTGGCCGAGCGCCTGCAAACGGCGGGGCAGGTGCCTTACCTGTTCGCCACCTCGAACCAGGTGGCGGGCAATCTGACCCAGGTGCCCAGCGGATTTTCCCGGCGGGTGTTCCTGGCCTATCCGTTCGTGCCCAGCGACTGGACCCTGGCCGGGCGCCTGGCCCTGACTCAGTTGCGCGAACACCAGGGCCTCGGTGGCCAGCACGCGATACTGCAAGTGGGCGCGTTCAGTTCGATGATGCTGCTCAGCGAAGGCATGAAGCAGGCCGGGCGGGATGCCAGCCGCGAAAAGCTGGTCAGTGCCCTGGAAGGCCTGCAAGACTTCGATACCGGGCTGACGCCCCTGATGAGCTTTGGTCCAGGCCGACGCCTGGGCTTGAGCGGTGCCCATATCGTCACGGTGGATCTGCCGGACCAGCGGTTCTATCTGGTCGCCCCCTATAAACCTGTCGCTGCCACGCCCTGACCGGAGGCCGATCATGAAACTCGACACTTTGCCGGTCCTGCGGGCCCGACATACCCCGGTCAAGGTAGCGCCCGGTGCTGACGCTTCCACAGTCGAGGCCGCGGGTCTACGCTTAACTTCGATCAGGGCCCCCATCGTTACCGGGGCCGATTTCGGCCACGTTGCCCGTGGCGGGTCCGAAGAGGCGTCGGCCTGCGAAGGGGGTAACCTGGGTTACTTTCCCCGTGGACGGATGGTGCCGCAGTTCGAGGCTGCAGCGTTTGCCCTGGCACCGGGGGCCATCAGCCACTCGCACCATCGGATCGAGCGGATTGACGATGACTAGGGGGCGTTCCCCAACAGTGGGGGAAAAACTTCAATGCCAATCCGATCGCTTTCCCCGTTTTTGGGGGAAGGGATTGCTGTACAAAAAAGGCATTGTTTTTAAATTCAAGGACATGAATGCCTGAAATTACCGGCGCTCAGTCTGGCATGAAGTGTGCGTTAGTCCTCTCAGGGCACGCGCTCCGCCAGGTTCAAAACCCGGACCTGCGGTTTCAAGGAGTCGACCTTGTTGAACAAAGTACTGGTTGTTGATGACGAACAGCTGCTGGCACAAAACCTCCAGGATTACCTGCAGGCGCAAGCGCTGGAAGTCCGGATTGCTCACGACGGTGCACATGGAATCGCCGAAGCAGACGATTTCGCACCCGATGTGATGGTGTTCGATTACCGCTTGCCCGATATGGAAGGCTTTCAGGTGCTCGATGCCGTCCGCCAGAACAGGAAGTGCCATTTTGTGCTGATCACAGGGCATCCAACCGCAGAAGTTTGCGAGCGGGCCCGGCTACTGGGAGTCAGCCATATCCTGTTCAAGCCCTTTCCGTTGGCGGAATTGGCCCGTGCAGTGCTTGATCTTCTGGACAGGCGGCGCGAGCCCAGGCCGGGTGTGAGCACCTCCGAAGGATTCGTCGAACGACGCCAGAGTAGGACCGAGAGTTTCCCGCTGCAGTTGTACGACGGTAGTTGGGTGCTTGCAGATCGCCGAAAAAATACATCGGCTTCCATGGCGCCAGACGACGAACAATTGCTCACCGGGGAGTAGTGGCGCGACAAGACGTTCCGGCCCGTGCCGAAATGGCTCGCCGCGCTGACAGGGCTCAAAGCCCCGGGCGTTGGAGAGCAAGCCATGGACCGTCTATCCCTTGCCGTAGAACCGGCGCAAGTGGAAGGTGTACCGACTCGTTTCACCAGTGAACAACTGGCCCAGGCCCGCGCCCTGGCCACCAGTTCCGGCGAGCGGATGCTGGACACCCTCGGGGAGTTGAGTGAACTGGCTCCCATGCCTTTCATCCAGTGCCTGGGTGTAACCCTGCACTATCCGGTGCTCGACACCGACAGCCTGTTCAGTGCCACCCCGGTGTTCGACCGGGTGACCCTGGCCCAATGCATCAAGCGAGAATTCATCCTGCTGCGTCACGACGATGCGGTCATCGGCGTGTTCGCCGACCCCTTCGACAGTGCACGCCTGGCCTGGATCGATGAATGCCTGCATGGCGCGCCGCTGTACCTGGTGCATGCCGACGACCTGAAGGCCTACCTGGCGCGTCACGAAGAAAGTTTCCACGCGGTGGAATCGCTCAACGCCCATGCCGAGGGCGCAACCGAGATCGACACCCTGCAAAGCCTGTCCCTGACCAGCATCAGCGAAGACGCCAGCGTGGTGGTCAAGCTGGTCAACTCGACGCTGTACGACGCGCTGAAAATGCACGCCAGCGACATCCACCTGGGCACCACCGGCAGCGGCCTGGTGATCAAGTACCGGATCGACGGTGTGCTCAACAACATCAGCAAGATCCAGGGCAGCGAGTTCGCCGAGCAAGTGATTTCCCGGGTCAAGGTCATGGCTGAACTGGACATCGGCGAAAAACGCGTGCCCCAGGACGGTCGTTTCAAGATCGGTATCAGTGGCCGGCAGATCGACTTCCGGGTGTCGATCATGCCGAGCATCTTCGGCGAAGACGCGGTGCTGCGGGTGCTCGACAAACAGGACCTCGCCGACAAAGTCAGTGGCGTGCAACTGCAGGCCCTGGGCTTTGAAGAAGATACCCTGCGCCAGTTGCGCCGGCTGGCCGCCGAACCCTACGGCATGGTGCTGGTGACCGGGCCTACCGGTAGCGGCAAGACCACCACCCTGTACGCGATGATCACCGAGATCAACCACGGTGTGGACAAGATCATCACCATTGAAGACCCGGTGGAATATCAACTGCCGGGCGTACTGCAAATCCCCGTCAACGAGAAAAAGGGCCTGACCTTCGCCCGGGGCCTGCGCTCGATCCTGCGTCATGACCCGGACAAGATCATGGTCGGTGAAATCCGCGACCCGGACACCGCACAGATCGCCGTGCAATCGGCGCTCACCGGTCACCTGGTGTTCACCACCATCCACGCCAACAACGTGTTCGACGTGATTGGCCGATTCACCCAGATGGAAATCGATCCCTACAGCCTGGTCTCGGCACTCAATGCGGTACTGGCCCAGCGTTTGATCCGTCTGGTCTGCACCAGTTGCAGCGCTCCTTACAGCCCGACAGAAGAAGAGCTGGAGGTCTCGGGGCTCGATCCGCAAAAGGTCGCTCACTACCGGTTCGTCCATGGCAAGGGTTGCGGGCATTGCCGGGGCACCGGGTATCGCGGGCGCAGTGCGATTGCCGAGCTGCTGCACCTGGATGACGAACTGCGGCAAATGATCGTCGAGCGCCAACCCATCTCGAAAATCAAGGCCCATGCCTGCAAACGTGGCTTGCGCCTGTTGCGCGAGTCGGCGCTGGAGATGGTGGAACAAGGCCGGACCACTCTCGAGGAGATCAATCGTGTCACTTTTATCTCGTGAGCAATTTGTCGCCGTGCTCGGCGCCAGCGGTGTAGGCCTGGGGCATCGGCAAGGCAGTGCAACCCACTGGCTGGGGAGCGTCGGCTACATCGACGAAGGTTTCCAGGCCTGGGCAGTGGCCCTCGACACCCTCGACCGTTTGCTGGCCGAGCACGCCGTTGCCAGGGCGGAACTGACGGTGGTGGTCTCCGGACACTTCAGCCGCTTTTGCCTGGTGCCCTGGAGCGATCAGATCAGCAGCCCGGCCGAATTGCTTGGCTTCGCCCAACTGTGTTTCGAAGACCTCTACGGTGCACCGACGCAACCCTGGAGCCTGGTGCTGTCGGCTGAACCTGCCGGTTATGACCGCATCGCCACCGCGCTGCCCCAGGACTTGCTCGACCGCCTGCGCGCCCTGGTCAGCGCGCGTGGCTTGCGCCTGCGTTCGGTGCAGCCGTACCTGATGGCGGCGTTCAACCATTTCGATAAAAGCCTTGATGCCGGGGACTTCCTGTTCGTGGTCGCCGAACCGGTACGCAGCGTACTGCTGCTGGCCCGGGAAGGGCGCTGGGCTTCAGTGCGCTCGGTGGGCAGCAGCGACAGTGATGCGGCCCTGACGGCGCTGATCGGCCGTGAGAACCAGTTGCAGGCGTCAACCAGCGAGCGGCCGTTGACGGTCTACCTGCATGCGCCGGCGCGTATCGACTCGCACCCTGATGTGCCCGGTGTGCATCTGCGCACCCTCGAAGAAGACCGGACAGCCGTACGCGATTGCCTGTACGTCATGTCCCGGGCGGTGGCCTGACATGCGCCCCCTGATGCTCGACTTTCAGCCGCGCCGCCGTGCAGGTCCCCTGGGCTGGAGCCTGCTGGCCGGTGGCGTGGTGCTGACACTGACTTGCGCTCTGGTGCAGCAGCACCTGAGCAACGAGGCCGAACAACAGCAGGGCCACCTGCAAACCACCCAGCGGGTGCTCACCGGCGACAACGGCAGCAAGCCCGGCCTGACCCCGGCACAAACTCGCGAGCAGGCGCAGAACCTGGCCGAAATGCGCAAGGTCTCCCAGCAGTTGCGCCGTCCCTGGGAGCGTCTGTTCGCCACGCTGGAAGCCATGCCGCGGGACAACATTGCCCTGCTGACCCTGACCCCGGACGCCCGTAAAGGCCAGGTCCGGATCAGCGCCGAGGCGATGGACCTGGACGCCATGCTCGATTTCCACCGCCGCCTCGAAGCCAGTGACGAGCTGTCCGACGTGTCGCTGCTGAGCCACGAAATTGTCGCCAACGTGCCGGAACACCCGGTGCAGTTCAACCTGTCGGCTACCTGGGAGATCGGCGATGCAAATCCATAAATTGATCGTCCACGAATACCTGCAAGGCCTGGGGGCTCCGGGGCTGGCAGGGTTGGCCATGCTGGTGCTGGCGCTGAGCTATGGCCTGGCCGGATTGCTGCCGGACTGGCAGTCGCTGCAAAGCCTCAGCCAGCAGACCCGCGAAGCCACCGAGTACCTGGCCAGGGTCGAAGACGGCACAGTGGCTGCACCGGTGGTGCCGCAACGCCAGCTCGACGATTTTCGCAGCAAGTTGCCGTCCCAGCCCCAGGCCACCGTGGCCATCGACAAGATCTACGCCCTGGCCGCCCAGGAGCGCATCACCTTGTCCCGGGGGGAATACTCCCTGGGCGTGGACCCCAAGACGCACCTGGCCCGTTATCAGATTCTGCTGCCGGTACGTGGCAGCTATCCGCAACTGCGGCGTTTCCTGCACGCCTTGCTCGGCCAGTTGCCGGCGGTGGTGCTCGAGGATGTGGAGCTTCAGCGCAAGAATATCGCCGATACCGACCTGACCGGGCGGATCCGCATGACCCTTTATCTGTCGAGGTCATGATGAATACCAAACGAGTGGCGGGCTGGGTGGCGTTCTTCGGTGTAGCGGCAGCGCTCGCCTGGTTCCCCGAATACTTCAGGCAGGCTGACGACAGCGACCCTGCGGTGGCCGCCGTGGCCACGTCAGCCAAAGGCAAGGCCCCGGGCGCAGCGGCGGCTGCATCGAGCGCCGCGGCGGTAGTGCCGATCAAGGACCTGAGCCCTGCAGGCGACCTGTTCGCCGCCCGCAGCTGGAACGCGGAGCCGGCCCTCGGCACCGTCATTGAACAACCGGTAGTCGTGACTCCAGAGGTGCAGGTCCCCACTGCACCGCCGTTGCCCTTCCAGTTTGTCGGCAGGCTGGACGACCGTTCCGATCTGCAGGTGTTCTTGCAGAGCGGCGAAAAAATATACGTCGTGCGCAAAGGGGATGTCATCGACGAAACCTGGCGGCTCGAGCGCATTTCCGATAAGGAACTGAGCCTGGTCTACCTGCCTTTGCATTTGGCTCAGACTCTGTCTGTGGGGAGTACGGAATGAACAAATCCCGTTTGCTGATGAGCCTTTGTCTCTGCGCAGGGCTGGCTGCATGCAGTTCGGCGCAGATCGCCAAGGACGAAGCTTCCGCCCTGATGGAATCAGGCCAGTACGAAGCCGGTCTGGCTCGCATCGAACAGGGATTGCGCGAGAACCCTCGCGATACCGATCTGCACATAGCACTCAATAGCGGCCGGGCCCGCGCCGTGACGGCACTGCTGACCCAGGCCGACATGGACCGCGCCCAGCGTAATTTCGCCGGAGCCCGCATGGGCTACAGCCGGGTCCTGAGCATCGAACCGAACAACCGTCGTGCCCAGGATTCCCTGCGTCAACTCGACTACCTGCGCAGCATGGACGAGAAACTCGAAATGGCCCGTGGCGACCTGCGTCGCGGTGACATCTACGGTGCCGACCGCCAGGTCAAGCAGATTCTCGAACTGGACCCGCAGAACGAGGGTGCCCGGGAACTGCAAGACAGCATCCGCCTGGTGCAGAGCCGCAACGTGGTGCAGTACCCGCAGTTGCGCACACGCCTGGACCGGCCGGTGACCCTGGAGTTTCGCGACGCCAACCTCAAGACCATTTTCGAAGTGCTGTCCCAGGTCGCCGGCTTGAACTTCATCTTCGACAAGGACCTGCGCCCGGACATGAAAGCCACGATCTTCGTACGTGATGTGCGCATCGAAGACGCCGTGGAACTGCTGCTGCAACAGAACCAGTTGCATCAGAAAGTGGTGAATGAAAACACCTTGCTGATCTACCCGGACTCGCCGCAGAAGCTCAAGGATTATCAGGAGCTGGTGATGCGCACCTTCTACCTGACCAGCATCGATGCCAACACCGCGCTGAACATGATCAAGACCATGCTCAAGACCCGCGACGTGTTCGTCGATGAACGCCTCAATACCCTGACCATGCGCGACTCGGGCGACGCCATCCGCATGGCGGAAAAACTGCTGCAATCGCAGGACCAGTCCAACCCCGAAGTGGTGCTGGAAGTGGAAGTGATGGAAGTGGCCCGTCAGCGCATTCTCGACCTCGGCCTGCAATGGCCCAACACCTTCGGTGTGATCAACAGCGACGGCTCGCCAGTGTCCATCCTTGACCAGCTCAAAGGTATCGACTCCAGCCGGATTTCCATCAGCCCGGCGCCCCAGGCCAAGATCAACGCCCAGGACAAGGACATCAATACCCTAGCCAGCCCGGTGATCCGGGTGAGCAACCGCGAACAGGCGCGCATCCACATCGGTCAGCGCGTGCCCATCATCAGCGCCACCTCGGTGCCTTCGACCCAGGGGCCGGTGATCACCGAAAGCGTGACTTACCTCGACGTCGGTCTGAAGCTTGAAGTGCAGCCCATCGTGCACCTGAACAACGAAGTGGCGATCAAGGTCGCGCTGGAAGTCAGTAACGCCACGCCGCTGGCGCCGACCGCTCAGGGCACCATTCCGGTCCAGGTCGATACCCGCAACGCCCAGACCACCTTGCGTCTGCATGATGGCGAAACCCAGATCCTCGCCGGTCTGGTGCGCAACGACCATGGCAGCAGCGGTAACAAGATCCCTGGCCTTGGCGACATTCCTGGCCTGGGCCGCCTGTTCGGCAGCAACAAAGACGACATCAGCAAATCCGAACTGGTGCTGTCGATCACCCCGCGGATCGTGCGCAACCTGCCATACCAGAGCCCGTCGGACATGGAATTCTCGACCGGCACCGAAACCAGCATGCACATCCAGGCCCCTGACCGTTCGATGAGCACGACGGTTCAGACCGGCCCCATGAGCGCACCGATCGCCACCACGGTTACTGTCGGGAAGCCTTGATCATGAGCGCCTCGCAACGCGGTTTTACCCTGGTCGAAGTCGTGGTGACGCTGGCTTTGGTCGGTCTGTTGGCTGGCATGGCCGCACCGCTGACCGAGACGGTGGTGCGCCGTGGCAAAGAGCAGGAACTGCGGACCGCGCTGTACCAGATCCGCGATGGCATCGACGCCTACAAACGCGCCTTCGACGCCGGCTACATCGAGAAATCGCTCGACAGCAACGGCTACCCGCCGAACCTGAAAGTGCTGGTCGAGGGTGTACGTGACGTGCGCAGCGCCAAGGGGGCCAAGTTCTACTTCCTGCGGCGCATCCCCCGTGATCCGCTGGCCACCGTCAAGCGTGACGACGAGGGCGGCTGGGGCCTGCGTGCCTATGACAGTTCGGCTGAGAACCCGCGTGAGGGCCAGGACGTCTTTGACGTTTACTCCAAGGCCCGGGGCAAAGGTCTCAACGGCATCGCCTATCGTGAGTGGTGAGCATATGCGTCGGCAAAAGGGTTTTACCCTGTTGGAACTGATGGTGGTCATGGCAATCATCGCGACCCTGATGACGATCGCCATGCCACGCTACTTCACCAGCCTGGAAGCCTCGAAAGAGACCACCCTGCGCCAGAGCCTGTCGTCCATGCGCGAGGCGCTGGATCACTACTACGGCGACACCGGGCGTTATCCGGACTCCATCGAACAACTGGTCGAACTGCGCTACCTGCGTAACCAGCCGCTGGACCCGATTGCCGAGCGCAAGGACACCTGGGTCGTGGTCGCGCCACCGGATGGCGTGGCGGGCGGGGTGGCCGATATCAAGAGTGGCGCCAGCGGGAGGGCGCGTGATGGCAGCCTTTATTCCGAGTGGTAAGCCTTCGGGTCAGGACGGCTTCACCTACCTGGGTGTGCTGTTTCTGATTGTCGTGATCGGCATGGGCCTGGCCAGTGCCGGCGAGTTGTGGGCCACCGCTTCACGCCGGGATCGCGAACACCAGTTGCTCTGGGTCGGTACGCAGTATGCCCAGGCGCTGCGCAGCTATTACCGCAGTTCGCCCGGCGTCGCCATGTACCCGAAAGAGCTCGCGGACCTGTTGCAGGACGAGCGCTTCCCGTCGGCCAGGCACCATATCCGCCAGTTGTACCCGGAGCCGATGACGGGGGGCGAATGGGAGCTGATGCGCGGTATCGACGGACGGATCAGCGGTGTGTACTGCCCGTCCGAGCAGAAGCCGCTCAAACAAGAGAACTTTCCCAGCGAGTGGTCGGACTTCAAAGGCATGGCCAGCTACAAGGATTGGCAGTTCGTGGCCGAGAAAGTTGTCCTCGATGGCACCGAGGGGCTGCCGAAAGAACAGTCCACCGCGCCCCAGGCATTGCAGCCTTGAACCCTTGGGAGCGGGTTTTGCGCCAGATATACCGGGTCCAATTGTGGGCTTGCTCGCGAAGGCGGCCTGATAGCCGACCTGTCTTTTTTTGACTGTGTACATATCCGTTTTTTTGGTAACGGCGGCTTATGGTTCCGCTCTTACAGCGGGTCACTTTTGGCAAACGCCCGGAGTGCCGGCCCAGCCAAAAGTAACCAAAAGGTCTCGCCCCTTACGTACGGCCCCTCGCTGAGGCTCGGGGTTCCTTCGCTCCGGTGTCCATCCGGGGGCATTGCCCTCCGGTCGGCTTCGCTTCGACCTACATGCAATGAGTTCGACTGCGTCGAACGGCGCTGCGCGCCCATCCCCGGATGAACACCTCCACTCAGCCTGCCGAGGGGGCGGGTGGATCAAGATCACAAGCTGCAGGCGAGCGAACGCTCGGCCTGATGAGTGGTGAGGAGCGTGGGGGTACGCGGATCTGCTTTTGCTCTGCTCTTCTGTGGGAGCGAGCTTGCTCGCGATGGCGGCCTGCCAGCCAACCAATTTCTTTCGAATGTACCCAGCCCAACTGTGGGAGCGAACCTGCTCGCGAAGACGGCCTTGCAGCCAACGAAAATCCTCTGCCTCACACCAGCAAAATGGCCAGAAATTATGGACGTCAGGCAAGGCTGTAGGACCAGGAGTGAGGCTACACCGCCTTGCGTCGTTGCCTACAACTACGCCAGAATCCGCCGGCTTGTGGGCCTTGGACCCTGACTCTATCGTTGTCGGGTCGCTGCAAATTCAGCGACCGGATTTAGCGATCCGAACAGATACAGGGACACCAGCACTCCAGTCTTGATTGCATTCGTTTCTATGCCTGCAATTTGATTATGGCGGCTGTGCGTCGGAGACCTTCGGGTCTGCCGGGTTTGCCTGTAACCGGTTCGCTAACCTTCGTACAGTCGCCACCCTTACTTGTTTAGCGACAGGTCTTGGTGGTTCCAGTTTCTACAGGAGCTCCACCATGTTCAAACCCACACCCAATCCCCCCGAATCAGAAGCCGATACCACCCGGAGTGCATCAACTCTCCACCTCAAACCCGCCATCCTCAAAAACAACGCGCCCCACAACCCCAGCACAATGTTCATCATCGCGCCAAACATCGACACCGAAAGCCTGTTGACCCACGCCTGCGAATCGCTGGCATCGGCGAGTGTCATGGCCAGTGATTTCGCAACATTCCTGGATGGTCCGCAACGCAGCATGCTGCTGGGGATCCAGCAGGTGATCATGCTGGCGGACCTGGCAGTCAACCGTGCACTGGATAACGTTGCTCCACTGGACTAAACGCCGAGCTTTTGTGGCGAGGGGGCTTGTCGGATCGCCGCACCGCCCCGTTGGGGTGTGAAGCACCCCCAAAAAATGGTCCTTACGTTCATCTCCGGGAAACCGGGTAACGGCTTTTAGGGCCGCTGCGCAGCCCAACGGGGGCAAGCCCCCTCGCCACAGGGTTTGTGTACGCCGGAACGCATCAGGCGCTTTCCAGCATCTTGATCAATTCCTCAGGCCACACTGTTTCTCGGGTCTCTCGCAGTTCGGCTACGGACCACCACTTATGGTCAGCCATTACCCGGACTTCGTGAGCCGTCCATCCCTCACGGGACAGGCGTTCACTGTCGGTATGAACCACAAAATACCGCTCAACCGACAGAACCGTTTCGCCGCTTGGCAGCATCATCGGAAAACTGCGCTCTGCAACGCTGGCTCCCACGGCTGCGACAGTCAGCCCGGTTTCTTCAAACAGTTCACGAACCGCCGCAGCCTCAAAGGATTCACCCGGCTCAAGCCCGCCACCGGGTGTCGCCCAGTGGCTTTGGCCGTCGAGGGCATCGCCTTTGTGCTGGAAGTGAAACAGCAGAACCTGTTGTGCAGGATTGATCACCAGCAGTCTGGCGGAATTACGTTGGCGCATTTTTTCTTTCCATAGAGTGCCGCGAACCGCAGCTTTCACTGCGGCTCGCGACGGTAAAGCTCATGTCGGCGTTATTAGACCGAAAGGGTTAAGCCACCACCCGATAACACGGCACATACGCCGCGCCGCCCGGCAGTTTCATGCGGTGCTGGGCGACGAAGGCTTTGAGCAGCAGGTCCAGCGGTTGCATGATCGCCGCGTCGCCACGGATCTGGTAGGGCCCGTGCTCTTCGATCAGGCGGATGCCCTTGTCCTTGACGTTGCCGGCGACGATGCCGGAGAACGCGCGGCGCAGGTTGGCCGCCAGTTCGTGGGAGGGCAGGTCGAGGCTCAGTTTCAGGTTGGCCATGTTTTCGTGGGTCGGGTCGAACGGGCGCTGGAAGCCTTCGTCGATTTTCAGCAGCCAGTTGAAGTGGAACGCATCGTTGCGCTCGCGGCGGAACTGCTTGACCGCCTTGAGGCCCTGGGTCATCTGGCGCGCCACTTCGGCCGGGTCATCGATGATGATCTGGTAGTGCTGCTTGGCGGCGTCGCCCAGGGTGGCGCCGACGAACGCGTCCAGTTGCTCCAGGTACGGCGCGGCATGTTTGGGCCCTGTGAGGACGACCGGGAAGGGCAGGCCTGCGTTGTCCGGGTGCATCAGGATGCCCAGCAGGTACAGGAATTCTTCGGCCGTACCGGCGCCGCCCGGGAAGATGATGATGCCGTGACCGACGCGGACGAAGGCTTCCAGGCGTTTTTCGATGTCCGGCAGGATCACCAGTTCGTTGACGATCGGGTTCGGCGCTTCGGCGGCAATGATGCCGGGTTCGGTCAGGCCCAGGTAGCGGCCGCCGTGGATGCGTTGCTTGGCGTGGGCGATGGTCGCGCCTTTCATCGGGCCTTTCATCACGCCGGGGCCGCAACCGGTGCAGATGTCCAGGCTGCGCAGGCCCAGTTCGTGGCCGACTTTCTTGGTGTATTTGTATTCTTCGGTGTTGATCGAGTGCCCGCCCCAGCAGACCACGATCTTCGGCTCGACGCCGGGGCGCAGGGTCCGGGCGTTGCGCAGCAGGTGGAAGACGTAGTCGCTGATGCCCTGGGAGTTGCTCAGGTCGATGCGCTGGCTGTCGAGTTCGTTTTCGGTGTAGACGATGTCACGCAGGGCGCTGAAGAGCATTTCCCGGGTACTGGCGATCATTTCGCCGTCGACGAAGGCGTCGGCCGGAGCGTTCAGCAGTTCCAGGCGTACGCCGCGGTCCTGCTGGTGAATGCGGATCTCGAAATCCTTGTAGGCTTCCAGAATGGTCTTGGCGTTGTCGACATGGGCGCCGGTGTTGAGGATGGCCAGGGCGCACTGGCGGAAGAGGCTGTAGATACTGCCGGAACCGGCTTCGCTCAATTGCTGGACTTCCCGTTGCGAGAGCGTTTCCAGGCTGCCTTTGGGACTGACGGAGGCGTTGATAACTTGGCGTTGGGTCATTCAATGATCCTTAAAACGATGTCATTCACACAGCAACTACGAATGGCATCCGAATGATGTGTATTCATGAAAGAAGATGGCACGAACTGCGCGGTCTCGCCATGTCCCCCGATTGACGATGAAAAGATGAAAAGGAGCTCCAGCATAGCTAAATCCCTCGCAGAGGCGATAATGGCCCGCTGACTTTTTGCCTCAGCCCCCTTTTTACCCTTTCAGCTCAGGAAAAACCGACGCAATGTTCGAAATCCAGCCGATGAACGCTGACACCTACCGGCAACAGACGCGGCGCAGCACGGTCATCATTGCCCTGATCTTCCTGGCGCTGGCGATGCTGCTGTCCACGGCGGCGGTGGCGCTGTTCGGCACGCCCGGGGGCGACAATCTGCGCTTCAACGTCGGCGGCGTGTTTGTTGCCGTGCTGGCGATGGTCGCGCTGATGCGCAAGGTGTTCTGGCGCCAGGCGTGGATGGCGCCTGCGGTCTACAGTTGGCAGCTCAAGCGCAGCCTGATGAGCATCACCAATGTCATGCATCATGTAACGGCGGGCGTGGAACGGGGTGATCCGGTTGCGATGAAGCTGTTGCGTTTCTACCATTTGGGCTTGAACCAGATGCATCAACTCGACGGTAACTCCAGTGACCATGGCCAGTTGATCCGCGAAATGGACCAGCACAAGGAACGGATGCAAGCGCAGGGCATCGAAACCGAACAGACACGGCTGGATCCGGCGTGGCTGGAGGCGGTCAAGCAGGTGTCGCGCTAACATCATGGCGAGCCCGGCTCGGGCATAGTGAGCAAAAACGGCGATCAGGAAGGTTCGTCCGTCATCGACACAGGGAGCACCATGGGACATCCATTGATCAACGATCAAATTCAAATGCTTCGGTCAGCCGTGCCAAGGCTCAAGGTCCGCTCGGCGGTGACCTTGCTGATGGCGGTGTGCCTGTCGATGGTGGCTATCGTGATCTGGGAAGCCTGGAGCTCACGCCAGTACCACCTGCATGACAAGGAAGTGGTGATGTCCAACCTTGCGCAGACGCTGGCTTCGCAAGCACAGGCAACGATCAAGCAGGCCGATACGCTGCTGTTCACGTTGGTCGATCGTCTGGAACACGACGGCGTGGATCAATCCCGGCTGCCGGCATTGCTCAATGCCCAGCGCAGTGAGTTGAGCCAGCTCCATGGCTTGTTCGTTTTCGACGAAAAAGGGCAGTGGCTCGCCAATTCCAATGGCGCCGGCCAAACCGGCGTCAACAATTCCGACCGCGAATACTTCATCTTCCATCGCGACAACCCCAGCCGTGGGCCGCACATCGGGCCGTCGATCAAGAGCCGCTCGAGCGGCGAGTGGATCATGACGGTTTCACGTCGGCTCAATCATCCCGACGGCAGTTTTGCCGGCGTGGCACTGGCGACGATCTACCTCAGTCATTTCCTGCAGCTCTACGACAGCATCGACATGGGCAGCAATGGCGTGATCACCCTGATCGCCGACAACGCCAGCATTGTCATTCGCCGACCCTTCAAGGAGTCGGATATCGGCAGCAGTCTCGCCAAGAGCCCGTTGTTCACCCAGTTGCTGCCCAAGGGCGATGCGGGCACGGCCACGATCACGTCGGTCGTCGACGGTGTCGAGCGGGTGACGGGGTACCGCCGGGTCGAGGGTTATCCGCTGATCGTGTTTGCCGCGCTGAACAAGGATGAAGTGCTGGCCAGTTGGCGCAAGGAAACGCTGCTCAGCGCCGGCATCGTCACGCTTTTGCTTGGTGTTCTCGGGGTACTGGGGTTCCGGCTGATCAAACTGATGAAGCAGCAGAACCTGGCGCAGGTCGAGTTGCTGGACACCCAGGACAAGCTCCTGGAGGTCAATCGCAACCTTGAAGGCCTGGCCCTCAAGGATGCGCTGACGGGGCTGGCCAACCGGCGTCAGCTCGACGCGTTCATCGATGCCGAAATGGGCCGTGCCCGACGCAGCCAGAGCGAGCTGGCGCTGCTGATGATCGATGTCGATCATTTCAAACCGTTCAATGACCGCTACGGTCACCTGGCCGGTGATGAGTGTTTGCGCAAGGTCGGTGCGATCATCACCGACAACATCAAGCGCCCCGGTGACCTGGCCGCCCGTTATGGTGGCGAGGAGTTTGCAGTGGTGCTGCCCGGCAACGACTACGTGGGGGCATTCCTGGTGGCGGAGAAAATCCGTCGCGCGGTGCTGCAGGCTGAAATTGCCCACAGCGACAGCCCGGAAGGCGCCGTGACCGTCAGTGTTGGCGTGTGTGCGAGCAATGGTGCGTCCCAGGTTCGCTCCGAAGACCTGATCGGTGCGGCGGACAAGGCGCTGTACGTGGCCAAGGCCAGTGGGCGCAATATGAGTGTGATTGCCAACTGAGGCTCAGGCGTCAGGCAAACCGGTCCGTTCCCTGTGTAGGAGCTGCCGCAGGCTGCGATCTTTTGATCCTGGTTTCAGGTGGCCCGCCGCAATCGCCACTGCCTGATCAATCGAAGATAGACCAACACATTGATCACCAACACCACGCTACCCAAACCCAGCTGAATGCCGGGCGTCAGGCCCGCCGGGTAAATCACCGGCCAAATGTAATGCTCGATGAACCCACCGCCATAGCCAGTTTGCCCGGCTCCATGGCGCATGTGGTTTTCCCAGTCGGTCAGCGGGCAGGGCAGGTGGAAGAACTCCACCGCCATCCCCCACAGCGCAGCGGGCGGGTGCCACCAGATCAGGTGGCGCCATTTGAGTATCAGCAGCCCGCCGAACACGACAAACACAATGAACGACAGGTGAAACAGCATCAGCCCGTCGGCGGCGATTCGGTACAGCATGTCGGTGCCCCTGAAGGCTGAACGAATCGCTCCATGGTACTCGGGCCGCAGGCCGACGCTCTATCGATTGTCGCGATCCAATGTCCTGAGCACGCCTTTCAAACGTTCGGTCATCGATTCGCTGCTGCGTTGCATCGGTGCGCGCAGTTCGTCCCCGATCAAGCCTTGCAGGGCCAGCGCGGTTTTCACCGGGGCCGGGTTGGGTTCCAGGAACAGGCTGTTGATCAGCGGCAGCAGACGGAAAAACGTGGCACGACCTTCAGCCAATTGGTTGTCACGGATCTGCCGGTGCAACTGCACGAACAGTTCCGGATGGACATGCGCCGACGCGGCAATCGCGCCTTTGGCGCCCAGGCACAGGGCATTGAAGATCTGGTTGTCTTCGCCGCACAACACGTCGACATGGCCGCTATCGAGCAAGGCGAGGGTGTTGGAAAAGTTACCGCCGCAATCCTTGATCGCCACGATCCGCTCGTGGGCGACGATGTTGAGCAGGGTCGCCTGTTCGAAGGCCGCGCCGGTACGGTAGGGGATGTCGTAGAGAATCAGTGGCACGCTGGAGGCATCGGCGACCGTGCGGAAAAACACTTCCAGGCCGGCCTGGGACGGGCGGATGTAATACGGCGCCGGCACCAGCAGGCCCGCCACCGGGCGCTTGAGGATCTCGCTCTGGAACTGCAACAACTCGGTCAGGTTGTTGCCGGCCAGGCCCATGACCACCCGTTGCGCCGGCACCAGCTCCAGCACCGCATCAAGCACTGCCAGTTGCTCATGTTTGCCCATCGCCGCCGGCTCGCCCGTGGTGCCGCAAACGACGAGGCCGTCGACACCTTTTTCCAGCAGGTGGCTGACCAGCCGGCGCAAGCCGACGAAATCGATGGCGCCGTTGTGGAAGGGGGTGACCAGTGGAACCCAGATACCCTGAAACGCTGACATGCTTTTTTCTCCTGATGGTTGACCGATTTCGTCACCGTCAGGGGCATGGAAGGAGAGTAAGCAAGGGGAGTGTGGTCCGTCGCGCTCAATGTCCTGTCAGCTCATCTGACGGGACAGCGCGCCCCGGTCACATGAGCGACTGTTTCTTCGATTTGAGGGCGTGCGCAACGCAACCTTGCGCCTTGGCAATCAAGCCAATGACGGAAGTGTTGAGGTTGAAGGTTGCGGACATACTTGCTTACACCCTGAGTGAGGCGCCCAGTTTTAAAAGCCGGCGCGCCTTTTGTCAATCACGAAAATCAGCGAACTCGGCGCGCATCCGGCCATTGTGCTTGGCCTTGTAGAGCAGATGATCGACCTGCTCGACGAACTCCAGGGCGGTGGCATGCATCGATACCAGGGTGGTGCCGACGCCGAGGCTGATACTCAGCAGCTTTGACACGTTCGAGAATTCATGGGGGATCTGCTGCTGGCGAATCAGGTGCAGGCACTTGTGTGCCACCAGCCGTGCGGATTCGGCATCGGTTTCCGGCAGCAGCCAGACGAACTCTTCACCGCCGATCCGGGCGATGAAATCCCGTGGCCGGTTCGCCGCCAGGGACAAGGTTTGCGCGACGCGGCGCAGGCATTCGTCGCCCTTGATGTGGCCGTAATGGTCGTTGTACTGCTTGAAATAATCGATATCCAGCACGATCACCGACAACGGCAAGCCGTTACGCTGGGCCGTGTTCCACTCGCGCTCCAGCACGGTATCGAACATGCGTCGGTTGGCGATGCCGGTCAGGCCGTCCTGGAAGGAATACTCTTCGAGCTGCTTTTGCAGGCGGATCAGGTGCTCTTCGGTTTTCTTGCGCTCGCTGATATCGAACATGAACCCCACCAGCGCCTCGACCTCGCCGTCCTTGCGCACCACGTGCACCACATCGCGGATCCACACGTACTCGCCGCTTTCGGTCAGTGCACGATAGTCGGCCTCGTGATCGATTCCGGCCCGCGATTGCGAGACACAGAAGTCCATCACGTAGTCGCGGTCATCCGGGTGCATGCGCTCGACCCAGTCATTGACCGAGGCCCAGCTGTGCTGCTTCCAGCCCAGCAATTCTTCGATCTGTGGCCCGATGTAGCTGAAGGTCATGGTTTTCCAGTCGATGCGCCAGGGAATGGCTTTGGTCGACTCAAGCAGGGTTTTGTAAACGTCGCGGTCGGTTTCGACTGAACTCATGAAGGGCCTGCCTCGATGAAAAATGCAGGGCCATCATGTTGTTAGCACTTTGGCGAATCAAGCGGGCAGCCGATGAATGGCACGCGGGCGTATCAGTGAGCAAGATTGTTCAAGCCTTTGGCCGCCACAGCTGGCAAAGTCTCAGGTCTTTCCCTGTCTGTAGAACGTCATGCCCAACTCACTCATGCCGCGCAGCGCCTTTCTGCGCGGGGCTGCGGCGATCATGCCGCTGTCCCTGGCCACCGCGCCCTGGGGCCTGCTGGCCGGTTCCATGGCCATCGAAGCCAACCTCACGCCTTTGCAAGGGCAGGGCCTGTCGAGCATTGTGTTTGCCGGTGCGGCGCAACTGGTGGCCATCGGCATGCTCAAGGGCGGTGCCGGGATCTTTTCGATCTTGCTCACCACCTTGCTGCTGACCTCCCAGCATTTGCTTTACGGGATGAGCATGCGCTCGGTGATTTCGCCATTGCCGGGGCGCTGGCGTGCGGGGCTGGGGTTTTTGCTCACTGACGAGCTGTTCGCCCTGACCAGCCAGCATGACAAGCAGCAATTCAACCGCTGGTACGCCCTGGGCGTGGGCCTGACGTTCTACATCGCCTGGAACCTCTTCACCCTGGCGGGCATTGTGCTCGGCAGCAGCATTCCGGGCCTTGAACACCTGGGCCTGGATTTCTCCATCGCGGCCACCTTCATTGCCCTGATCACCCCGGTGGTACGCAACGTGCCGACCGTGGTGTGCGTGGCGGTGTCGCTGTTTTGCTCGGTGCTGTTCAGCTACTGGCAATGGGGTTCAGCGCTGGTGCTGTCGGGGCTGGCGGGGATGACCGCCGGGTTTGTCTGCAATAAATTCTACGGTGGACGCACATGATGGTCTGGGCTGTGATTGTCGGAATGGGCGTGTTGGTGTTCCTCAACCGCTACGTTTTTCTCGAACCGCGCCTGCCGGTGCGCCTGAGCAGCAATGCCCGGCAATTCCTCGGGTTTGCCGTACCGGGCATGTTGACGGCTATCTGTGGGCCGATTGTGTTCATGCCGGAAAAACAGCTGAACCTGCATTGGGACAACCCCTATCTGATCAGCTCGTTGGTGGCGGTGGGGCTGGTGCTTTACACGCGCAATACGTTGCTCAGCATGCTGTTGAGCATGGGCTTTTTCTTTTTGCTGCGCTGGTGGCTCTGAGCGGAGCAGGGGAACTGATCTAAGCTTAAAGGGGATGACCGATCCCTTCAGGAAGAGAGGTGAACATGGCCAATGAACCCAAGCGTCCGGACCCGGAAGAAGACGTGGACGAACCCACGGAAGAAGAGATTGAGCAGCAAAAGCGGTCGATGCCGGACTGGAAGCATCCTGACGACGGTAAGGAACTGTCAGAGCCTGACCGCAAGTTCTGATCACCCCAAACGACAAAGCCCCGTCATTGTAGGAGCGAGCTTGCTCCGGGCGGCGATCCGACGATGGTCGTTAACGATAACGCGTGTTTACTGGCTGAACGCGGCGCTCTTGAGTCCATCGCGAGCAAGCTCGCTCCTACAATTTCCTTAACTGAGCAGCATTACGCCATTGAGTGGGGCTCTGTCGTTATTGATAAGTTCATGGCACTTGTTCAATTAACGCAGCGCCCTGGTTCCTGACATTGCCGATGGCCTTGTCCACCTTGTACCACTCAAATACGTCACTGACCTCGCCCTGGGAAAACGCCATTTCCTCGGCCCTTTCCTTGGGCGTGGCCGGGTCCAGCCATTCCCGCGCCAGCTCGGGCGAGAACACCACCGGCCGCCGGTCATGCACGTCAAGCAGGCCGCCTGCGCTGTCCGCCGTGAGGATGACGAAACCGTCGTGTTCCCTGTGCGGGGCTCCGCCGATGGGGTACTGGCCGATGGCCGCGCAGAAAGCCGGCGCCCGGTCCCGTCGCCGGATCAACCAGGGTTGTTTGTTGCCGTCACCGGCATCCACCCATTCAAACCAGTTATCGATCGGGCAGATCGCGCGATGCGGCCAGATTGCCCGGAAGTACGGACCATGGGCGACTTTCTCGACCCGGGCATTGATCGGCTCCGTGCGATCCGTTGCCCAGTGCGGCCGCCAACCCCAGCGCACGGCGTCGGCGTGCAGCCGCTCGTTCTCCAGGTGCAACAGGGCAAGTTGCGTGGTGGGCGCGGCGTTATAGTGCGCCAGGGGTTCGTTGCCGACGTGATTGACCAGCGCGTCGGGGATGCTCAGCACCGCCACGAAGTCGTGAATCCCGCGGTATTGCGACAGTCGTCCGCACATGGCCTGACACTCTGGTTGAGCGTTTTTTCAGTTTAGTAGCTGGCGACGAAACAGGCTTGGCAAGCGTTGGAACCAAAGCCTGTGTACCTTATCCAACCTCGGCCCGGCGTCCCGGGCGAAGGATTCCTGCCAACTTGTATTTCAATCGTGATGGTCTGGCCCAAGGCAAAAGATGAAACAGTGGTTCAAGTGTTTAACGGTGTGCGCCCTGGCAGTTGGCTTGCTGGGTTGTATCGCTGCACCCATTGCAATGACGCCGCAGACTGAACAGCGTTTGCAGGCGCAACCGCCCATCCGTTTTCTGCTGACGTTCGATGACGGTCCCAGTGCATCGAGCTGGTGGAATCCGACCATCACGGTGCTTGAGAGCCTGGCGCAAAACCCGCTGCAGCCGGGGATCAAAGCCGTGTTCTTCGTGCAAACCCGCGCGCCGCGCGCCGGTGGCAGCGAATTGGGCCGGGACATCATGCGGCGCGAACACGCCGAAGGTCACATTCTGGGCTTCCACACGGCAACGCCCTGGCACACCAATCATCGCTCGCTGGAGCCGCAAGAACTGGAGCAGGCCCTGACCGATGGCAGCGCCGACATCGCGGCGATCACCGGCGCCCCTCCAACCCTGCTGCGCCCGCCATTCTGGAACTACGACAAGCGCACCTTCGCCGCTTATCAACAGCATGGCCTGCACGTGCTGCTCACGGACTTGAGCGCCAATGACGGCAAGATCTGGGGTTTCAACGCCAGCCCCCGGCGCCGGTCGCACATGCTGCGCTCGATGTCTGAAGTGCGCGAACGCATGGCTCGTGGCGAATTGCCGGTGGTCGACGGGGTGATACCGATCGTGGTGACGTTTCACGACCTCAACCGCTATACCGCCCGGCATACCCGTGAATACCTGCAGATTCTGCTCGACAGCGCCCGGGAGACCGGCGTGAAAACCGCGGACAAGCCGTTTTACGACGAACAGGCTGCGCTACAGCGGGCGGCCATGGCGCGAACCGTGCGCGATGGCTCGCAGCCGGTCGAGTTGCCGGGGTTCTGGAACTGGATCTGGGGTGGTAATTCCCACTGAGTTGCCGGAAATGCGAGGGGTATAACAAAATTGACGGCAATTTACTGGCGCAAAATCGGCAAAGTGTAACTATGCTGAAACGGATCCAATCGAACTGACTATCGCCCGAGGGACCGGCCATGCTTCCGATTTCAGTGCTTTGCAACATCGTAGAGTCCGGTTTCGAGCCACTGTCGTGCGAGTGCACCGAGAATCTCGGGCTGCTGCGCATCGAAGTCCGCGACCCCGTCGCCGGGCGGGTGGAGCTGCTGATCAGTGGTGTCTCGACAGCCGAACTGACCAGCGTGCGCGCCATCTCTGATTTTATCGGTGAGTTGCGTACCGAGATGAAGGCAGGGCGCCGGGCTTTTGCCGGCTGATCGAATGTAACCACCGTCCTGTGGCGAGGGGGCTTGCCTGTGGCGAGGGGGCTTGCCCCCGTTGGGCTGCGTAGCGGCCCTAAAATCCGTTACCCGGTTTCTCGGAGAACGTAAGGACCATCTTTTTTTGAGGGGCGCTTCGCACCCCAACGGGGCGGTGCGGCGATCCGACAAGCCCCCTCGCCACAAATGATCATCGTCTTACGCTGCCCGCGGCAGCAGCTCATCAATCATCCGCAAACAATGGCTCAACCCCGGTGAAACATCGCCCACCCGTCGGCTGAGGATGATCGGCGAGGTCGCGTTGTCTTCCAGCAAGGGTGTGAAACCGATGTCGTCGCGGTGCAGCAACTGCACCGAGGCCGGTACCAGCGTGACCCCGATTCCCGCCCCCACCAGACCGATCGCCGTTTGCAGTTCGTTGGTCCACTGCGCGACGTGGATGGTCACGCCATAGGACTCAAACAGCGCGATCACATGGTCGGCGTAACTCGGCCGTGGATTGCCGGGGTACAGCACAAAGGGTTCCCTGGCCAGTTCCCGCAGGCTGATGGGCCCGGCGAGCAACGGATGGCCGGCGGGCAGGGCGGCGACCAGGCGGTCTTCAGTGAGCACGGTCTGGACGATGGCCGGGTCGTCGATGCGGATCCGCCCAAAACCGATGTCGATACGCCCGGCCTTCAATGCCTGCACCTGTTGCAGGGTGGTCATTTCCGACAGGCCCAATTCCAGCTCCAGCGGTTCGCCACTGCGTAACCGGCGGATCAGCTCCGGCAGCACGCCATACAGTGTCGAGGGCGCAAAGCCGATACCCAGCCAGGTCTTTTCACCCAGGCCGATACGCCGTGTGTTGTCGCAGACCTTGTTCAGTTGTTCGAGCAGGGCGGTGGAGTGCTCATGGAAAAAACGCCCGGCGTCGGTCAGCTTCAACGGGCGGCCGCGCTCCAGCAACATCACCCCCAGTTCGTCCTCCAGTTGCTGGATCTGCCGGCTCAACGGCGGTTGGGCGATGTGCAGGCGCTCGGCGGCGCGGGTGAAGTTGAGGGTTTGAGCCAATACCTGGAAATAACGCAGGTGCCGCAGTTCCATGGGGCCTCCGGATTTTCAATTGAATACCTTTAAGGTATCAAGCCAGACCAATTCTATATTGGCCGCCCGGAAAAAGCCGTATGAGAATCCGACTCAGAACTTCAAGAACCTGACGGGTATCGAAATGCTTGCAACCGCCATTGAGTCGATCGAGACGATCATCGTCGATCTGCCGACTATCCGCCCGCACAAACTGGCCATGCACACCATGCAGAACCAGACCCTGGTGATCGTTCGCGTGCGTTGCGCCGACGGCGTCGAAGGCATCGGCGAATCCACCACCATCGGTGGCCTGGCCTACGGCAATGAAAGCCCGGACAGCATCAAGACCAACATCGACACGCACTTCGCCCCCTTGTTGATCGGCCAGGACAGCGGCAACGTCAATGCTGCCATGTTGCGCCTGGAGCGCAGCATCCGTGGCAACACCTTCGCCAAATCCGGTATCGAAACCGCGCTGCTCGACGCCCAGGGCAAACGCCTTGGCCTGCCTGTCAGTGAATTGCTCGGCGGCCGTGTTCGCGACGCACTGCCGGTGGCCTGGACACTGGCCAGTGGCGATACCGAGAAGGACATCGCCGAAGCAGAGAAAATGCTCGACCTGCGCCGCCATCGCATCTTCAAGCTGAAGATCGGTGCCGGCGAGGTCAACCGCGACCTGGCCCACGTCATTGCCATCAAGAAGGCCCTGGGTGACCGCGCCAGCGTGCGGGTCGACGTCAACCAGGCGTGGGACGAAGCCGTCGCGATACGTGCCTGCCGAATCCTCGGCAGCAACGGCATCGACCTGATCGAACAGCCGATCTCGCGCAACAACCGCGCCGGCATGGCCCGCCTGAACGCCATGAGCCCGGCGCCGATCATGGCCGACGAATCCATCGAATGCGTGGAAGATGCCTTCAACCTGGCCCGCGAAGGCGCGGCCTCGGTGTTCGCCCTGAAGATCGCCAAGAACGGAGGTCCGCGCGCCGTTTTGCGTACCGCCTGCATCGCCGAAGCGGCCGGTATCGCCCTGTACGGCGGCACCATGCTCGAAGGCGGCCTGGGCACGATGGCGTCGGCCCATGCCTTCGTCACCCTGAACAAACTGGCGTGGGACACCGAACTGTTCGGCCCGTTGCTGCTGACCGAAGACATTCTCAGCGAACCGCTGGTGTATCGCGATTTTGAACTGCACGTGCCGAAAACACCGGGCCTTGGCCTGAGCCTGGATGAGGAGCGCCTGGCGTTCTTCCGTCGCGACAAGACCACTCATCAAGCCTGAGGAGAGCATTATGCTGTTTCACGTAAAAATGACCGTGAACCTGCCGGTCGACATGAATCCGGAGGCGGCAGCCAGACTCAAGGCTGACGAAAAAGCCCTGGCCCAGCGCCTGCAAGAGCAGGGCAAGTGGCGTCACCTGTGGCGCATCGCCGGGCACTACGCCAACTACAGCGTGTTCGATGTCGACAGCGTTCAGGAACTGCATGACCTGCTGATGCAATTGCCTTTGTTTCCCTACATGGCCATCGAAATCGACGCGATGTGCCGGCATCCTTCTTCCATCCGTGACGATGACCGCTGAGTCCTGCCTGCTCAGCGCTACGCTAATAATTACAAGATGAGGAACCCTGAAAAATGAACGTCAAAATTTCCCACACTGCCGAAGTCCAGAAATTTCTCGAAGAAGCCAGCGGCCTGCTCAACGACGCCGGCAATCCACGGACCAAGGCGCTGGTCTACCGCATCCTGCGTGATTCGGTGAATATCATCGAAGACCTGGCCGTGACCCCGGAAGAGTTCTGGAAAGCCGTCAACTACCTCAACGTGCTGGGCGCGCGCCAGGAAGCCGGGTTGCTGGTGGCCGGTATTGGCCTGGAGCACTACCTCGACCTGTTGATGGACGCCGAAGACGAGCAGGCCGGCAAGACCGGCGGCACCCCGCGCACCATCGAAGGCCCGCTGTACGTGGCCGGTGCGCCGTTGTCCGAGGGCGAGGCGCGCCTGGATGACGGCGTCGATCCGGGCGTGACCCTGTTCATGCAAGGCCGCGTGTTCAATACCGCCGGCGAACCCTTGGCCGGGGCTGTGGTGGACGTCTGGCACGCCAACACCGGCGGCACCTACTCGTACTTTGATGCCACGCAGTCGGAATTCAACCTGCGTCGCCGTATCGTGACCGACGCCGAAGGCCGCTACCGTTTCCGTAGCATCGTGCCGTCGGGCTATGGCTGCCCACCGGACGGTCCGACCCAGCAACTGCTCGATCAACTGGGCCGTCATGGCCAGCGCCCGGCGCACGTGCACTTCTTCATTTCCGCGCCGGATCACCGCCACCTGACCACCCAGATCAACCTCGACGGCGATCAATACCTGCACGACGATTTCGCCTACGCCACCCGCGACGAACTGATCGCCAAGATCACCTTCAGCGACGATCAGCAGCGCGCAGCGGCCCATGGCGTGAGCGGTCGCTTTGCCGAAATCGACTTCGACTTCACCCTGCAGTCGTCTGCACAACCTGAAGAACAGCAGCGCCACGAACGGGTCCGCGCACTGGAGGACTGATCACCCCCGATCCCTGTAGGAGCGAGCCTGCTCGCGATGGTCGTCAACGATGACGCTGGGTGCCTGATGCCCCGCGGTGTCCTCAAGTCCATCGCGAGCAGGCTCGCTCCTACAAGTGTTTCGGTTCTAGAATGAACTGAAGCAACTCATTACAACAACGAGAGTGACCTGATGATGCAAGCGCAACTGTTGAGTCAGCGCAGCCGGGTGTTCGACCATGCCGACCCTTACGCCGTGTCGGGCTACGTCAATCAGCACGTCGGTAACCACTGCATTCTCATGCCCCGTGCCGGCAGCCCGCTGGCCAGCCTTGATCATCGCAAATTCGCCAGCCTCGACCTGTGCCGCATCAGCTACGGTGCCAGTGTGCGCGTAACGTCCGGTGCGCTGGACAGTATTTATCATCTGCAAGTGCTGCTGCGCGGCAACTGCCTGTGGCGTGGACACGGCCAGGAGCATTACTTCGCTCCCGGCGAATTGCTGCTGATCAACCCCGACGATCCGGTGGACCTGACGTACTCCGCCGATTGCGAGAAATTCATCCTCAAGGTCCCGACCCGTTTGTTTGAATCGGTCTGCGATGAGCAGCGCTGGCGATATCCGGAGCAAGGCGTGCGGTTTCTGGAAAACCGTTATCAGCTCAATGAACTGGAAGGTTTCGTCAACCTGTTGGCGATGATCTGCCAGGAGGCCGAATCCACTGAGCAGATCCCCAGGGTGCAGGAACATTACACGCAGATCATCGTCAGCAAGATGCTCAGCCTGATGAAGACCAACGTCAGTCGCCTCGATCCGGGCTCGCACGCGGCCACGTTCGAAGCGCTTGCCGATTACATCGCCAATAACCTCAAGCAGGACATCGACAGCGAAGCACTGGCGCGCCAGGCCCACATGAGCTTGCGTTCGTTGTACGGGTTGTTCGAACGCAATGCCGGTGACACGCCGAAGAACTACATCCGCCGCAAGCGCCTCGAGTCCATCAACGCCTGCCTCAGCGACCCGACCTGCAACGTGCGCAACATTACCGAGGTGGCCATGGACTACGGCTTCCTGCACCTGGGACGGTTCTCCGACAGCTACCGCAAGCAGTTCGGCGAATTGCCGTCCGATACCCTCAAGCGTCGGTATTGACCGGGGACTTCATACGATTTGCGCAAACGCCTAGAAACCCTGTGGGAGCGGGCTTGCCCGCGAAGGCGGTGTGTCAGGCAAGATATACGTCGACTGACACGGCCTCTTCGCGGGCAAGCCCGCTCCCACAGGTTCTGTGTCGTAGCGGACAAGTATTTCTCCACGCCGGCTTGTGCCAACCTCCACCTGCACAAAACGGATAAAGGTCTGCACCCCGCGGATACTCCCGCCTGATCCACCGTCCTAGCATGGCCCTGCCTGAACAATAACAATGGAGGCGGTGGCCATGACCCTGCGACCCGAATATTTGCATTCCCTGCTTGAAGACGATCCCGAGCAGGGCCTCTATCGCTGCAAACGCGAGATGTTCACCGACCCGCGTCTGTTCGATCTGGAGATGGAACACATCTTCGAAGGCAACTGGCTGTACCTGGCCCACGAAAGCCAGATCCCCAATATCAACGACTTCTACACCACGACCATGGGGCGCCAGTCGATCTTCATCGCGCGCAACAAGGACGGTGTGCTCAACGCCTTCATCAACGCCTGCAGCCACCGTGGCGCGACCCTGTGCCGGCACAAGTCTGGCAACAAGAGCTCCTACACCTGTCCGTTCCACGGCTGGACCTTCAACAACTCCGGCAAGCTGCTCAAGGTCAAGGATCCGGCCAACGCCGGTTATCCCGCGAGCTTCAACTGCGAAGGCTCCCACGACCTGACCCGTGTTGCGCGGTTCGAGTCCTATCGCGGCTTCCTGTTCGGCAGTCTCAAGGCCGATGTTGTGCCACTGGTCGAGCACCTGGGCGAGTCGGCGAAGATCATCGACATGATCGTCGACCAGTCCGCCGATGGCCTGGAAGTGCTGCGCGGCTCCTCCAGCTACATCTACGAAGGCAACTGGAAACTCACCGCCGAAAACGGCGCCGACGGCTACCACGTCAGCTCCGTGCACTGGAACTACGCGGCCACCCAGAACCAGCGCAAGCAGCGTGAAGCCGGTGACGCCAACCCGACCATGAGCGCCGGCAGCTGGGCCAAGCAGGGCGGTGGTTTCTATTCCTTCGACAAGGGCCACATGCTGCTCTGGACCCGCTGGGCCAACCCCGAGGACCGCCCGCTCTACGAGCGCCGCGATGAGCTGGCGCAGGATTTCGGCAAGGCTCGCGCCGACTGGATGATCGAGAACTCGCGCAATCTGTGCCTGTACCCCAACGTGTACCTGATGGACCAATTCAGCTCACAGATCCGCATCGCCCGGCCGATCTCGGTCAACCGCACGGAGATCACCATCTACTGCATCGCCCCCAAAGGCGAGAGCGACCACGCCCGTTCCAGCCGGATTCGTCAGTACGAGGATTTCTTCAACGTCAGCGGCATGGCCACGCCGGACGATCTGGAGGAATTCCGTTCCTGCCAGACCAGCTACCAGGGCAGCGTCACCACCTGGAACGACATGTCCCGTGGTGCCGAGCACTGGATCGAAGGCGCGGACGAAGCCGCCAAAGAGATTGATCTGCATCCGCTGCTCAGTGGTGTGCGCACCGAAGACGAAGGCCTGTTCGTGCTGCAACACAAGTACTGGCAGCAGACCATGCTCAAGGCCCTGGCGGCCGAGCAATCGAAACTGATCGCTGTGGAGGACGTGCAATGACGATTTCCCATGACACCGTGCGCGATTTCCTCTACCGCGAAGCGCGTTACCTCGACGACCGCCAGTGGGACCAATGGCTGGAGCTGTACGCACCGGATGCGACGTTCTGGATGCCGTCCTGGGACGACAACGACGAGTTGACCGAAGATCCGCAGCGGGAAATCTCGCTGATCTGGTACGGCAACCGCACCGGCCTGGAAGACCGCGTCTTCCGCATCAAGACCGAGCGCTCCAGCGCCAGCGTGCCGGACACCCGCACTTCCCACAACATCAGCAACATCGAGCTGCTCGAACAAGCCGACGGTTTGTGCAAGGTGCGTTTCAACTGGCACACCCTGAGCTTTCGCTACAAGACCGTCGACAGCTATTTCGGCAGCAGTTTCTACACCCTCGACGTGCGCGGTGAAAACCCGTTGATCAAGGCCAAGAAAGTGATCCTGAAGAACGACTACGTTCGTCAGGTCATCGATGTTTACCACTTGTGAGGCTGGCGTCATGACCCATTCCATTGCGTTCAATTTCGAAGACGGCGTCACCCGTTTCATCGATGCCAACGTGGGCGAAACCGTGGCCGATGCCGCTTACCGCCAGGGCATCAACATCCCGCTGGACTGCCGCGACGGTGCCTGTGGCACTTGCAAATGTTTTGCCGAAGCCGGTCAGTACGATTTGGGCGAGGAGTACATCGAAGACGCCCTCAGCCCTGAAGAGGCCGCGCAGGGTTTTGTCCTGACCTGCCAGATGCGCGCCCAAAGCGATTGCGTGGTGCGTGTACCGACGTCCTCCGAGGTCTGCCGCACCCGTCAGGCCAGCTACGACGCGACCATCAGCGCCGTGCGCCAGCTGTCCGACAGCACCATCGCCCTGTCGATCAAGGGCGAAGCCCTGAGCAAACTGGCGTTCCTGCCTGGGCAGTATGTGAACCTGGGAATTCCCGGCAGCGAACAGACCCGCGCCTACTCGTTCAGCTCGTTGCAGCGCGATGGCGAAGTCAGCTTCCTGATCCGCAACGTGCCCGGCGGCTTGATGAGCAGTTTCCTCACCGGCATGGCCAAGGCCGGCGATTGCATGAGCCTGGCAGGCCCCTTGGGCAGTTTCTACTTGCGTGACATCCGTCGGCCGCTGTTGTTGCTGGCCGGTGGCACCGGGCTGGCGCCGTTCACCGCGATGCTGGAGAAGATCGCCGAGCAGGGCAGCGATCACCCGCTGCATCTGATCTACGGCGTGACCCACGATTTCGACCTGGTGGAAATCGACCGCCTCGAAGCCTTTGCCGCGCGCATCCCCAACTTCACCTTCAGCGCCTGCGTCGCCAGCCCCGAGAGCCAGCATCCGCTCAAGGGCTACGTGACCCAGCACATCGAGCCAAAGCATTTGAACGAGGGGGACGTCGACGTCTACCTGTGCGGCCCGCCGCCGATGGTCGAGGCGGTCAGCCAGTTCATTGGCGAGCAAGGCATCGCGCCTGCGAACTTCTACTACGAAAAATTTGCCGCCAGCGCGGCGTGAGTCGACCCAATGTGGGAGCGGCGGTGCGGCGATTCGATTTGATCGCGAAGAGGCTGGAACATTCAGCATTGATGTCGTCTGTAAGTCCGCTTTCGCGGGCAAGCCCGCTCCCACAGTTGATGGGGGGCGGTCGCTGATTCTGTGCACGACACAGATCCATTGTGGGAGCGGGCTTGCCCGCGAAGGGGCCGGAACATTCAGCATCCAGGTTGCCTGTGAGTCGGCAATCGCGAGCAAGCTCGCTCCCACAGGATTGGGTTTCGACCGATATATCGTCATTGACCGATGAGGTACACATGAACAGATTTCACGAAAAAGTCGCGCTGATCACCGGCGCTGCCCAAGGCATCGGGCAGCGGGTGGCCGAGCGCATGGCAGCCGAAGGGGCGAAGCTGATCCTGGTGGATCGTTCCGAGCTGGTGTTCGAAGTGCAGCAACAATTGGCCGCGACCACTCAGGTGTTGGCCCTGACCGCCGACCTTGAGCAATACGACGAATGCAGCCGGGTGATGCAAACCGCCGTCGAGCGTTTCGGCCGCCTCGATGTGCTGGTCAACAACGTCGGCGGCACCATCTGGGCCAAACCGTTCGAGCACTACGAAGCATCGCAGATCGAGGCCGAGGTACGTCGTTCGCTGTTCCCGACCTTGTGGTGTTGCCATGCCGCGCTGCCGTTCATGCTGGAGCAGGGCAGCGGGGCGATCGTCAACGTCTCTTCCATCGCCACCCGCAGCCTCAACCGCGTGCCCTACGGTGCGGCAAAGGGTGGGGTCAATGCCTTGACCGCTTGTCTGGCGTTCGAAACCGCCGGTCGTGGCGTACGGGTCAACGCCACGGCGCCTGGAGGCACCGAAGCACCGCCGCGACGCATACCCCGCAATGGTACCGAGCAGAGTGAGCAGGAAAAACTCTGGTACCAGCAGATCGTCGACCAGACCCTCGACAGCAGCCTGATGAAACGCTACGGCACCCTGGATGAGCAGGCGGGGGCTATTCTGTTTCTGGCCAGCGACGAAGCGTCCTATATCACCGGCATGGTCATGCCCGTGGGCGGCGGCGATCAGGGCTGACGCGAGCGACGAGCAACCCCATCGGCAAACGGAGTCATGGTGATGAGTGACAAACCCACGATCGTGCTGGTCCATGGTTTCTGGGGCGGTGCCGCCCACTGGAACAAGGTCATCGTCAAATTGCTCAGCCGGGGCGACACGCACATTCGTGCCGTCGAATTGCCGCTGACTTCGCTGGCTGATGATGCCGAGCGTACGCGCAAGATGGTCGCCCAGGTGTCCGGTCCGGTGCTGCTGGTGGGGCATTCCTATGGCGGCGCGGTGATTACCGAAGCCGGCGACCAGCCGAATGTGGTCGGGCTGGTGTACATCGCCGCGTTCGCCCCGGACGCTGGTGAAAGCCCCGGCGGCATCACGCAACGGCACCTGCCTGCGGCAGCGGCCAACCTGACGCCGGACAGCGACGGTTATCTGTGGGTCAAGCCCGAGCTCTACCACGAGAGCTTCTGTCAGGACTTGCCGGCGACCGAAGGGTTGGTCATGGGCCTCACCCAGAAAGCGCCGCTGGCGAGCACCTTCGGCGACACCATTGGCACGGTGGCCTGGAAGAACAAGCCATCCTGGTATCAGATCTCGACCGCCGACCGGATGATCGCGCCACAGAACCAGCAATGGATGGCCGCGCGGCTCAACGCCCGGGAGATTCTGACCTTGAACGCCAGTCATGCGTCATTGGCGTCGATGCCCGCCGAAGTGGCGGCCTTGATCGACAGGGCTGCGACGGCGTTGGCTAACGCCCCCTAGGGGCTACAACGCATCCAGGGATGGCAAGGGAATTTCCATGGCGACGTCTGGTCGGTATTTTGGAGAAGGGCGGGTGTAAGGTAAACAAGTCAACCTGATAGCACTGCCCAGGAGGAGGTGACCATGAACGTTTCGATGCTGAACAAGATGCATATGAACGGCTATGACGTACTCAGCGTGAACAACGGCCCCTGGCGGGTATGCACCCGGAGTGACCGGCTTGGCTCGTTCAACAGTCGAGAGGAGGCACTGGCGTTTGCCGCGTCACTGCCCGGCTACAGGGCGCGTGCCGGCCGCCATCAAACAAAATGACCTCAATCTCCTGTAGGAGCGAGCTTGCTCGCGATGGACGTCAACGATGACGCGCCCTGTTTGAATGAACGCGTTGTCCGGACGTTTATCGCGAGCAAGCTCGCTCCTACAGTGTTAATAGCCACCGCCTCCACTGGGGCGGGAGGGTTCCCGGGCCTTTTGCTGCGTGTGACTCCATTGCGCGCAGGTCATGAAGCCCTTGTGGTCGACCATGCCGCGGCCATCGAAACTGACGTTGTACGCCTGCTGATGGCCTTCGTGAGTCAGTTTGTAGTCAAAGCAGGTACCGGGTTCAACGGTACGATCGGTGACCGCCAGGGGCTGGCCGCCGATTTGCCGGACTTGCTCGCGGGTCATGCCGGTGTCGACTTTCGCCACCAGCGGCTGGTCCTGATAGATCGAGTGGGTGCTGCAGCCTGTCAACGCGGTCAGTGCGACGACCAGCGTGAATAGAGGCCTGTTCATGGCAGCGCTCCCGCTATTGAGCCTTGTTGCGGCTAATGACCTTGGCTTTCACTTCCTCGGCATAGCCGGACAGTTTTTCTTCATCACCCTGAAACAAGGCACACAGTCTTTGCACGGCTTGCGCGTCGACTTCGCTGCCGAGCTGGCGCAACTGCTGTTCTATGCGCAAAAGCTCTACCGCCGACCAGCGCAAATCTGACGCAAGCCCTTGCAGATCACGCCGAAGTTGCTGTTCCGATTCGTTAAGCCACATGATGATCTCTTGAACGCTGCATTCCGCAATTTTAGACCCGTTTACCGGACCCGATGTTGTGTTCATCTGAATCAGCGGGGTTTCCTTTGGTCGGGAAAAGCGAACGGGAAAATGCGCTGTCTGCTCTAGGGGGCGTTCTCACGGCAGGACAATGTCAAATGACCGCCTGCAAGGAACTAACTGGGCGAAGTGATATCAATGACTCGCCGAATCGTCGGGATGGATGTGCGGTCAACGGCAAGCTACATTTTCTCTTTTCGAATTTAAGGAAGCAGCATGCGGATGTTGATGGGGGGAGTCGCGCTGGCATTGCTGGGCGGATGTTCGTTGCCGGCGTCGCTGGTACCGGGCGAGCCGAATTTCAGCAAGCACAGCGAGAAGACGCCAAAAGAGTATGCGGCGTGCGTTTTGCCCGCCTGGCAGACGGAAGTATCGAATACGACCCAGATTTCGATTTCCAACGGCTACCGGATCACCGCACCGAGCGTGATAACGGCCGATGAAGTGCTGGATATCGTGAAACACAAGGACGGCAGCCGGGTTTCGCTGTATCAGGGGCCACCTTGGGCCAAATCCGGCGACCTGCGCAGAATCGTGCGCGACTGCCTGTAAGAGCGAGAACGTGAAAATCGGTCACAGACCGTTTTGCGCCTGAATCGAGAAAAACCGGATGCCTGGCGTGCATCCGGTTCAATGAGATGGTCAGTCTGAAAGGTTGGTCGCAGGAATGATCTGCTCACTGGCCTGGGCGCTGCTTTTCCTTTCCCGACGCTCGTTCATCCAGCTCTCCACCTTGACGCCGAATTCTGCCGGGGCCTTGCGCCCGAATTTCCTGGCGATGTCGAGGATGGTTTGCTGGGCGAGGGCCTCTTCCATGCGTTTTTGCGCAACCATCATCGCCCCATGGACCGCACACGGACCGTCCAGTGCCCAGGCCGGCGGGGTGCCCTCAAACACTGCGCAACGACCGCGGATCTCCCGACAATCGAAGATCGACTTGCGGCCGTCGATGGCGTTGACGATATCCAGCAGGGTGATTTCGTCGGCGGGCCGGGCCAGCTTGAAGCCTCCGCGCATGCCTTCGGTGGCGACCACCAGCTTGCCTTTGGCCAGCTTGGTGAAGATTTTCGCCAGATAGTCCAGGGGAACGCCTTGCAGTTCGGCAAGGTCGCGCACACTCGCTTCGCGCGAATCGCCGCCGTTGCCGACGAGAAAAAGCAGGCAGTGGATGCCGTATTCGACACCTGCGCTGTAAAGAGACATACAGATCTCCGACTTGATTAGTCGCCAATTCTAACAGCCGAGCCTAAGCCAGGCAACGAATCGTCGTGTCCTGAATTTTCTTTTTTAGCTCGAAAAACCCTTGTCATGCACGTTCTTGAGGCTTTTCTGCGCAGGCATCGACGCGTTCGATGGCAGCCATCAAAAAAAACGGGTTGCAGGATTTAACTTGGATCAATAGAGTCGTAGTTGTTCGAGCGGCATAGGTCGACGATTCTCGAAAAACACCGACCTCATGCCTGCTCCCGATGAGCGTGACTCACAACCCTTGTTTATCCCCTGGAGTTAAAAATGAAACAGCACATTCTGGTGATCGGCGCAGGTTTCGGTGGCATGTGGACCGCTTTGAGTGCCACGCGCCTGTTCGACATTCACGGCCACAACGACGTAGAAGTGACCGTGCTGGCGCCCCAGGCCGAGCTGCGTGTGCGCCCGCGCTTCTACGAACCGAACGCCCACCAACTGGCTGCGCCGATCGGCGATCTGTTCGATGTTGTCGGGGTAAAGTTCATCAAGGGCGCGGCGCAAACCATCGATGTCGAGCAAAAGCAGGTCGGCTATGTCGATGCCGCCGGTGCCCGACAAGTCTGCAGCTACGACAAACTCGTTCTGGCCACCGGCAGCAGCCTGGCTTCGCCAAACATTCCGGGCGTGGCCGAACATGCGTTCGACGTCGACCAGATCGAACAGGCCGTGCGCCTGGAAAACCACCTCAAGGCGCTGGCCAATCAGCCCGAAAGCAACGCGCGCAACACGGTGGTGGTGGCCGGTGGCGGTTTCACCGGGATCGAAACGGCGACTGAAATGCCGACCCGCCTGCGGGCCATCCTCGGCGACCGAGCAGACATCAATGTGATCATCGTTGACCGTGGCGATAAAATCGGCGGCTCGATGGGCGAGGAAATCGCCGAATCGATCGCCGAGGCCAGTGTGGCGACCGGCGTGAAATGGCACTTGAAAGCCTCGGTGGTGGCGGTCGATGCCAACGGCGTCACCCTGTCCGACGGTGCGCGTATCGATGCCAGGACCGTGGTCTGGACCACCGGCGTTCGCGCCAGCTCCCTGACCGAACAGATCCCGGCCGAACGCGATCGCCTGGGCCGCCTGCATGTCGACGCCCACCTGAAAGTGATTGGCCAGGACGACATCTTCGCCACCGGCGACGTCGCCTACGCAGCCAGTGACGAGATCGGCAACTACGCCCTGATGACCTGCCAGCACGCGATTTCGCTGGGCCGTCATGCCGGCAACAACGTTGCAGCGCAGATCCTCGGTGTCGACCCGACGCCGTACAGCCAGCCCAAGTACGTGACCTGCCTGGACCTCGGCGCCTGGGGCGCGGTCTACACCGAGGGTTGGGACCGCCAGGTCAAGTTGATCAAGCAAGAGGCCAAGGCATTGAAGACCCAGATCAACACCCAGTGGATCTACCCTCCGGCGGCAGATCGAGTCACCGCACTGGCTTCGGCGGATCCGATGATTCCTGTGGCCTGATTGATTCGAGCATCGCGTCTGAACAAAACAATCCCGCTCGGGTTCGCCGAGCGGGATTTTTTACGTCTCGATTGCCTGCGTGAAATTAACCGTGTATTTTTTCATGAAATTAAAAATACAAAATTTCACGAGGCAGTATGTTTCAGCAATCCACCCGGCATGTCGCCAGTTACTACGCCCATAGCTGCGCCGATCGACTGGTCAATCGCACCGCACTGGAGGGTGAGCAAGACACCGAAGTGCTGATCATCGGGGCCGGTTTCAGTGGACTGCACACGGCATTGCGCCTGGCGCTGGCCGGCAAGCGCGTGACCGTGCTCGAGGCCAGCCGGGTGGCCTGGGCCGCGTCCGGGCGTAATGGCGGGCAGGCGATTCTCGGCTGGTCGTGTGACATGCCACCACTGGAGGCGGCGCTGGGATACGAGCGAGCGCGGCGATTGTGGGACGGCATGCGCTGGGCCGCGCGCGAATTGCGTGATCTGCCCGGCCGCCATGAGTTCGATTGCGACTATCGCGCCGGCCATCTCTGGACTTCGGTGATGCCGCGGCGAGTGGGGCTGCTGACCGAGTGGCAGCACGAGGCCAGCCACAAGTGGGGTCACGACAAACTGCAATTCATCCCCCGGCAACAGCTGCCGGAATGGGTGGCCAGCGAGCGTTATCAGGCCGGCCTGTTCGACCCCGAGGGCGGGCATTTGAACCCGCTGAAACTGGCGCTGGGTCTCGCGGATGCAGTTGAGCGGGCTGGCGGTCGTATCTACGAGCAAAGCAAGGCACTGAGTTATGGCGAGGAGGGCGAAGGCTTTGTGGTCACGACCGAACGCGGTCGTATTCGCGCCGATGTGCTGGTGCTGGCGTGCAACGCCTACCTCGATCGGCTCGACCCGCAACTGGCCAGTTGCGTGTTGCCGGTCGGCACCTATCAGGTCGCGACCGCGCCGCTCACCAAGGACCAGGCCACTGCGCTGCTGCCGAGCAACGTGTGCGTGACCGACAACCAGTTCGTGCTCGATTATTTCCGCCGCACCCCGGATAACCGCCTGCTGTTCGGCGGCGGTTGCACTTACCTGGGCGGGATGCCCAAGGACATCGCCGCGGCGACCCGGCCGTTCCTGGAGCGAGTGTTCCCGCAACTCACGGGCGTGGCGCTGGAGTTTGCCTGGGGCGGACACATCGACCTGACCCTCAAGCGCACGCCGGATATCGGTCGCCGTGGCGATCTGTACTGGATGCAGGGCTATTCCGGGCATGGCGTGCTGCCGACACTGGCCGCGGCGCGGGCGGTGTCCGACGCGATCCTCGGTCAGCCCGACGAACTGTCCCTGTACCAGGGCCTGAACAACGGCAGTTTTCCCGGCGGCAAATACCTGGCCGCGCCGCTGGAAGCCATCGGCAAGGCCTGGTATCGACTGCGCGACAGCATTTGAAGCGACACTTTCTGGAAGCCTCAAGATGGACATGCAAGAAGAAATCTCGGCGCTGGCGATCCTGATCCAGGACCTGCGCAAGCACAAGAAGTACACCCTGAAGGAACTGGCGGACAAAATCGGCCGCTCCGTCGGTTTTCTGTCCCAGGTCGAGCGCGGCCTGTCGCGCCCGACGGTGGCGGACCTGACCGCGATCAGCGAAACCCTCGGCGTGCCCACCACCTATTTCTACAGCCTGCCCAAACCCATGGCGTTGTCCTGGGTCACCCGCCCGGACGAGCGCCGCACGCTGTACTACGCCGACGGCATCACCGACATCCTCGTTTCGCCAAAAATGCGCGCGTCGTTCTCGATGCTTGAAAGCCAGCTCGAACCCGGCGCCAGCAGCGGCGACCGGCACATGAAGGACAGCTCCGAGCAGGGCGGTTATGTCCTTGAAGGGCAACTGACCCTGTGGCTCGACGACAACGAACCGGTGACCCTGCATCCCGGCGACAGCTTTCAACTGGCCAGCCATGCGCACTGCCGCTACGGCAACCTGTCCGACCAACTGACCCGCGTGCTTTGGGTTTACACCTGATAACAACAAGGAACAAGACGATGGATGCCGTGTGCTCTGAACTGCTGGCCGAAGTTCGCAACTTCCGCCACTGCAACCCCGAAGTGCGTTATGTCGACCTGATTTCCCTGGACATTCCGGGGCATTTCTACGGCAAGCGCTACCCGATCGAGATGCTGGAAAAAGTCGCTGCCGGCAGTGCACTGAAACTGCCGCAAAACTGCGTGCTGCTCGGCACCCAGGGCGGGCTGTTCAAGATTGGTGACTACTGCTTCAACGATGGTGACCCGGATGCGCTGCGGCGTTTGGTGCCTGGCACCTTGAAGCTGGTGACCTGGGAAAAGCAGCCTCTGGGCCAGATGCTGATCACCTCCGACGGCACGGAAAAACCCATCGAATTCGAACCCCGTGAAGTGCTGGCCCAGGTGCTGAACCGCCTGCACCGTAAAGGGATTTTTCCGGTGGTGGCCTTCGAGCTGGAGTTTTACCTGTTCGACAGCCGCTTGAAGGACGGCCTGCCACAGTTCCCCCGTGACGAGCTGACGGGTGACGCCGATGATCAGCCGAACATGCACATCGAACGCTTGTCGCGCTTCGCCCCGGTGCTCGATGAAATGGTCGAGACCGCGCGAGCCCAAGGCATTGATGCCACGGTGATTACCGCCGAACTCGGCCCGGGCCAGTTCGAAATCAACTTCGGCCATTGCGATGACGGCCTGCGCGCCGCCGACTGGGCCGCTCTGTTCTGCCGCAGCACCCGGGGCGTGGCGCTCAAGCACAACCTGCGCGCCAGCTTCATGGCCAAACCCTACTTGCAACACCCCGGCAGTGGCATGCACGTGCACGTCAGCCTGTATGACCAGGCCGGCAACAACCTGCTGGCGGCGAACGGTCAGCGGGCGCTGCGCCATGCCGTGGCCGGTTGCCTGGAGGTGTTGCCACACTGCATGCCGATCTTTGCCCCGAACCACAATGCCATGCGTCGCTTGAGCGGCACGGTGAACGTCGCGTCCCGCGCCAGCTGGGGCTTCGAGGATCGCGATGCGTGCTTGCGCATTCCGGAGTCGGACGTCAAGAACCTGCGCATCGAACATCGCCTGGCGGGCGCCGATGCCAACCCGTATCTGGCGCTGGCGGCGATCCTGGTGGGGTTGGAGCAGGGCCTGGAAGGGGAGCGCGAGCCGATTGCACCGCTCAACGAAGACCGCAGCAGTGGCATCGATTTCCCGTTGGAAATGCTCGAAGCGGTGCAGTCCATGCAACATCATTCAGCCGTGCGCGAAGGCTTGGGGGCGGAGTTTGTGGACGTCTATTGCGAAAACAAACGGCAGGATCATCTGGCATTTCTGCATGACATCAGCGCGCGTGAGTATCGCTGGTTCTTGTAGTCGACCTTAAAAAACATGTGGATATATAAGGGCTTAGAGCGTTTAGTAACTGAATGGTGAATAAAAATATCTTGTTACAGGCCGAAATATTCCGTAATATCCGCGCCGCGTTCACCACCACGGTTTATGCATTTTTAAGTCCCGGGCGTCCATCAGCTGCCCGGGATTTTTTTTGCCTGATTTTTGTTGATTGCCATTGGTGGCGAGGGAGCTTGCTCCCGCTGGGCTGCGTAGCAGCCCTAAAAATCGGAATTCATACTGTCAGGCGTCAATTGGGTTCGCTTCGCGACCCTACGGGAGCAAGCTCCCTCGCCACAGATTGTGTGCGCCGCTTCATCAGCCAGTAATAACTCACCGCCGGCACCAGCAACCCCACAACCCACGCCAGATCCACCCCGTCCAGTGCCGTGGCCACCGGGCCGACGTACAGCGTGGTGTTCATGAACGGAATTTCCAGGGCGATCGCCAGCAGGAAACTGCCGCAGGCAATCCGGTTGACTCGCCCGTAGATCCCGTCCAGGTCGAAGATGTCGTCAATCCGGTATTGCCCTTTGCGCAGGCAGTAGTAGTCCACCAGGTTGATCGCTGTCCACGGGATCAGGAAGTAGCTCATGAAGAAGATGAAGTTCAGGAAGAAGTTGATGAAGTCGTCCTGACTGATGGTGCACAGGGCCGTGGCCACCAGGCTGATCAGCAGCATGAACACACCGCGCACCCGCGGCGTCACCTTGAGTCGGGCGAAAGGCTCGATCACGGTGATGGTCGACATGAACGCGCCGTACAGGTTGAACACGTTGATCGATACCTGGCCATAGACGATGAAGGCGAACAGCAGCACCGCACCGGTGCCGAACAAACCGGCGACATGCCCGCCGACGTTGCTGGAAAAGTCGCCGATGCCGACGCTCAGGATCGCTCCGAGAATCATCATCCACGCACCGCCGCTGACCGTGCCGGCGTAGCTGTACCAGAACACCCGGGCGGTCGGCGTATTACTCGGCAGGTAGCGCGAGTAGTCGGCGACATAAGGCGCGTAGGACAGTTGCCAGGTCACGGCGATGCTCACCGCCACCAGGAACTTGGACAACGAGAAGCCGGTCGGCAGCCATTGTTCGGCCGAGATCGGCAACTGCAAGGCGAGCACCGTGGCGGCCACGAACACCACAAGCGACAGGATCGACAGCAGCTTCTGCAAACGGTGAATCAACCGATAGCCATAGAGGGCAACGACGAAGCACAACGCGCCGATCAGGTAGATGTTGCCGGACATCGGCAGCGGGCTGACGGACTCCAGCGCCTGGGCCGCTAGCAGGGTGTTGCTGACGAAGAAACCCAGGTAAATCAGCATCACGAACAGCAGCGGCAAGACCGCCCCCAGCACGCCGAATTGCGCCCGACTCTGGATCATCTGCGGAATGCCCAGCTTCGGTCCCTGGGCCGAGTGGGAGGCCATGAAAATCGCTCCCAGCAACGAGCCGACGATGATCGCCAGCGCACTCCAGAACAGGTTGAGCCCCATCACCACCGGCAACACGCCGGAGGCGATGGTGGTGATGTTCATGTTGGCGCCGAACCAGATATAGAACAGTGAGCCCGGCTTGCCGTGGCGTTCGGTTTCGGGGATGAAATCGATGCTTCTTTTTTCGACTTGCATGGCGATCACTCCTGAGTCCGGACGAGACGGGATTGCAGACGGGCGATGGTGCCGGGCAGCTCATGGGGCTGGTGGGCAAACAGGTCCGGACGCTCGGGGATCAGGCTCAGGTAGTCGCGCTGTTCCAGGGCGCGCAGGCATTCGGTCGCGGTAAGGATTTCCAGCGAGTAGACCCAGTTGGCCATGATCAACAGGGCCGAGTAATGCCCGGCCTCGGTGGTCGTGGTGCAGGCATCGCTGACCAGGCGTACGCGATAGCCCAGGGCAAAGGCATCGAACACGCTGGTCAGTACGCAGACGTCCGTTAGTACGCCGCAGACGATCAGTGTGTCGACCTCCATGGCCCTGAGTCGGGCATCGAGGTCGGTGCGGTGGAAGGCACTGTACCGACCCTTGTCGATGATCCATTCACCGGACTGTGGCGTCAGCGACTCGATGATTTCCACCTGCCGGGTGCCGGCGCGGTAACTGCCGGGGCCACCGTCGGCGGCCAGGGGTTCACCGTGGGGCAGGTCACTGCCGTCGGCCTGATTGATGTGGCGGGTATAGATGACAGGCATCCGCTGATGGCGGGCGGTATCGAGCAGGGCGGCGGTATGGGCGACCACCCTGTCGAGGTTCTCCAGGACGAAGCCGTCCTCCTGCTGCATGTCGATGATCAACAGCGCGTTGTTATTGTTCATTGGGCAAACCTGATCAAAGGCGAATACAAGACACCGCACGCGCCATGCCATGGCGAGACGCGGGGTGCGTGATTGGCTGTTCGGGTGGGCTCAGTGAACTATTTGCCAGAAGCCGTTCTGCTTGGCCGAAACGCTGGCGCGCAGACGCTTGAAATGCAGGTGCGAGGCGGTCCATTCACCGCGTAGATAAGCCCGCGCGGCGCCGGAGGGGAGGGCGAGTGATGGGAGGCGATCAGTGAACATGGAAATCGACCCCCCTGTAGGAGCGAACCTGTGGCGAGGGGGCTTGTCGGATCGCCGCATCGCCCCGTTCGACTGCGAAGCAGTCGTAAAACCAATACTTGCGGTACGTCTGACACACCGTGGTCACAGGCTGCAGGGCTGCTCCGCAGCCCAACGGGGGCAAGCCCCCTCGCCACAGGCTCGCTCCTACAGTTGATGTCGCAGGGCGGCGCAATCAGCGGAACGCTGGCACCACATGCTTGATAAACAGCTCCAGGGATTTTTTCTTCTCCGCGTGGGGCAGGCTGTTATCGCACCAGAAGCTGAATTCGTCCACGCCCAGTTCCTGGTAGTACTTGATGCGCGGAATGATTTCTTCCGGGGTGCCGATCATGGCGGTCTTGTGCAGGCTCTCGAGTTCGAACTCAGGGCGACCGGCGAATTTCTCTTCCGGGCTCGGTGCGAGGAAGCCGTTGACCGGGGTGGTCTTGTTGCCGAACCAGGCATCGAAGGTGCGATAGAACTTCGAGATCGCCTTGGCCCCGACTTTCCAGCCTTCTGGATCGTCAGCGGTGTGCACGTGGGTGTGTCGCAGCACCATGAGCTGCGGGCGCGGCACGTCCGGGTTGTTGTCCAGGGCGGCCTGGAATTTGTTCTTCAGGTCGAGGACTTCCTCGTCGCCTTTCATCAGCGGCGTGACCATGACGTTGCAGCCGTTGGCCACCGCGAAGTTGTGCGAGTCCGGGTCGCGGGCGGCGATCCACATCGGCGGGTTCGGTTGCTGGATCGGCTTGGGCACGCTGGTGGAGGTCGGGAATTTCCAGATGTCGCCGTCATGGGCGTAGTCGCCGTTCCACAAGGCCCGCACCACCGGAACCATTTCCCGCAACGCCTGGCCGCCGGAGGAGGCTGGCATGCCGCCGGCCATGCGGTCGAATTCGATCTGGTAGGCCCCACGGGCCAAACCGACTTCCATGCGGCCGTTGCTGATCACGTCGAGCAACGCGCATTCACCGGCCACCCGCAGCGGATGCCAGAACGGCGCGATGATGGTGCCGGCACCCAGGTGAATGGTGGTGGTCTTGCCCGCCAGATAAGCCAGCAACGGCATCGGGCTTGGCGAGATGGTGTACTCCATGGAGTGGTGTTCGCCGATCCACACGGTGCTGAAACCACCGGCTTCGGCCATCAGCGTCAGTTCGGTCAGGTCTTCGAACAGCTGGCGGTGGCTGACGCTTTCGTCCCAACGTTCCATGTGTACGAACAGGGAAAACTTCATGACGCTTACCTCGGATCTTTTGTTGTTGGCCTGTCGACTGCGGGCCTGATGGTTATTGGTATACCATAATACGAAATGTCTGCAAAACATTTCTCTGCCGGCAACCCCCGGTCCTGTGGGAGCGGGCTTGCCCGCGAAGGCGGAGTGTCAGGCGACATCGATGTTGAGTGTGCCGGCCTCTTCGCGGGCAAGCCCGCTCCCACAGGGTATGCGCTTATTCCATTGACGTCGGCGTCAGGCCAGAACAGGCAGGGCGCCCATCTTGCCGTGGCAATACACCAGTGGCCCGCTGCTCTGCCGGGGCACGATCAGGTTCTTCACCGCGCCGACCATGATGGCGTGGTCGCCGCCTTCATATTCGCGCCACAACTCGCATTCGATGACCGCCGTGGCGTTGGCCAGGATCGGGTTGCCCAACTCGCTGAGCGTCCACTCGATCCCCTGGGCCTTGTCCTTGCCTTTGCGCGCGAAGGCATAGGCTTCGCTTTGCTGGCCGCCGGACAGCACGTGGATCGCAAAACGCTTGTTCTTGATCAGGACAGGATAGGAGTCGGAGCTGTAGTTGGGGCAGAACAGCACCAGGGCCGGGTCCATCGACAGCGAGCTGAAGGCGCTGGCGGTCAGGCCGACGATTTGCCCATCTTCATCGAGCGTAGTGATCACGGTCACTCCGGACGGGAACGAGCCCATGACTTGTTTGTAGATGGCGGCATCGATCATTGGACGGTCCTCGGGTGGTGTGACGCGTTTTTATGTGTTTGTAGGTCTGATGGTATACCGTAATACATCGATTGCAAGGTCTTTTTGAGTGAACCGATAAACGTACGGCTGGCGTCGCAAACCCAATGGATACGGGGCTATTGGCTAGCCAGTGTGGGCGTGAATCGGGCAGGATGCCGGTTCAGATGCTTGTTCAAAGACCGGATCAGTCTTGTTTAAAGTTTGGAATACCATAATATGGTCCGCATCTGAGGGGCGACCAGAGAGTCCCCCCGGTTTGACTTCATACAAAGATAAGAACAGACAAACTCGAGTTCATGCACATGTCCCAGATGTCCCGGCAAGATCCGTTGATCGAGAACCATACGGTCGACTACGTTCCACTCGCAGAGCGCCATGGGAAGGCCCGCGATCTTTTCACCCTGTGGTTCAGCACCAACATCGCGCCACTGCCCATCGTCACCGGCGCCATGGTGGTCCAGGTGTTCCACCTCAACCTGTTCTGGGGTCTGCTGGCGATTGTCCTCGGGCACATGGTCGGCGGTGTGGTGATTGCGCTGGCGTCGGCCCAGGGGCCATGCATGGGCATTCCGCAAATGGTCCAGAGTCGTGGTCAGTTCGGTCGCTACGGCGCGCTGCTGATCGTGTTCTTCGCCGCATTGATCTACATCGGCTTCTTCATCTCCAACATCGTGCTGGCAGGCAAATCGATTGTCGGCATTGCGCCGTCGGTTCCGGTGCCGGCGAGCATTCTGATCGGCGCACTCAGCGCCACGGCCATCGGGGTGATCGGTTATCGCTTCATCCACACCCTCAACCGCATCGGCACCTGGGTCATGGGCAGCGCGTTGCTCGCCGGTTTCCTCTACATATTCGCCCATGACCTGCCGGCGGACTTTTTCACTCGCGGCGGGTTCAACCTGTCGGGCTGGCTGGCCACGGTCTCGCTGGGCGTCATCTGGCAGATCAGCTTCTCGCCGTATGTGTCGGACTACTCGCGCTACCTGCCGGCGGACATCGGCATCACCCGGCCGTTCTTCGCCACTTACCTGGGGGCGACCCTGGGCACGGTCCTGTCGTTCACCTTCGGTGCCGTGGCGGTACTGGCGACACCCGAAGGCACCGAGGCGATGGCGGCGGTCAAGCAGTCCACCGGTTGGCTGGGGCCGATCCTGATGGTGCTGTTCCTGCTCAACATCATCAGCCACAACGCCCTGAATCTGTATGGCGCGGTGCTGTCGATCATCACCTCGATCCAGACCTTCGCCAGCCAGTGGACGCCGAGCATCAAGGTGCGCGTGGTGTTGTCGGGCATTATCCTGGCGGGTTGCTGCGTGGTGGCGCTGGGTGCCTCGGCGAACTTCATTTCGCAGTTCATCGGCCTGATTCTGGCGCTGTTGCTGGTGCTGGTGCCCTGGGCGTCGATCAACCTGATCGACTTCTACCTGATCAAGCGTCGCCGCTACGACATCGCCTCGATCTTCCGCGCAGACGGCGGCATCTACGGGCGTTTCAACCTGCACGCGATCATCGCCTACTTCATCGGCATCATCGTGCAGCTGCCATTCGCCAACACTTCACTGTATGTCGGGCCATACGCCAATCTGGTAGACGGCGCGGACCTGTCGTGGCTGGTGGGGCTGGTGGTGACATGCCCGTTGTATTACTGCCTCGCTACGCGCAGCCAGGCGCAGGAAAACCGTGCGGTGAAGTTCGGCTACAGCGACTGAGGCAAAATCGTTCGGTGTGCGATTGAAAATGCCCGGCGCGTCGCCGTCACTGTAGGAGCGAGCTTGCTCGCGATGGACGTTAACGATACCGCGTGTTTACTGACTAAACGCAGCGCTCTTGAGTCCATCGCGAGCAAGCTCGCTCCTACAGTGACGGTAACGTGTCGGGCATTTTTGTGTTCGCTGATTGCTCATCACTGCTTGAACACATTCAGGCCGCGTTGTACCGCCGGCCTGGCTTCAACCGAGTTGAACCAGCGCGATAGCTGTGGCAGCAGCTTCCAGTCCAGCCGGTCACGGAATGCCATGGCAATGGTGAACGCCGAGATGTCGGCCATGGAAAACTGTTCGCCGGCCATGAATCCGCCGGTCAGAAAACTTTCCGAGTAGGTCAGTTGTTCGATCACCCGCAGATCGATGATTGCCGCCGCTTTGTCCTGCCCTGCCTGGTGCAGAAAAAACGCTGCATGGCTGGGGGCGATGACATCGGTCACGAAAAAGAAATAGCGGTCGATCACCCGGGTGCGCACAGGTCCCGGCTGCGCCGGTGCCAGCTTTCCGGGGGCAATGGAGTCGGCGTACTGGATGATGGCGTTGGACTGGTTGATGACCAGCGGCGGTGTCGTGCCGTGATCGATCAGGGTCGGCACTTTCCCGGCCGGGTTAAGCGCCAGGAAGTCCGGCCCGCGGTGCTCCTGCGCATACAGGTCGAGCTTGCGTGCCGTGTAGGCGATGCCCGACTCTTCCAGGGCGATCGCGGCCCGCAGACTGTTGCCGGTACTGGCGCCGAACAGCTCTATCCGATGGTTCATGGGCATTGCTCCTTGAGTGCACACAGGCAGCCAGTGAACACTGCCGATGAGGTCAGTATGATGAAAATCCGCCGCACCGATATTCAACAACAGTGATCGTCCATACCCCTGCGCGACAAGCCGTATCCCTCTACGAAAACGACTTTCACCGCGTTTGATAATAGCCTGCCGGGCAATACACCTGCGACTTCGCTTCGCTCCCACAGAAAAAACGATGTATGGGTTGGCCGCCGCACTGTCGGTGAAACGCCTCGCGACGCTGATCAATGCGGACAGGTATTTTGGCCGTTTCGATCTCCTTTTGGCCTGACTCACGCTGTGAACCGGCCCCGCCCTCGGCAAGAATCACAACCAGAAGCGGACTTCCTTGCCCTTGGCTATTTTCAAGGCCGCTGCCGTGTACAGAACATAAAAACCATCGAACTCACGCCACACTTGGGGAAATGATCCATGGACTCAATGAAACGCATACTGGGCGCCACCGTTTGCGGACTGTCGCTGCTGGCCAGCGCGGTGCACGCCGAACCGCGCGAATTGCGGGTGTACAACTGGGCGGACTACATCCTGCCGTCCGTACCCAAGGATTTTGCCAAGGACACCGGGATCAAGGTGACCTGGGACACCTTCGACACCAACGAGTCCCTGGAAGCCAAGCTGCTCACCGGCAACTCGGGCTACGACCTGGTGGTGCCCTCGAACCAGTTCATCGAAACCCAGATCAAGGCCGGCGTGTTCCAGAAACTCGACAAGTCCAAACTGCCGAACTGGTCGCACCAGGACCCGGCGTTGCTCAAGCTGCTGGACAAGAACGACCCGGGTAACCAGTACGGCGTGCCCTACATGTACGGCACCGTGCTGATCGGTTTCAACCCGGCCAAGGTCAAGGCGGCGCTGGGCGAGAATGCGCCGGTGGACAGCTGGGACCTGGTGTTCAAGCCCGAGAACATGGAGAAGCTCAAGGCCTGTGGCGTCGCGATGCTCGACTCGCCATCGGAAATCCTGCCGCTGGCTCTGCATTACCTGGGGCTGGACCCGAACAGCCAGAACCCGGATGACTACGAAAAAGCCAAGGCGCTGATGCTCAAGGTCCGCCCTTACGTCACCTACTTCAACTCCGCCAAGTACATGACCGACATCGCCAACGGCGATATCTGCGTGGCCATCGGGTATTCCGGCAGCTTCTATCAGTTCGGCAACCGCGCCAAAGAGTCGGGCAACGGTGTGGTCGTCGACTGGCGCCTGCCCAAAGAGGGCGCGCCGATCTGGTTCGACACCTTCGCCATCCCCAAAAGCGCCAAGAACGTCGCCGAAGCCCACGAATTCCTCAACAACCTGCTGGACCCGAAAGTCATCGCGCCGATCAGCGACTTCCTCGGTTACCCGAATACCAACAAGGACTCGCTGGCGCTGATCAACAAGGACATCACCGGCAACCCGAACCTGACACCGACCAGTGAGGCATTGAAGACGCTGTACGTCGTGCAGCCATTGCCGCAAAAGCTCGAGCGGGTGCGCACGCGGGTGTGGACCAGCATCAAGTCTGATCAGTAACACTGGGGTATTTTTGTGAGATCCCTGTAGGAGCGAGCTTGCTCGCGATGGTCGTTAACGATAACGCGTGTTTACTGGCTAAACGCGGCGCTCTTAAGTCCATCGCGAGCAAGCTCGCTCCTACAGGTCGTCCTGTGTCGAATTTATCGAAAAAACTCCCCCGGCGTTTCACCAAACTGCTGACGAAACGCCGCAATAAACGCCGACGTTGAGTCGTAGCCACAAGCCAGGGCGACGTCGGTCACTCGCTCGCCCTGTTCCAGCGGTGTCAGGGCTCCGAGCAGGCGCAAGCGCTGGCGCCAGGCGCGAAAGGTCAGGCCGGTGTCGCGCAGGAACAGGCGACTGAGGGTTTTCTCGGTGATGCCGAACTGGTCGCTCCAGTGACTGAGGGTGGTTTGTTGCTCGGGGTGCGACTCCAGGCTTTGCGCGATTTGCCGCAATCGGCTGTCCTGGGGCAGCGGCAGCATCAGGTCGATCTGGGGGGCCTCAGCCAACTGATCGAGAATCACCTGGGCCAACCGACCGTGCGCACCGTCCTGGTCGTATTCCACCGGAATCTGACTGAAGGCACGGATCAACTCACGCAACAGATCGCTGACCGCCAACACATGACAGCCCGGCGGCGCCCAGGTCGAGACGCTGCAATCGATGTACAGGCTGCGCATTTCCGTGCGCGGCGAACTGAACACCCGGTGCGGCATGCCCGCCGGAATCCACACCGCACGCTCCGGCGGGGCGACGAAGCGCCCGACGCCGGTCTGGATTTCGAGCACGCCCTGGATCGCATAGGACAGCTGCACCCACGGGTGGCTGTGGCGCCGGGTCAGGGCGCGATTGGGCAGCGATTCGGTACGGCCGTAGAGCGGCCTTGGCAGGCTGGACAGCCCGGGAATACTGCGCCGGATACTTTTGTCATGTCCTTTAGGCGGCATCGGTGGGCTCATCGGCGTTAGTCGGTAATATCCAGTCACGTTAGAGTCGCTTTCACGTACTGGCAACCCCCGGATGATCACCCCATGACGCGCCCCCGTTTGTTACCCGACAACTTCACCCTGACCCTGATCGGCGTGGTCGCGCTCGCCAGCCTGCTGCCTGCCAGCGGCCAGGTCGCGGTCGGTTTTGGCTGGCTGACCAACATCGCCATCGCGCTGCTGTTTTTCCTGCATGGCGCCAAGCTGTCCCGCGAGTCGATCATTGCCGGTGCCGGGCACTGGCGCCTGCATTTGCTGGTGTTCAGCCTGACCTTCGTGCTGTTCCCGCTGCTCGGCCTGGCGCTCAAGCCGCTGCTGTCACCGCTGATCGGCAACGACCTGTACATGGGCATGCTTTACCTGTGTGCGCTGCCCGCCACGGTGCAGTCGGCGATTGCCTTTACTTCGCTGGCGCGGGGCAACATCCCGGCGGCAATCTGCAGCGCGGCAGCGTCCAGCCTGTTCGGGATTTTCCTCACGCCCTTGCTGGTGACCTTGCTGCTCAATGTGCATGGCGAAGGCAGCTCGACCCTCGACGCCATCCTCAAGATCAGCGTGCAGTTGCTGCTGCCGTTCATTGCCGGGCAGATCGCGCGGCGCTGGATCGGCAACTGGGTGGCGCGCAACAAGAGTTGGCTGAGGTTCGTCGATCAGGGTTCGATTTTGCTGGTGGTCTACGGCGCGTTCAGCGAGGCGGTGATCGAAGGTCTCTGGCACCAGATTCCGTTGCTGGACCTGGTTGGGCTGGTGGTGGCGTGCTGCGTGGTCCTGGCGCTGGTGTTGGTGGCCTCGACCGTACTGGGCAAGGCGTTCGGCTTCAATCAGGAAGACCGCATCACCATTCTTTTCTGCGGCTCGAAGAAAAGCCTGGCAACCGGTGTGCCGATGGCGCAGGTGTTGTTTGCCGGTAGCACCATTGGTGTGTTAATCCTGCCGTTGATGCTGTTCCATCAGATTCAACTGATGGTCTGTGCGGTGCTGGCGCAGCGTTTTGCCAATCGCCCGGAATCGATTCCGCAACTGATGGCCCAGGTCGATCCCTGAAAATCCCGGGAACCTGTAGGAGCCAGCTTGCTGGCGATGGACTGTAGGAGCCAGCCTGCTGGCGATGGACTCAAGCGCGCCGCGCTCATCCAGTTCGCCCGCGTTATCGTTAACGACCATCGCTGGCAGGCCAGCTCCTACAAAGGACCGCGGTTATCCAGCTCACACGCGTTATCGTTAACGACCATCGCGAGCAAGCTCGCTCCTACAGGAGACTGCGTCTGTAGGAGCGAGCTTGCTAAGCCAGCGCCTGCATTAGCGCTTGCCAGCCGCCAATGGCGGGGTGCGCGGCGGGATCATGCGTTTGCTGCCGGTGGACTCGAACGCCGATGCCAGGTGCAGCAGTGACGAGTCGTCATAGGCGCGCCCGGCAAAGGTCAGGCCGACCGGCATGCCGATGTCAGGCATCACGCCCATCGGCACGGTGACCGTTGGCACGCCGAGGTGGCGGATGGCGAGGTTGCCGTTGGCGACCCATATACCGTTGCTCCAGGCGATATCCGCCGAATGCGGATCGACATCGGCATTCGCCGGCGCTACATCGGCGACCGTCGGGAACAGCACCGCGTCGAGGCCCAGGCGATCCATCCAGTCTTCCAGATCGATCTTGCGGGTCTTCTCCAGTCCGCGCAGGCCGTCGGGCACTGTGCTGATCTGGTCCCACGGCGTGATGCCGCGCTCGGCCATGCGCACGTATTCGTCCATGCCGGCAACCAGGTCGCCCTCGCGGTTGGGCAGGGTGCCTGGGTCGTGAGGGAAGATCAGCGGGCCGTCGACATCGGCCAGGCGATTCAATTTCGGATCGCCATTGGCCTGCAGGAAGTCATCGAACGCCCAGGCGGTCAGGTCCCACAGTTCATGGTGCAGGAACTCCTTGGAGACGATGCCGCGATTGAACACGGTTGGCGCGCCAGGACGATCGCCTTCGCAATTGGAGACCAGCGGGAAGTCCACGTCGATCACTTGCGCACCGGCGTCTTCGAGGGCCTTGCGCGCCTGTTCCCAGAGGCCGATCACCGAAGGACGGGTGTTGATGCGCTGGCCGGTCGGGCCACCGATGCCCGGCGCTTCGGAGGTGCCGGCTTCAGGGTCGGCGTTGATGTACATGCGCGGAACGCCGAACTTCTTGCCTTTGAGCGCTTCGCTGTTCGCCGCCAGCGCGGCATAGGATTGCGGGCGTACCTCGGACGATTTCGGAATGGGCACCCAAGGCTGCAAGCGCCACAGGTCACCGCGGGTATCCGCGTCATCGGCCACCACCACGTCGAGCACTTCGAGCAGGTCGGCCATGGTCCGGGCAAACGGCACGACCACGTCCATGGTCGGGGTCAGCGGCCAGTTGCCGCGTACCGAGATCACGCCGCGCGAAGGGGTGTAGGCGCACAAACCGTTGTTCGAGGCCGGGCCGCGACCACTCGACCAGGTTTCTTCCGCCAGACCGAAAGCGGCGAAACTGGCCGCGGTGGCCGTGCCGGCACCGTTCGACGAACCGGAGGCGAAAGGGGCGGTGAGGTAGCCGGCGTTGTAGGGGCTCTCGGCACGGCCGTAGACGCCGCGCTGCATCCCGCCGTTGGCCATCGGCGGCATGTTGGTCTTGCCCAGGCAGATCGCCCCGGCGGCGCGCAGGCGCTCGATGGTGAACGCATCGCGATAGGCGATCAGGTCCTTGAAGGCCGGGCTGCCGGAAGCGGCGGTGAGGCCCTTGACCAGATAACTGTCCTTGGCGGTGTAAGGGATGCCGTCCAGCGGACCCAGCGTCTGGCCCTTGGCGCGACGGGCGTCGGCGGCCTGTGCTTCGGCGAGAGCCTCGGGGTTGCGCACCACCACCGCGTTCAGTGCCGTGGGCGTCTCGGGGCCGTCATAGGCGTCGATCCGCGCGAGATAGGCCTGGACCAGTTCAACCGAGGTGGTCTGGCCGGATTCGAGCGCGGCGCGCAGCTCGGCAATGGAAACTTCGGTGACTTCGATCATGCTGCCACCGCCGCTTGCAGGTGGAGGTTCCCAAACACTTCACTTTTCTCGAAATGGACTTTCATATCGTTATTCTCGTTGCACTGTGTGGCACGACAGGGTCGGGTGTTAAAAATACTGAGCACTATTTAGCATTAAACCGGGATTTTAGGAATCCGTTGTCCAATTTATCTTACAGGCGACTTCACGCCATCCCTGGAACCTGTAGGAGCCGGCTTGCCGGCGATGGGCTCAAGTGCTCCACGTTTATCCAGTTTGCGCGTCATCGTTAAAGTCCATCGCGAGCATGCTCGCTCCTACAGAAGAGCAAAAAAAGGCCACCACAACCCGACGTTGTGGTGGCCCGAGGGTGACGCATTATAGTAGCCCGCGCGCGCAGGCCAATGGATCAGTGAGCGCCGGCAGCCTTGTTCAGGTCGCTTTCGGCCCATTCGGTGTAGACGCAGGCATCCGCGGTGGCCCAACGCACCCGCACCGGGTCACCGGCCTTGAGTGGCATGCCGGCGGCGGACAGTGCCTTGACCGTCATCGAGGTGCCGCCGGCAGTGATCACGCTGCAGGTCTGGCTTTCGCCGAGGAACAACACTTCCACGACCTTGGCCGAGACTTCGTTCCAGCCGGCGGCCAGCGGTTCGGCGAGGGCTTGTTCGTTGCTCAGGGCCAGGGCTTTTTCCGGGCGTACCATCAGCAGCACGTCCTGGTCGGTTTGCAGGCTGGCGGTGAGTCGGATCGACAGCGGTTGCCCCTCGAAGGTCGCCACCGCATTGCCCTGGGCCTTGAGCTTGAGGAAGTTGGAGTTGCCCAGGAACGAGGCGACAAAGGCGTTCGGCGGGTTCTGGTACAGGTCATAACCGCTGCCCAGGCCAACGATCTTGCCGTGGCTGAAAATCGCGATGCGCTGGGACAGGCGCATGGCTTCTTCCTGATCATGGGTCACGTAGACGATGGTGATGCCCAGGCGCCGATGCAGCTGGCGCAGTTCATCCTGCAAGTCTTCGCGCAGTTTCTTGTCCAGCGCACCGAGGGGTTCGTCCATCAGCAGGATACGTGGCTCGTAAACCAAGGCGCGGGCGATGGCGACGCGTTGCTGCTGACCACCGGACAGTTGCGAAGGGCGGCGATGGGCGAATTGCTCAAGCTGCACCAGCTTGAGCATTGCATCGACCCGGCGCTCGCGCTCGGCGGCAGCCAGTTTGCGGATGGTCAGCGGGAAGGCGATGTTGTCGCGCACCGACAGGTGCGGGAACAGCGAGTAGCGCTGGAACACCATGCCGATGTCGCGCTTGTGCGGCGGCACGTTGACCAGCGACTGGCCGTTGACCAGGATCTCGCCGCTGCTCGGCGTTTCGAAGCCGGCGAGCATCGACAGCGTGGTGCTTTTGCCCGAGCCGCTGGAGCCGAGGAAGGTGAGGAATTCACCGTCCTTGATGTCCAGCGAGATGTTGTCCACGGCGGCGAAGTCGCCGTAGTGCTTGTTCAGGTTACGCAGGCTGACCAGGGGTTTGTCATTTTGCTGCGCGGAATCTTTGATCACTGCACTCATGTCGTACTCCTGGCGCTCAAGCGCTGATTTCGTTGCGCCGGCGCAGAGCGGCGGCGATCACCATGACCAGTACCGAGAGGCCGATCAGCAGCGTCGAGGCGACGGCGATCACGGGCGTCAGGTCCTGGCGCAGGGTGGTCCACATTTTCACGGGAAGGGTTTGCAAGGTCGGGCTGGCCATCATCACGCTCAGCACCACTTCATCCCACGAGACGAGAAAGGCGAAGAGGGCGCCGGCAACCATGCCCGGACGGATCGCCGGGAAGGTCACCTTGAACACCGCTTGCAGGCGCGAGGCGCCGCAGATCACCGCTGCATCCTCGATCGACTGATCGAACAGCTTCAGCGAGTTGATGATCGAGATGATGGTGAACGGCAATGCCACGATCACATGGCTGACCACGAAGGCGAACATGGTTCCGGTGTAGCCCAGTTTCAGGAACAGCGCGTACACCGCCACGGCGATGATCACCAGGGGCACGATCATCGGCAGGGTGAACAGGCCGTAGAGCATTTCCCGGCCAGGGAAGCGACCGCGCACCAGGGCGAACGCGGTCGGCAGGCCCAGCGCGACGGCGAAGAACGTGGTCAGCACCGCGACCTTGAGGCTGGCCATGGCCGCGTTCATCCAGTCGGCGTTGGAGAAGAACTGGCCGTACCATTTCAGTGTCCAGCCCGGCGGCGGGAACACCAGCCATTGCGACGAGCCGAACGACAGCAGCACGATGAACACGATCGGCAGCAGCAGGAACAGACCGATCAGCCCGGTGGTGGCATAGAGGCCGAAGCGCATCCGGCGGCTCATGGCATTGGGGGTCAGGAGCATGACGGCTTACCTCGCGTTGCTGGCGCCAACCGGGGATTCCGGCTGGAGCTTCAGGTAGAAGTAGAACAGCACCAGCGTGATCACGATCAACAACGCGGCGCCGGCGCTGGCCAGGCCCCAGTTGAGGAACGACTGCACCTGCTGAATGATGAACTCGGGCAGCATCATGTTCTGCGCACCGCCCAGCAGCGCCGGGGTCACGTAGTAACCGAGGGACATCACGAACACCATCAGACCGCCGGAGAACAGCCCCGGCCGGCACAGCGGCAGGAACACCCGGAAGAAGTTGGTCCAGGGGCTGGCGCCGCAGATCGAACCGGCCTGCAGGATCATCGGGTCGATGGCCTGCATGGTCGCCTGCAACGGCAGCACGATGAACGGGATCATGATGTAGCTCATGCCGATCACCACACCGGTGAGGTTGTGCACCATCTCCAGTGGTTGATCGATGATGCCCATCGCCATCAACGCCTTGTTGATCACCCCGGAGGCTTGCAGCAACACCAGCCAGGAGTAGGTGCGGGCGAGCAGGCTGGTCCACATCGACAACAGCACGATGTTGAGGATCCAGCGCCCCCAGCCACGGGGCACCAGGGTGATAGCCCAGGCCAGCGGGAAGCCCAGCAACAGGCTGAACAGCGTGACCAGGCCCGCCACCGAGAAGGTGTTGAGCAGGACCCGGGCATAGGCCGAGTTGGCGAACAGTTGCTCGTAGTTGCCCAGGCCCGGCACCGGTTCCAGCACGCCGCGCAGCAGCAGGCCAATCAGCGGCGCGAGAAAGAACAGGCCGAGAAACAGCAGGGCGGGGACCAGGTTGCTGGCGCCACGCCAACGCTGTTTCAGCGAAGGCGAGGGTTGCTTTGCAAGGGTCTGGCCGACTGCCGGACCGGCAGCGCCAATGGCGCTCCCGGAGGCCGTGGAAGGACGAGGCGCGGTTGCCGTCATTTTCATTTGACCAGCCATTCGTTCCACCGTGTCGCAATGGCCGGACCGTTCTTGGCCCAGTATGCGAAATCAAGAGTGATCTGATCCTTTGCGTAGGCCGTCGGCAGGTTCGGGGCCAGCGCCGAGTCCAGGCGTGCCACGCTGTCGACGTTGACCGGGGCGTAGGCGGTCAGGTTGGAGAAGTCGGCCTGTCCTTTGGCGCTGCTGGCGTTGGCCAGGAACTTCATCGCCGCGTCCTTGTTTTTCGAACCCTTGGGAATGACCAGGATGTCGGCCATGACCAGGTTCTGCTTCCAGCTTACGCCGACCGGGGCGCCGTCTTCCTGCAGGGCATGAATCCGGCCGTTCCAGAACTGGCCCATGCTCGCTTCACCGGAGGCCAGCAGTTGCTGCGACTGCGCGCCGCCGCCCCACCAGACGATGTCTTTCTTGATGGTGTCGAGTTTCTTGAACGCACGGTCCAGGTCCAGCGGGTAGAGCTTGTCTGGCGCTACACCGTCGGCCAGCAGGGCCAGTTCGAGCACGCCTGGGCTTGGCCATTTGTAGAGGGCGCGTTTGCCGGGGTAGGTCTTGGTGTCGAACAGCGCGGACCAGTCCTGGGGCTTGTTGGCGCCGAGCTTGCCTTCGTTGTAGCCGAGGACGAAGGAGAAGAAGAACGAGCCGACGCCATGATCGCTGACGAAGCGCGGGTCGATCTTGTCGCGCTCGATGACTTTGAAATCGAGGGGTTCGAGCAAGCCTTCGGCGGCGGCGCGCAGGGCGAAGTCGGCTTCGACATCGACCACGTCCCATTGCACGTTGCCGCTTTCGACCATGGCCTTGAGCTTGCCGTAGTCGGTCGGGCCATCCTGCACCACGGTGATGCCGCTGGCCTTGCTGAACGGATCGGCCCAGGCCTGCTTCTGCGCATCCTGGGTGCTGCCGCCCCAACTCACGAAGTTGACGCTTTCAGCCGCCAGCAATGCCTGGCTGGTCACACTCAGCAGTCCCGCAAAAAGAACTGCGGTCGCACGTTTGTTCAACACCATTTTCACGCCCTCATTGTTGTGTTTATGAGCGGGGCCTTCGAGTGCCCGCCTATCGGGAGCAGTAGGTCCGTCGAGTCAGTGCTGACTGTCCGGTCTATGGAATATCATATTATGGTATTCCAAACTTTGTGCAAGCACTTTGCCGTACCGGCTATCAGCCAAATTGCTCTTTATGAAGTTGATTTATCCCTAGCCACATTCCTGTGGGAGCGGGCTTGCCCGCGATAGCGGTACATCTGTGACATTGATTTTGGATGTACCACCGTCATCGCGGGCAAGCCCGCTCCCACAGGGTTTTTTCCATGCAGGAATGACTGCGTATCACTCGGTGAACGGAATGCTCTCCACCACCTCCAGGTCATACCCGGTCAAACCCGCATATTTCAACGGCGGACCGAGATGGCGCAGCTTGCCGACACCCAGGTTTTGCAGGATCTGCGCGCCGGTGCCCACCTCCGAATAAATCCGCGACTGCGAACGGCTGAACTGCCGGGGCGACTGGGTCAATTGCGGCACGCGTTCCAGAAGCGCCTGGGAGGATTCGTGATTGGCCAGCACCACCACCACGCCGTGGCCTTCGGCGGCGACACGCTGCAAGGCGGCCCACAAGGTCCAGTTGGTCGGCCCGCTGTATTCGGCGCCAACCAGGTCGCGCAACGGATCGATCACATGCACGCGCACCAGCGTCGGCTCATCGCGGCGCAGATCGCCCATGACCATGGCCATGTGGACACCGCCTTCGATGCGATCCTCAAAGGTGATCAGACGGAAGGTGCCGTGCACCGTCGGCAAGTCACGTTCACCGATGCGCACGATGGTGTGTTCGGTGCTCAGGCGGTAGTGGATCAGGTCGGCGATGGTGCCGATCTTGATCCCGTGCTTGCGCGCGAACACTTCCAGGTCCGGGCGGCGGGCCATTGTGCCGTCGTCGTTCATCACTTCGACGATCACCGAAGCGGGCGTATGGCCGGCCAGGCGGGCCAGGTCGCAACCGGCTTCGGTGTGGCCGGCGCGGGTCAGCACGCCGCCTTCCCGGGCGCGCAGCGGGAAGATGTGGCCCGGTTGCACGATGTCGGCGGGACCTGCGTTGGCGGTGACGGCGGCGGCCACGGTGCAGGCACGATCGGCGGCGGAGATACCGGTGGTCACGCCGACGGCGGCCTCGATGGACACGGTAAACGCGGTGCTGAACACGCTGCCGTTGCTCGGCACCATTTGCTCCAGGCCCAGGCGTTTGCAGTGTTCGTCGGTCAGGGTCAGGCAGATCAGGCCACGGGCTTCACGGGCCATGAAGCTGATTGCCTCGGGTGTGCAGCAGTCGGCGGCCAGCAACAGGTCGCCTTCGTTTTCCCGGTCTTCATCGTCGACCAGCAGGACCATTTTGCCGAGGCGGTAGTCTTCGATGATTTCTTCGATGCTGTTGAAGGCCATGCTGGAGTCTCAGTGTTTGTGGGATGGGTAATGTGGTATACCATAATACAAAATAAACCGAGAGGTCACTATGAAGGCGTACTGGATTGCTCATGTGGATGTCACTGACTCTGATCAGTACAGCCAATACACCCGGCGGGCGCCACAGGCGTTTGCTCTGTATGGCGGTCGGATTCTGGCGCGGGGAGGGCGTAGCGAGGCGATGGAGGGTCGGGTGACGCCGCAGCGCAGTGTGGTGATCGAGTTTGATTCCTACGAGCAGGCGGTGGCGTGCTATCACTCGGCGTTGTATCAGGAGGCGCGTGGGTATCGTGAGGGAGTGGCTTTGGCTGAGGTCATCATTGTCGAAGGCGTGGCGCCGCTCTGAACTGACCCTGTAGGAGCGAGCCTGCTCGCGAGAAAGCTGAGAGCAACGCGGGGTGTCAGGCTCCCCGCGTCATCGTTGGCCTCCATCGCGAGCAAGCTCGCTCCTACGGGGGATCTGGGTTCACGGGGTAACGATATTGAACTGCGGCGCAAACGTATCGAGGCTGGTCATCAACTCCCCAAGCTTCTTGCCATTGCCTTGCAGCTTGATCAGGCCTTTCTGGATCGCCGTGGGGATATCCAGTTGCTTGAGGCTGATCTGTTCCAGGGTGGCCTTGCTCATGGTCACGCTGGCATCCGCCTGGGCATTGAGGCCGGCGCGGTGGGTCAGCACGCCGTTGCGCAGGGTCAGGTTGAAGTCCTTGTTCAGGTCCTCGAAGGTCCAGTTCAGGGTCAGGTCATGGCCTGCGGCCTTTTCGCTGTCCAGGCGCACGGCCAGGAAGTCGAAGAACATCTGCGGGCTCATCGCCCGCACCATGTCGACCGACACCGAAGTGCCCGCATGGGGCGGTACGCCGTTGCGCAGTTCCATGGCGCCGGTCAGGTACATGTTGCGCCAGGTGGCGTTTTCGCTTTGATAGCCCATCTGCTCCAGCGCCTCGGCCTGGGCTTTGCGCGCGTCGCTGTTGTCCGGGTTGGCGAACAGCAATTGATTGCCCAGTTGCGCGGCCCAGCGGTACTCACCCTTGGTCATCGCCGCGCGCATTTTCTCCAGTACCGCCGCTTCGCCACCCATGGCCTCGACCGTGTACTTCGCCGTTTCCACAGGTGGCAGCGGATTGAGGTTGGCCGGGTTGCCGTCATAGAAACCCATGTAGCGCTGATACACCGCACGGGTGTTGAAGCTCAGCGAGCCGTAGTAGCCGCGGGTGTACCACTTCTGGTCCAGGCTGCCGGGCAGTTTCTTGATCGAGTCGGCGATTTCCAGCGGCGTCAGGCCCTGGTTCAGCAGGTGCAGGGTGCGGTCATTGAGGAAGGCGTACATGTCGCGCTGGTCGGCGAGGAAGGTGCGGATGCGTTCGCCGCCCCAGGTCGGCCAGTTGTGCTGGGCAAACAACACGTCGCTCTTGTCGCCGTATCGTGCCAGGCTGCCGTCCAGGTACTCGGCCCAGGCCTTGGCATCCCGCACTTGCGCTCCGCGCGGGGTGAGGATGTTGTGCATCATTTGCGTGGCGTTTTCCGCCATGCACAAGGCACGCAATTGCGGCAGGTAAAGGTTCATTTCCGCAGGCGCCTCGGTGCCCGGGGTCAACTGGAATTCCACCTCGAGGCCGGCGATGGTGCGGGTCTGCAGTGCCTTGTCGATCAGGTCGGTGGGCGGGATCAGGGTGACGGTGCCGCCGCTCGGTGTGCTCTTGCCCAGGCCGGCATCGACCTGGCCTCTTTCGCCACGGGGCAGCAGGCTGCCGAACTGGAACTGCGCGCGGCGGCTCATGGCGTTGCCGGCGTAGACGTTCTCGCTCATCACGTGTTCCATGAACCCGGCGGGGGCGAACACCTTGACCTTGCCGGCCTTGACGTCGGCTTCGTCGATGACCCCGCGCACGCCACCGAAGTGGTCGACGTGGGTGTGGCTGTAAATCACCGCCACCACCGGCTTGTGCGGGCGGTTCTGGTAGTACAGGTCCAGTGCCGCCTTGGCGGTTTCGGCCATGGTCAACGGGTCGATGATGATCAGCCCGTCGTCGCCTTCGATGATGGTCATGTTCGCCAGATCAAGGCCGCGCACCTGATACAAGCGCGGGCTGACTTCGAACAGTCCGGCATGGGCGCTGAGTTGGGCCAGGCGCCAGAGGCTCGGGTTGACCGACTCCGGGGCCTGGTCTTTGGTGAGGAAGTCATAGGCCTGGATATCCCAGATGACCTTGCCCGAGGCGTCCTTGACCTGGCCCTTGAAGGGCGCGATCAAGCCCTTGGTGACAGACTCGTAGTCGGTGCGGTCGGTGAAGGGCAGTTGCTTCAGTACGGCGGCGTTACTGGCCGTGGTTTGCGGGCTGGCCGCGACCGGTGCATCGGCGGCGATCACCGATTGCGCCAGGCAGGCGGTGATCAGGCAAGCGAGCAGCCCGCGAGGGCTCAAGGTGAAACGAGGCATGGTGTCTCCGTTTTTTATCGTTATGGCTAGACCAGCTTCGAGGGTAGGGCGGGGCACGGGCAGGGCGATCATCGGCAACGGACAAAAAACATTCAGGGCCGCTATCCTTGAGCCACGCATATCCAGCAGGTTGACCCATGCTTGAAGTCCATGGCGTTTTCAAAAGCTACGCCACACCGCAGGGGCCGCTGCCGGTGCTGCAAGGCGTCGACCTGACGCTCAGGCCCGGCAGCAGCCTGGCGCTGATGGGCGAGTCAGGCAGTGGCAAAAGCACCTTGCTGCACCTGATCGCCGGGCTGGACAAGGTCGACAGCGGCAGCATCCGCAGTGGCGGGCATCGCCTGGAACAGATGAACGAAGGGCAACTGGCAAACTGGCGCCGAACGGAAATCGGCCTGGTGTTTCAGCAATTCAACCTGATCGGCAGCCTGCGGGTCGAAGACAACCTGGCGATTCAGGCGCGTCTGGCCGGGCGTCATGACCCACGCTGGCAAGCCCATCTGGTGCAGCGCCTGGGCTTGGGTGAGCTGCTGCGGCGCTACCCGGAGCAACTGTCCGGCGGCCAGCAGCAACGGGTCGCGCTGGGCCGGGCGCTGGCGTCGCGCCCGCCATTGCTGCTGGCCGACGAACCCACCGGCAGCCTCGATGAAACCACCGGCGCCGAGGTGTTGCAGTTGCTGCTGGAACTGCTCGACGACAGTCCCACCAGCCTGCTGATGGTCACCCACAGTCCCGGCGTGGCGGCGCGGCTGGCGGAAAAGGCCTTGCTGTGCGGTGGTCGCCTGGCCGGTGTGGGCGAGCGCTGACATGGGCATCTTTGGCCAGACCCTGCACGCGCTGCTCAGCCACTGGCGGCAGCATCCGGTGCAGTTTTTCAGCGTGCTGACCGGGTTGTGGCTGGCCACCGGCCTGTTGACCGGCGTCCAGGCACTCAACAGCCAGGCCCGTGACAGCTATGCCCGCGCCAGTCAGTTGATCGGCGGCGAGCCTCAGGCCAGTCTCGGTGCGCCCGGTGGCGGCACCTTCGCGCAGCAATGGTTTGTCGATCTGCGCCGCGCAGGGTGGCCCGTGTCACCAGTGCTGCAAGGGCGGGTCACGCTCAAGGGGCATGAAGAACAGCGCCTGCAGTTGATGGGCATCGAGCCGGTGTCGCTGCCGGCGGGTGCGGCGGTGGCGGGGCAGGCCTTGGCGATTGAGCAGGTGGTCGGTTTTTTCAGCCCGCCGGGCAGTACCTGGATATCGTTGCAAACCTTGCAGGCACTGGGCTTGCGCGAAGGTGACCGGCCACTGAACCTGGCGGGCGTGGCACTGCCGCCGCTGCAGGTGCAGGCCGATATGGCGCCCGGTGTGCTGCTGGTGGACATCGGTTTTGCCCAGCAGATTCTCGGGTTGCCGGATCAACTGTCGCGCCTGCTGTTACCGAAGGATTTCACTGCACCGCTGCCGCACGCCCTCCATGGACAGCTGCAACTCAAAAGCGCTGGCGAAGAAAACAACCTCACTCGCCTGACCGAAAGCTTTCACCTGAACCTCGCGGCCCTGGGGGTGCTGTCGTTCGTGGTTGGTCTGTTTATCGTGCATGCCGCCATCGGGCTGGCGCTGGAGCAACGTCGGGGTTTGCTGCGCACGCTGCGTGCCTGTGGTGTGAGTGCGCGCATGCTGATCGCCTGTCTCGCCGTCGAATTGGGTGGATTGGCCCTGATCGGCGGTGTGGCCGGGGTGGTCAGCGGCTACCTGCTGGCCGCCGTGCTGTTGCCGGATGTCGCCGCCAGCCTGCGTGGCTTGTATGGCGCCGAAGTGGCGGGGCAGTTGAACCTCGGCCTGTCATGGTGGTTCAGTGGTATCGGCCTGAGTCTGATCGGCGCATTGCTGGCCGGTGTCAACAGTCTGCTGCGGGCGGCGCGTTTGCCATTGCTGGCGCTGGCCGACCCGCAGGCCTGGCATCAGGCCCATGCACGCTGGTTGCGCCGCCAGGCCTGGGTGGCGGCAATGGCCGGGGTGATCGCGCTGCTGGCGCTGATCTTCGGCGACAGCCTGGTCAGTGGCTTCGTACTGATGGCGGCGCTGTTGATCGCCGCCGCGCTGGCGTTGCCGGTGGTGCTCAGTTCGCTGCTCAGTCTCGCTTCGCAGCGCAGTCGCTCGGTACTGGGCCAATGGTTTGTCGCCGATTGCCGCCAGCAACTTCCGGCGTTGAGCCTGGCGTTGATGGCGCTGCTGTTGGCCATGGCCGCCAATATCGGTGCCGGCAGCATGACCGCAGGCTTTCGCCAGACCTTCAGCGACTGGCTCGAGCAACGGCTGACGGCCGAGCTTTACCTCAATCCACAAAACCCGGCCCAGGCCCGGGAGCTGCACGGCTGGCTCAACCAGCAGCCGCAACTGGCGGCGGTGCTGCCCAACTGGCAGGTGTCGATCCAGTTGCAGGGCTGGCCGACGGACCTGTCCGGGATCATCGACCACCCGACCTATCGCCAGCACTGGCCGCTGCTCGACGCCTTGGGCGACAACCCTTGGGAACGACTGGCCAAGGACGATGCGGTGATGCTCAGCGAACAACTGGCCCGGCGCCTGCGCGTGCAACCGGGCGACCACCTGACGCTGCCGACGCCCACTGGCCCGTGGTCGCCACGGATCGTCGGGATCTACGCCGACTACGGCAATCCCAAGGGTCACATCCTGGTCAACATCCGACACCTGTTGCGCGGCTGGCCGCAACTGACACCGAACCGCTTCAACCTGCGCATCGACCCGGCGTCGATCCCGGCGTTCGTCACGGCGTTGCAGGCGCGTTTTACCCTGGACGACAGCCGCATCGTCGATCAGGCGCGACTCAAGGGCTGGTCCACGCAAGTCTTCGAACGCACCTTCGCCGCCACCGCTGCGCTCAATAGCCTGACGTTGTGCGTGGCCGGCGTGGCGCTGTTCATCAGCCTGTTGACTCAAAGCCAGAGCCGTCTGGGGCAGTTGGCGCCGCTGTGGGCGCTGGGTGTGACGCGCCGGCATCTGATGTTGCTCAACCTCGGGCAAACCTGGTTGCTGGCGCTGCTGACCCTGGTGCTGGCGTTGCCGTTGGGCATCGCCCTGGCGTGGTGCCTGGACACGGTGATCAATGTGCAGGCCTTTGGCTGGCGCCTGCCGTTGCGGGTGTTCCCGTTGCAACTGTTGCAGTTGATGGGCCTGGCGCTGGTGGCGACATTGCTGGCTTCGGCCTGGCCGTTGTTGCGTTTGTACCGCACGCAACCGGCGGACTTGCTGCGCACGTTTGCCTATGAAAATTAATCTCGGCGTCTTGCTCCTGGTGCTGCTGGCGCTGCTGTTCAATGGCTGCGATCAACCGGCACCGGTAGAAAAAGGTTTTGCCGGGCTGGGCAACCAGGCCGCTGCGTTTACCAAGGTGGTGCCCGGTCGGGTGTTCAGCTTCCCGACGGATCACGGCCCCCACGATGGCTTTCGCATCGAATGGTGGTACATCACCGCCAACCTGAAGGACGCTCAGGGGCATGAGTTCGGCGCGCAATGGACGCTGTTCCGCAGTGCCTTGAAAGCCACCCCCGAGGTGGCAGGCTGGCAGAACCAGACGATCTGGCTCGGTCATGCGGCGGTGACGTCGGCGACGGTGCATCACGCGGCGCAGCGCTATGCCCGTGGCGGCGTCGGTCAGGCCGGTGTCAGTGTTATGCCGTTCAATGCATGGATCGATGACTGGCAACTGAGCAGCCAGGCGCCAGCCGACGATCCGTTGGCCGACCTGCTGCTCAGCGCCCGCGACAAGCGTTTCAGCTACCGGCTGCGGTTGACCTCGACAGGTCCGCTGGTGCTGCAAGGGGACAAGGGGTTCAGCCAGAAGTCCGAACAGGGTCAAGCCTCTTACTACTACAGTCAGCCGTTTTTCCAGGCCAGCGGCGCCCTGGAAATCGACGGCCAGACCTTTCAGGTCAGTGGCCCGGCCTGGCTCGACCGTGAGTGGAGCAGCCAGCCCCTGACGGCCAACCAGAGCGGTTGGGACTGGTTATCCCTGCATTTGGACAGCGGCGAGCAGGTGATGCTGTATCGCATGCGGCAAAAGGACGGCGAGCCTTACCTCACCGGCACCTGGGTCGACGCCCGGGGGCAGACACAGTTGCTGCACGCCGGCGATATCAGCCTGACGCCGCAAGACAGGGCCAGCGTGGCCGGGCGCGAGATGCCCATTCGCTGGTCGATCAAGATCCCCTCCAGACACCTCGATATCACCATCACCGCGCTCAATCCCCAGGCGTGGATGGATTTGCGCATACCGTACTGGGAAGGCCCGGTGCGCCTCAGTGGCAGTCATGCAGGGAACGGCTATCTGGAAATGACCGGGTATTAGAAAATCAGCGCCTGCTGCGACCACTCGCCAAACAGCGTCTATGCTCATCGCACACATGGCGTTGGGCTTGGCTTCAACGCCGTCTGTTGCCATCTATCACAGGGAAAGTTCTGCCTATGAAACGCCACGCACTGACCAAAGCCATCACCCTCGCAACCTTGTTGTCTGCCGCCAGTTTCGGTGCGGTTGCCGCCGAACTCCCGTTGTCCGAAGTTGTGGTGGTCGATCAGGTCGCCACCCAAGTCGTTTCGGTCGATACCGCAAACCGTATCGTGGTCCTCAAAGGCCCGCAGGGTAATGAATTCCCTGTGCAACTGACCGAAAAAGCGAAAAATCTCGACAACCTCAAGGCCGGCGACAAGGTTGACATCAGTGTGACCAGCGCCGTTGCCGCCTTCCTCGACACCGATGTCGACAAAGGCCTGCCGGGCACTGCCGAAGTCACTGGCGAAGTGCGCGCAGCACCCGGTAGCGACAACCCCGGCGGCGAAGCTTACCGTCAGGTGAAAGTGCAGCTGAAAATCACCCACATCGACCAGAAAAAACACCAGGTGACTTTTGAAAACCCGGAAGGCAAGTCTAAGACGGTTGACGTCAAGCGTCCTGAAGTCCAGGCCAAACTCAAGGACTTGAAAGTTGGACAAAGCGTTAACGTGGTTTACACCGACATATTGACGGTGACCAGCAAACACTGAAATTGAGTTATATGGGCTGATTGTTTTTGTAGAAGTCTTGTACGGGAATAATCAGCTCATAGCGTTTAACGGGCGCGTTTAAAGCGTTGTGCGGCGTCGTAATCAAGTCGACATTTCCTTAAACATTGTGTCGATAAATTTCATCTTTGCAGTGCGGACATATTGATTCTCATCTATTAAAATGCTTTCCGTTCGCCCAGTGTACGGCTCTTTACCAGTGCATGGATTGCCGAGGCCATCGCACTGGGCGAACACTTTATTGGTTGTATTGAAAGTTTCGGATATAAAAAAAACGGGCGACCTGCGGGTCGCCCGTTTTTGTTTGGAGTTGCAGCGTGGGCATGGTCCCTTGTGGGAGCTGGCTTGCCAGCGATGGTCGTTAACGATTACGCGTTTGGACTGGATGAACGCGGCGCATTGGAGTCCATCGCCAGCAGGCTGGGCTCCTACAGTTTCAGCGTGGGCACGGTCCTTTGTGGGAGCTGGCTTGCCTGCGATGGTCGTGAACGATGACGCGTGTGAGCTGGATAAACGCGGCGCATCTGAGTCCATCGCCAGCAGGCTGGCTCCTACAGTTTCAGCGTGGGCACGGTCCTTTGTGGGAGCTGGCTTGCCTGCGATGGTCGTTAACGATAACGCGTTTGGACTGGATGAACGCGGCGCACTGGAGTTCATCGCCAGCAGGCTGGCTCCTACAGTTTTAGCGTGGGCACGTTCCTTTGTGGGAGCTGGCCTGCCTGCGATGGTCGTTAACGATGACGCGTGTGAACTGGATGAACGCGGCGCACTGGAGTCCATCGCCAGCAGGCTGGCTCCTACAGTTTTAGCGTGGGCACGTTCCTTTGTGGGAGCTGGCTTGCCTGCGATGGTCGTTAACGATTACGCGTTTGGACTGGATGAGCGCGGCGCACTGGAGTCCATCGCCAGCAGGCTGGCTCCTACAGTTTTAGCGTGGGCACGTTCCTTTGTGGGAGCTGGCTTGCCAGCGATGGTCGTTAACGATAACGCGGGTGAGCTGGATAAACGCGGCGCATTTGAGTCCATCGCCAGCAGGCTGGCTCCTACAGGTATTGCGTTATCGGTGTTGCCCGGAATTGCGTGAAGAGCCTTTTTCATTGGCTGGAACAACATCGGCCAACGCCGCGAAACACTGTTCGATCGAGCGCCGCTGGCTCTCGGCATACAACGCCAACTCATCGATCGTCGAACGCCCAAGGGCCTTTTCGAACGCCTGCTGATTGGCGTGCACGCCGTAACGGGTTTGCGCCGCGTCCCCCAGGTTTGACTGAAAAATCCCCGCCGCGCTGACCGGCAGGAAGTCTTCGTACACCAGCGGCTCAACCCGCAGGTAACCGCTGCCGAGCAGGTCTTCCAGGGCGGTATTTTTCAGGTTGCCCGCCGCCAGGCCTTTTTCCGTCACAAAGTAGCGGAAGTAAGCCAGGCCCTGTTGGCGCATGCCTTCCCAGGTGTCGGGAAACTCGCTGAAATGCTGCGCCATCAGGGCGTTATAGCGCGCGGCGTTGGCTTCGTTGGGGAAGTCCTTGAGTTCGTCCCGCGCGGCATTGAGCAAGCGGTCGTACAGTGCGCGGCCTTTTGGCGTGAGGGCGGCTCCGCGCTGTTCGATCTCGCCGAAGCGGGCACTGTGGCTGCCGCGAGCTTCGTTCTGATTGGTGAAGGCAATCGGCTCGTCGAGGGCCTTGAAACTGGTCTGGCGCAGCAGGATCGGGCACTGGCGGCGGGGCGGACCTTCGATCACCGCTTTGGGGGTGATGCCGTGGGCGGGCATTTGCGCCTGGACGATGTCGATGTCCAGAGTCCGTGGCGTCAGGTGGTTGATGTGCGGGCCCTTGAACGCCACCACGTCGGCGATCAGCCGATGCTGGGCGCTGAGCTTCTGATACTGCTCGGCGGTGACGGTGGCGCTGTGGTGCCAGCGGAAGGTTTCCAGGGCCTGTTCGACGAATTCCAGGGCTTGCGGTTCGGTCAGGCCACCCTCGGACTCGGCACGCTCGATGAGCGTGAGGGCTTGGGCGGTGAAGATCGAGCGCCGGTCGAGCATCGACTGGGCGAACGCTCGCAGTTCCAGGTCTTCGATCAACTCCAGGCGCAGCAGCGAAGTGAATACCCGGAACGGACTGATCTGCAAGGACGCTTCATGCACTGCGCGAAACGCCGTGGAATGCACCGGTACGCCGGCCGGTGTCAGGTCGTAGTAACCCACCGGTTGCATCCCCATCACCGCGAACAGGCGGGCGAGGGTCGCCAGTTCATCGGCCGTACCGACGCGGATCGCCCCATGGCGTTCCAGGTCCAGCCGCTCGATTTCGCCGGTGCTGGTGAGCTGTTGCAGGATCTGCGGATCGCTTTGCAGCACGTGACGGTTGGTCTGCTCCACCAGTTCCATCAACGCGCCGTACAACGGCACTTCCTCGCGGTACATGTCGGACATCGCTTTGGAGAAGCGTTGGCGGATCAGGTCAGGGCTGACGAAGTTCGGGTGGTTCATGAACAGGATTCCTGGCGCGGTGACGTAAAGGATGGGCAAAAGATCGCAGCCTTCAGCGACGCCGACAAACGAAGTTTCTGACGAACTTCATTCTGCAAACGAATGCAAACCTAGTGGAGCCGTTGATCCTGTGGACTCTCCGAACGCAGTGATGCCAAAAAATCCCGATACAGGCGCGCCGAACCGGAGGGCGCTTCCACCATGGGCATGTGCCCGATTGCATCCCAGATATGCACGCGCAGGTCGGCGATGCCCTTGCTCCAGACCGCTACGCTGCTGACGTCGATCAGTCGGTCCTTGCGCCCCCACAGCAACAGCGACGGGACGCTGATGTCGGGCAGGCGGGGCTCCATCGGCGGGCTGGCGCGGAAATCGCGGAAGATTTCTTCCAGCTCCTCGCGGGACTGTTCATAACGCTGGGCGACGGCATCGAGCACGAGCTTCGGCACCCAGGGCGGGGACGCCATGGTCATGGCGTAGAAACGCCGGAATTCCTCCCGCGAATGAATCAGAAACGGGTTGTGGCCCTTGGCCAAATGCCGCTCCAGGTCACTGGGCTCGGGCGAGGTGACCCCCGACGGGTCGATCAGGGCCAGGGACACGATGCGTTCCGGGTAATTGGCCGCGAGCCATGCCGCCATGTAGCCACCCATGGAGTTGCCGATGACATGGACTTTCTCGACGCCGCACACGTCCAGCAGCTGGATCATGCGCTTGGCCTGCAGCGGGATGTCGTAGCCGCCGCCCGCCTTGAAGCCGGTTTCGCCATGGCCGGCGATGTCCGGGATGATCACCCGGTGGCTGCCGACAAAGTGCCGGGCGAAACGCAGCCAGAGGTTCTTGTCGGCGCTGAAACCATGGAGCATCAGCACACTGCTGGTGGCCTCGTACGGCCCGCCTTGCCAGGTTGAGACAGTCATCTCGGGGATGGGCACGACGATTTTATGCAGCCGGTACAGCTTGGCCTCGGCCGCCATGCTCAAATCATAGAGCCAGTAGCCGATGGCCGGGTAGGTCAGCCAGCTCCAGGCGACGAACACTGCGAGAACCACGAACAACAAAAGCATCACGCGTCTCCCTTCTATCTGCTCAGGACAAAATGTGATCGGCGGGTTTCAGCGCTCGGGTCAAGCGATGAAAGCTGAAACTGAACCCCGGAAACATCGCAATCACATGACCGCTCTTGCTTTGATACCAACTGTGGCAACCACCGGACTTCCACACGGTACGTTCCATTTCCCGGTGGATCATTTCAGTGTAGGTACGTTCCGCCTCATGGCGAACTTCGATGCTGCGTAAACCTTGAGCCTTCAACGTGCGAATGCAGTCGAGGATGTAATTCATCTGCGATTCGATGATGAACAGCGCCGAGGTGTGGCCGATCCCGGTGTTCGGCCCGGTGACGATAAACAGGTTGGGAAAGTCGGGCAGGGCGGTGCCGAGGTAGGCCCGAGGGTATTGCGCCCAGACCTCCTTGAGGCGGGTGCCGTTTTTTCCCGTGACCGGGTAGGAAATCACCCCGTCGGTGGCGTCGTAACCGGTGGACCAGACGATCAGGTCCAGGTCGATGTGCTGGCCATCCAGGGTGACGATGCCGGTTTCGTCGATGGCGGCGATGCCTTGCTCGCGGCTATGCAGCGTCACGTTGCGCCGCGCCAGTGCCGGGTACAGCGTGCTGGACAGGATCACCCGTTTGCAGCCGATGGTGTAGTCCGGCGTCAGTTGCCGCCGCAGTTCGGCATCCGGCACCTGGCGTTTGAGAAAACGCAGGGCCTGGCGCTGGACCATGTGTATCGCCGGCTTCGAATACTTGAAGGCAATCACCCGGGTTTCGAACTGCCAGTAGATCCCCCAGCGCAGCAGTTTGTAGGCCGGCTTGAGCCCCAGCAGCCAGCGCTGGAAACGGCCAAAGCTGCGGTCAGCCCGGGGCAACACCCAGTGGGGCGTGCGCTGGAACACATGCAAGTGCCCCACGTCCGGGGCGATGGCCGGTATCACCTGGGCCGCACTGGCGCCGCTGCCGACGATGGCCACGCGTTTTTGCCGATAGTCGTAGCCGTGATCCCAGTTGTTGGTGTGAAACGTTGTACCTTGAAAACGCTCCTGTCCCTCGAAGCGCGGTACCACCGGTTGGCTCAGCGGCCCGGTCGCGTTGATCAGGAACTGCGCGCAATACGTGCCCTTGCCGGCGGTGTAGACGGTCCAGCGCTTGCTGGTGTCGTCCCATTCGATGCGTTCGACATTCGCGTCCAGTTCCACCTTGTCGCGCAGGCCGAAGTGTTCCACCACATGGCGGGTGTAGCGATGCAGCTCGGCCTGTTCGGCGAACATCTGCGTCCAGCGATAGGGCGCGAAAGACAACGAATACAGCGGCGAAGGCACGTCGACGGCCGCGCCGGGGTAGGTGTTCTGGCACCAGGTGCCGCCGAAGAAATCCCGCCGCTCCAGCAGGCGAAAATCGTCGATGCCGGCCTTGAGCAAATTGATTGCTGCACATTGGCCGCCAAACCCGCTGCCGATGATCAATACTTGAAAGGTCTGCATGGGCCTCCTCTTATGGTCATTGATCAACCCCTTCTGTCATGTATAGCCGTTTCTGGGGTGAGGCTTTTGCTTTTATGCGAGGGTGATGTCGCGATATTCAGCCCGTCAGCCGGTGATGGCTATTTAATCTCGCCCTGATAGACTCCAGCGCACAGGCGCAGGCTGATATCGCATTCCGTCGAGTGGCACAGAGGCCTTATGGAAAAAGCGGGAGGAAAGGGGTTCTCATTGGCCAGGAGGCTCTATACATCGCGAATCCTGGGGGTGGCCCTGGGATTGGTGTGCGTGAGCGCGGCGATGTATCCACTCGATCCGGCGCCCTGGGTCTGGGGTTTCATGTGGTTCAATGGCCTGGTCTGGCCGCACGTGGCTTATCAATGGGCGCGCCGGGCCAGAAAGCCTTATCACGCCGAACACCGCAATCTGCTGATCGATGCCTTTCTCGGCGGCTTCTGGATTGCCGCGATGCATTTCAATCCACTGCCCAGCGCAACCACCATTTCCATGATGGCCATGAACAACGTGGCCATCGGCGGCATGCGCTTCCTGTTGGCCGGGACGGCCGCGCAAGTGCTGGGCATTGGAGTCGGTTTGCAGATTTTCGCCCCGGCGTTCATTCCAGCGACCAGCCCGCTGCAGCTCTATGCCTGTTTGCCCTTGCTGTGCCTGTATCCGTTGGCGCTGGGCTGGATCTGCTTCCGCCAGGCCCATACCCTCGGCCGCCAGAAGCGTGAACTGCTGGCACTGAGCCGCACCGACAGCCTGACGGGCCTGTTCAACCATGGCACCTGGAAGGACCAGCTGGAAGTCGAGTTCCAGCGTTGCAAACGCCAGCAAAAAGGCGGGGCGATTGCCCTGATCGACATCGACCATTTCAAGGCCATCAACGACACCTACGGCCATGTTGCCGGTGATATCGTCCTGCGTCAGTTGAGCAAAATGCTCAAGCAGAACCTGCGAGCGACCGATGTGGCCGGACGCTACGGCGGTGACGAGTTCTGCGTGATCCTTCCGGACCTGCCCCTGAACCGCGCCGCGGTGGTCATGGAGGCCCTGCGTGATCGCTTCGCCACCTTGGGCTACGAGCAGAGTCCGGCGCTGAAAGTCAGCCTGAGCATTGGCCTGGCGTCATTCGACCCGGCGCATACCGATGCCACGCTTTGGCTCAACGACGCCGATCATGCGCTGTACGAAGCCAAGACCACCGGGCGTAACCGCGTGATCTGTTGCGGCAATGGCAAACCCCATCGCGAACTGCTCGACTCGGCGTGACCTGTGGGAGCGGGCTTGCCCGCGAAGGCGGAGTGTCAGGCGGCATGGATGTTGGCTGTGATGGCCTCTTCGCGAGCGAGCCCGCTCCCACAAGTATCTGGGTGAATACAAGATTTGTGTTCAACAATAACCAACTGTGGGAGCGGGCTTGCCCGCGATGGCGGCGTGTCAGGCAGCAGGGATGTTGGGAGTGAAGGCCTCATCGCGGGCAAGCCCGCTCCCACAAGGATCTGGGTGAATACAAAATTTGTGTTCAACAGAAATCAACTGTGGGAGCGGGCTTGCCCGCGATGGCGGCGTGTCGGTTCACACTGTCAGCGGCATGAAACCATCACTCCTTCACGCTCATGAACTCTTCCGCGTAGCGGATGTATTCCTCAGGTTGCGTGTAGGTGTGAGTCAGTTCGGTCGCGCTCAGGTCCGAGGTCTGGGTGAGGATTTGGCGTTGTTCACGCAGGCTGTCGTAGGTCGCCTTGATCGCGGCGAAGTAGGCGCCATGGCCGTCGATGGTCACACGCACACCCAGTTCGGCCAGGCGCTTGTCGTCGCGCAGCAGCGGGTTGCCGTAGGTCACCAGCATCAGCGGCACGCTCAAGTGCTCGGCGATCTGCTCCAGATGGTCGAAGTCCTTTACACCCACCATGCAGATCCCGTCGGCCCCGGCTTGCTGGTATTGCCGGGTGCGGCTGATGATTTCCTGCACCGGCAGAATCCCGGCGTGGGTGCGGGCGATGATCGCCATTTCCTTATCGCAACGGGCTTCCAGCGCCGCGCGGATCTTGCCGACACCTTCGGCGACCGTGATCAGGTCGGTGGATTTGCGGCCGAACTGCGCGGGCAGCAGGGTGTCTTCGATGGTCAGCGCAGCGACGCCGGCCCGTTCGAGTTCGACGATGGTGCGCATGACGTTGAGCGCGTTGCCGTAGCCGTGGTCGGCATCGGCAATCACCGGCAACTGGGCGACACGGCCGATGCGGGTGGCCTGTTCAGCGAACTCGCTGAGGGTGATCAGGGCAAAGTCAGGGGCGCCCAGCACCTGCAGCGAGGCGACCGAGCCACCCAGGATCCCGACTTCGAAGCCCAGGTCGGCGGCGATGCGCGCCGACATCGGGTCGAACACCGAGGCCGTGTGGTAGCAGGTGTTGGAGGCGAACAGTTGGCGAAAATTGCGGCGCAAATCTTGATGGGAAAGCCTGGACATATGAGTTCCACCAATGGAATGGAAGGGCTTGAGCAAAAGTGTCAACGCCGAAGAAATAAAAGGCTATCACGCGCGCAGGGGGAGAATGATGACGAATTTGCCGGGTAAGCCCGATTGACGCCTGAGGCAGGAAGCTGATAGGTCACGCCGCTGCGGCCTGGTGCCGCTGATTGAGCAGCGGCACGGCGCGCACCGAGTCGCCGGGCTGCAGCTGCAAACGCTTGGCGGTCAGGCGATCGACCACCAGGCTGTTGCCCGCCAGTCGGGCCGGGACGCAGGTAATGCGGCAGTTTTCCAGGCGCCGATTGTGAATCAGCCAGAGCGGATCGTTAGCGTCCGGCGAGCCGATGGCCAGTTGCAGCGGTCGGCTGTCGCACACGGTGCGGATACCGGAAACCGGGGCCTCGATGACCGGTCCGCCGTCGAAGATATCGATATGGCCGTTGTGGGCAAAACCTTCGGCGCTGAGGATTTTCAGGGCCGGCTCGGTGTTCGGGTGGGCCTTGCCGATCACCGCCTGGGCCTGTTCGGTGAGCAGGCAGGTGTACAGCGGCTGGCGTGGCATGAGTTCGGCGATGAACGATTTGTTGCCCAGCCCGGACAAGTGATCGGTATGGCTGAAATCCATCTTGAAAAAATGCCGGCCGAGGCTGTCCCAGAACGGTGAGTCGCCTCGTTCATCGGTACTGCCGCGTAATTCGGCGATCAGCCGGTTGCCGAATAGCTGCGTAAACTCGGCCACGAACAACAAGCGCCCGAGCGAAAGCAAGCGGCCGTTGCTTCCCTGGCGCTGATCGGGGCGCAGGTACAACGAGCAAACTTCCGATTGCCCGGTCAATTCGTTGCTCAGGAACAGGGTCGGGATCTGGCGCTGGATACCCAGGTCCGCGCAAGCACTGACCGTCAGCCCGACCCGGTAGTTGTACCAGGGCTCGCGCAGGCCGATTCCACCCTTCAGGGCGCTGACGCCCACCACTTGCTGCTCGTCGTCCTCGAGCACGAACAGGTAATCGGCATCGGCCCGATCGACCTGCCCGGCGAAGGTGCGTTGGACCCAGCGGATCCTGTAGGCCAGGCGTTCTTCGTCGGCCGGCAGGCTGGTGAGTCCGGGGCTGGCCTGACGCACCAGCGTGAACAAGGCGGGCAGGTCGGTGATCTGGACCGGGCGGACAATCATGCGGCTATTCCTTGTTCATGGGGCGGGCGATGACCCAGGCGGGCACTCACAGGGCGATCAGCCTGACCGGGCTGCCTTCGGTGACCCTCAACGCCGTGCACATGGCCGCATCCAGCGTGACGGGTTGCCCGGCGATGTAATCAAGATCGGCGACAATGGCCCGATAATCCGTCAAGGACTCGTTGCTCACCAGATAGCTGCCCCGGGCATCGATCACCGGGCCAGGCTGCGTGAGGCCGCACTGGCTGTGGGTGATCGACCGAATGCCCGAGGTGCGCGCATAGAGCGTCGGGCCGCCATCGAACAGATCGATGTAGCTGTTGGTTTCGAAACCTTCACGCTCGAGGATATCGAAGGCCTCCTGGCCATCGGGGTGGATGCTGCCGATGCAGTCCTGTGCCGCTTTGGGCAGCATGGGCACGTAAATCGGATACTGCGGCATCAGTTCGGCGAGAAAGGTGCGGCTTTGCAGGCCGCAAAGCCGTTCGGCCTCGACGTAGGGCAGGTCGAAGAAATGCTTGCCCACGGCATCCCAAAAGGGAGAGTGCCCTTCATCACTGCTGTAACCAACGATTTCGGTGATCACCGTTGTGGAAAAACGCCCGGGGTGGGCCGCGATGAACAACAGGCGCGCACGCGACAGCAGTTCGGAATGGGCGGTGCGTACCCGTGCGGCATCGATATGAAAGCCGCGCAGCAAGGTGTGGCCACTGAGATCGTGACACAACGACAAGGCCGGTACACCGTGCTCGATGTTCAGTTCCCGCGAGGCGCTGGTGAAGTGCCGGTTGCGCAGGCTGTAGAACGGCTCGCCGTACCCCGCCGTGGCGAGGATTTCCGAGCAGCCGACCAGGTGCTGCGTCGCCGGGTCTTCGAGGACAAAGAAATAGTTTTCCGGGCCATGACCCTCGACGTCTTTCTCGAACGAGGCGCAGGAATCGAGAATTTTTTCGCGCAACCGTTCGCTATCGTCGGGCAGGGATGTGACGCCCACCAGACTTTCACGAGCCAGCTTCTGCAACCTTGGCAGGTCGGCCAACTCGACTGGACGCAAGACCAGCATGGAGACACTCCTGTATCAAACGATTCGGCGGTTTGAGCCAAACCTGACTATCACTGTCAGTTTTTCCATACATTGATTCGGTGGGCATCTGATTGTTGTCAGGCGCCACTCTTTTTCTTGTCAGATGCTGCTTGGGGTTGCCTGCGTTAAACGAGGAGCGGACGGTTTGGCCGCTGGCGTTGCCGGGCCTGGCACATTGATCGGGTATTGGAGAAAGGGCATCCGGGCTCCTGCTGGATGAGCGTGGCACATGTTTTAACAGTCCGTTGAAAAGAGTATTTAATTATCGCGTGCTGCCTGTCTAGTTAATTTTCGCGTGGTCCGGCCGTGCCAGAAAATGGGGTGAAGTGCCTGTAGCAAGGGGCTACGCCGATGTCGCAAAGTCTTGTAGGCCATTGCCTTTATTGCAGTCAGCGATAACGGAAAACCTGCCAGGACATGCCTGACGGAGCCCGCTTCAAACAGGCAAATTAAACGCCCCCAAGGTCTAGTGCCAGTCAGTTAAGCGTTTGATCACAGCAAACCTTGTGGGAGCGAGCTTGCTCGCGATGACGGCTGGACAGTCAAACAAGGGGTGCCTGACAGTCTGCCATCGCGAGCAAGCTCGCTCCCACAATGTCCGGGGCTTAACTGATCGGCATTACCCCCAAGGCCTGCTTTCTTGCGGCACAATTGCGCGATGGCAGTCCCCTGACGCCGTTGTTCCTTTCCATCCCTGGAGTGATTGCCGGTGCAGGCGACCCGTTTAACCCTGATTTGTCACGCTCGAACCGTCGCACAGAAACTGGCGCGTTTTCCATTGGACGAACCTCTGGAGATGGATTGGCAAGCGCTCAGGCTTTCCCGTTGCAATCAGTTCAAGGGCGTTCCACGTCTTGTCTGCGGTCCGGAACTGCGCACCCGGCAAACCGCTGAGCTTTTCAGCAGTGCACCGGAAATTGTCGATGCACTGAAAGATTGCGACTTCGGGTGTTGGCGGGGGGAGCGCATCGGCGCTCTGCAAAAAAACGACCCCGGGGCGCTCGAGCATTGGCTGGAAGATCCGGCTTCGGCACCCCACGGTGGCGAGTCGCTGGTGCAATTGGGCGAACGGGTGGGGGCGTGGTTGACCGCATTGCAGTCGACACCCGGACACATCGTTGCCATTACCCATCCCTTTGTCATTCGCGCCGCGCTGACGCAGGTGTTGCAGAGTGCGGCGTCCGACATGATCGACGTCGAACCCCTGTCGGCGGTGGAACTGAGGTTCCATGGCCGCTGGCGGTTGCGCTTGCCGGGCACCGACCCCGAGGACCTGCTGTGATGAAAAGACTCCTGGTCATCGGCATCGGCGCCGGCAATCCCGACTACATCACGATGCAAGCGGTGAAGGCGCTGAATCAGGTCGATGTTTTTTTCCTCATGGACAAGGGGGAGAGCAAAGACAAGCTCATCGACTTGCGGCGCGAAATCTGCGAACGCTACATCACCGACCACGCTCACCGTTTTGTCCAGGCCCACAGCCCCGAGCGCGAGCGCGGTGAGGTGGACTACAGGAGCAGTGTCGACCACTTGAACCTGGCCAAACAGCAGACCTTCGAACGTCTGATCAATGACGAACTGTCCGACGGCCAGTGTGGTGGTTTCCTGGTGTGGGGCGACCCTGCACTGTACGACAGCACAATCCGTATCCTTCAGGCGATCCAGGCCTCGGGCGCCTGTGGGTTCGAGTTCGAGGTGATCCCCGGCATTACCAGCGTCCAGGCCCTGGCGGCACAGCACAAGGTGGCGCTCAACCAGATTGGCCGCTCCGTTGAAATCACCACGGGCCGGCGTTTGGCGGCAGGGCAGGTGAGCGATGCCGACAGCCTGGTGGTGATGCTCGATGCTCAGGATGCCTACCATCAGGTGGCGGACCGGGACACCGAGATTTACTGGGGGGCCTATCTGGGGACGCCGGATGAAATCCTGATCAGCGGCAAGCTCAAGGACGTGGCGGATGAAATCGAACGGGTGCGCAAGGCAGCGCGGCTGGCCAATGGCTGGATCATGGATACCTACCTGTTGCGCAAGCCTTGAGAGTTGGCTAACCCGGTCTGGCCCCTTCGCGAGCAAGCCCGCTCCCACAGGGATGGTGTGAACAACACAAAACCTGTGGGAGCGGGCTTGCCCGCGAAGAGGCCCTTGAAAGCACCTCAAAAACCAGCACTGCCCCCACGCCCAAACCGCTCCCGATACACCGAAGGCGGTACGCCAACCACGGTTCGAAAGGCCACCCGGAAGCTTTCCACCGAGCGATAACCGCAACGTTCGGCAATCTGCTCGGTGTTCTGGTCGCTGCTTTCCAGCAGTTCGCGGGCGCGGCCCAGGCGTTGCTGCTGCAACCAGGTTTTCGGTGACTGGCCGCTGGCTTCGGTGAAGCGACGCAGGAACGTGCGTTCGCTCATGGCGGCTTCGCTGGCCAGGTCGCGCACCTCCAGCGGTTCGTGCAAGCGCTCACGTGCCCACTGCATGACGCGGGAAAGATCGCTGCGCGGTGCAGGACTGACCGGCGTCGGAATGAATTGCGCCTGGCCGCCGCTGCGTTGCGGCGACATGACCAGGCGCCGGGCCACGGAATTGGCCACTTGCGTGCCGAAATCCCGGGCCACCAGATGCAGGCAGGCATCGATGCCGGCCGCGCTGCCGGCGGAGGTGATCAATTGGCCGGAATCGACATACAGCACGTCCGGGTCCACCAGGATGCCGGGAAACCGCTCGGCCAGTTCCGAGGTGTAGCGCCAGTGCGTGGTCGCACCGTGCCCGTCGAGCAACCCGGTGGCGGCGAGGACGAACACCCCGGAGCAGATCGACAGTAACCGTGCGCCCCGCGCATGGGCCTGGCGCAGGGCGTCGATGAGCTCTGCGGGGACCGTGGCGCTGCGGTCGCGCCAGCCGGGAATGATGATGGTGCGGGCATCGGCGAGCAATTCCATGCCACCGTCGGCCAGGACCTGGATCCCGCCCATGGCACGCATCGGGCCTTGATCGACGGCGACGATACGATGTTCGTACCACGGGAAATCGAACTCAGGGCGTGGCAGGCCGAAGATCTCCACGGCGATGCCGAACTCGAATGTGCAGAGGCCGTCGTAGGCCAGAATCGCGACCATTGCCTGGTTGGGATGCATTTGGCGGAAAATTCCCGATCGGTGTCTTGTGCGCCACTGTAGCCGCAAGTGCCGGGCGGATAAAGTCTTCCCACACCCACCGCCTCTTAGGAGTACAACCCATGACCAGTCTGGTTCGCGAAATTCCCGCCGCCCCATCGGCCATCGCCCTGATGCATTTCAGCAACCGTCTGACGTTCGAAACCGATTGTTCCGACGTCTACGGCAGCCAGCAGGCTGGCGAAGTTGATTTCATTCTGGTGGATGTGCGTGGCCCGCTGGCGTTCGAGCGCGGGCATGTACCGGGAGCGATCAACATTCCCGGGCGCTTGTTGACCGCCGAAGGTTTGGCCGGTTATCCGAAAAACAGCCTGTTCGTGGTCTATTGCGCCGGGCCTCACTGCAACGGCGCCAACAAGGCCGCGGTGAAGCTGGCGGCCTTGGGTTATCCCGTCAAGGAGATGATCGGCGGCGTGACCGGGTGGCTGGATGAGGGGTATGAGTTGAGTGTCACGGAGCCGCGGCTGGCCCGTGAAGTGATCGGTTGCGAATGCTGATACCCAAACACCAATGATCATTGTGGCGAGGGGGCTTGCCCCCGTTGGAGTGCGAAGCGCTCCCAAAACTCTCGACTATTAGTGAGATTCTGGGGGTTGCTGCGCAACCCAACGGGGGCAAGCCCCCTCGCCACAGGAATGTGCTTTGATCTGGATCAGCGACAGGCAGCGGCCGCCCACCACTCATCCAGTGTCGCCTGCAACCACGCCAACACCTCGGCATAGGCTGCATCGTCCTGCGGCCCCCGTGGCAATGGCGACTCCTCACCAAAATGCGCATTGAGCACGGCCACCGACCCGGCGTTCCACTCCGGATGAAACTGCAACCCCAGCCGCGCCGGCCCGGCGCGGTACATCTGCTGCACACAGTGCTCACTGCTGGCCAACAACTGCGCGCCAGGCGGCAGGTCGATGGCGTCTTCGTGCCACTCGAGTAACTTCAGCGCTTGCCCATCGATAAAGCTCACCGTGGTCCATCCGGTTTCGCTCCGGTCCATGCGCCGTACATTGCCGCCCAGACTCAACGCCAGCAACTGAGCCCCCAAGCATATGGCGAACACGGCCCCGCCCAGATCCAGGCTGCCTTTGAGCCATTGCCGTTCGGCCGCAAGCCAGGCCGGGCCGGCGTTGGATTCATAAGGCCCGCCCAGCAGGATCACCGGATCGGCGCTGACGGGCGGCAATTGCCCCAGGTCGGCGCGAAACACCTTCAGCGTCAGCCCTCGGGACTCGGCCCAAAAGGCGATGGCACCCGGGCCTTCGGCGGGGTGGTGCTGGATCAGGTTCAACGTGGGCATCGCGCTACTCTCGATGGGACGCAAGGGCGCTCAATGTGCCGTAAAACACCCGGTATTGCCAGTTGGCCCGTTGCGTCGGATGGCGTCTGAAAGCCTGTAGGTCTGGTCTGAAAATGTGATCTGTCTGACAGACATTTCGCCTTCACGGCGCGTTCACCGCATTGACTCAATCACGGCGCCACTTTTTTGTAAGTTTTTGTCGTCCTGGCGTAATTTGCCCTCCTGTAGCCGCTCTAGACTGCCGGCCACTTCGGTTTCTGTTCACAAGGCAAGGACCGAACGCTGCCAATCGAAGCTGCCAATAAAAGCCTCCGCACACAGGAGTTATAAATGAAGAAGCTAGTGATGTTCGGTGCCCTGGCACTGTCGATGTTGTCCCTGACCGCCGTGGCTGACGACGCCAAGCCGATCCGCATCGGCATCGAAGCCGGCTACCCGCCATTTTCGATGAAAACCCCTGACGGCAAACTCACCGGTTTCGACGTGGACATCGGCGATGCCCTGTGCGAGCAGATGAAGGTCAAGTGCACCTGGGTCGAGCAAGAGTTCGACGGCCTGATCCCTGCGCTGAAGGTCAAGAAAATCGACGCGATCCTGTCGTCCATGACCATCACTGACGACCGCAAGAAGAACGTCGATTTCACCATCAAGTACTACCACACCCCGGCGCGCTTCGTGATGAAGGAAGGCAGCGACGTCAAGGACCCGCTGACCGAACTCAAGGGCAAGAAAGTCGGTGTCCTGCGTGCCAGTACCCACGATCGCTTCGCCACTGAAGTGCTGCAACCGGCGGGGATTGTCCTGGTGCGCTACAGCTCCCAGCAGGAAGCCAACCTGGACATGGTCTCCGGCCGCATCGACGCGCTGCTGGCCGACTCGGTCAACCTGGACGACGGTTTCCTGAAAACCGACGCCGGCAAGGGTTTTGCCTTCGTCGGCCCTGAGTACAACGATCCGAAATACTTCGGTGGCGGCGCCGGCATTGCCGTGCGCAAGGGCGATACCGCCCTGGCCGAGCAGTTCAACAAAGCCATCACCGAGATCCGCGCCAACGGCAAGTACAAGCAAGTGCAGGACAAGTACTTCAAGTTTGACGTTTACGGCGAGTAATCCAGCCGTTTGGAAAAGTGGCAACCGTCAGACGCGGTTGCCATTTTTTTTGTGCAATCATTTTCAGCACAAAGATCCCTGTGGGAGCGAGCTTGCTCGCGAAGGCGCCGGTACATTCAACATCCATGTTGGCTGGCTTGACGCATTCGCGAGCAGGCTCGCTCCCACAGGTGATTTCGCCGTGCAGACATCAGGAGTCCGTCCATGCAACGCATCGATCACAAACTTCCCTGGAGCCACCTGGGCACTGAGCGCACCCTCAGCGTGTTTCGTTATGGCGCGGGGCCGCGCAAGGTGTACATCCAGGCCAGCCTGCATGCCGACGAATTGCCGGGTATGCGCACGGCCTGGGAGTTGAAGAAGCGCCTGACCGAACTTGAGCAACAGGGACAGTTGAACGGTGTGATCGAACTGGTGCCGGTGGCCAATCCCATTGGCCTCGACCAGCACCTGCAAGGCAGCCACATGGGGCGTTTCGAGCTGGGCAGCGGCAAGAACTTCAACCGCTCGTTCGTCGAACTCAGCGCGCCGGTGGCCGAGCGGGTCGGTGATCGCCTCGGCAGCGATGCCCAGGCCAACATCGCGCTGATTCGCCAGACCATGGGCCAGGTGCTCGACGACTTGCCGGCAGCGACATCACAGCTGGAAGCCATGCACCGCCTGTTGCTGCGCCATGCCTGCGACGCCGACATCACCCTCGACCTGCATTGCGATTTCGAAGCTGCGATCCACATCTACGCGTTGCCGCAGCACTGGCCACAATGGCGATCCCTGGCGGCGCGCTTGCAGGCTGGCGTGGCGCTGTTGTGTGAGGACTCCGGCGGCAGCTCGTTCGACGAGTCCTGTTCTTCGCCCTGGTTGCGCCTGGCCCGGGCATTCCCGGCGGCGGCGATTCCACCGGCCAACCTGGCGACCACGCTGGAGCTGGGCAGCATGGGGGACACTCGGGTCGACCAGGCTCGGGCCAATTGCGAGGCCATTCTCGGCTTCCTCGCCGAGCAGGGTTTCATCTGCGGCACCTGGCCGGCGGCACCGGCCGACTGCTGTGAAGGCATGCCGTTCGAAGGCACGCAATACCTGTTCGCACCGCATCACGGCGTGGTCAGTTTCCTGCGTGAAGCCGGGGAATGGGTAGAGAAGGGCGATGCGCTGTTCGAGGTGGTCGACCCGTTGAACGACAAGGTCACCACCGTGCAGGCCGGCACCAGTGGCGTGCTGTTCGCCATTGATCGTGGGCGCTACACCCAGCCAGGCACCTGGCAGGCTAAAGTCGCCGGGCGTGAGCCGATTCGGGTGGGGAAGCTGATCAACGACTGAGCCGGGAATTTTCTTTGTCTGTACTGGCCTCATCGCGGGCAAGCCCGCTCCCACAGTGGATTTGTGGCGTTTACAAAACCTGTGGGAGCGGGCTTGCCCGCGATGACGGCATTCGCCTCACCGGAGATGTTCCTGCCTGATTCACAGTGTTAGGCTCTTGCGCGAATCCTGCATTCCGTGAAGGAAGACCCATGTTGAAGATTCTCGCGCTGCTCACGCTGTTGGCATCCAGTGCCGTCCACGCCCAAACCCCGCTGCAAACCGACCTGCCACTCAAGTACCTGGCGCAGGCCACCACCGATTCGAACCCTCAACCCCTGGTGATTTTCCTTCACGGTTACGGTAGTAACGAACAGGACCTGTTCGACATCAAGGACGACTTGCCCGCGTCCTACACCTACCTGTCGGTGCGGGCACCTTTGGTGATGGAGGCGGGCAGTTATCAATGGTTCCGCAAGAAGGGCGAAGGGGCCTACAACGGTGAGACCGATGATCTGAAGTCCAGCGGCCAGTTGCTGCTGGATTTCGTCGCACAGGCCGCGAAGAAATATCACACCGAGCCCGAAAAGGTGTTCCTGGTCGGTTTCAGCCAGGGCGCGATCATGTCTTACGAGGTGGGCTTGCGGCACCCCGAAGCGCTCGGCGGGATCGCGGCGCTGAGCGGGCGGATTCTGCCGGTGCTCAAGGCCGAACTCAAACCGGATGAAAAGCGCCAGTCGCTGGCGATTTTCATTGGTCATGGCGAGCAGGACAAACGTCTTCCCTACAGCGACGGCACTGAGGCCAACAGCCTGTTGCAGAGCGTGTCACTCGACCCCGAGTTTCACGGCTACCCCGGTGTCGGCCACAACATCAGCGCCGAAGAGATCCAGGACTTGAGCGCCTGGTTGCAGCGTCTTAACCCCTGAGCCTTATTTTCCGCTGACGATCTGTTTGATCAGGGTTTCATGGGCCGCCATGTCGCCAGGGCGGGAAATCACCTGGATCACCGCCATGCGGGTGCCGGAGGCGGCCATCAGCGTGGTGGTGAGGGTCATGCCACCGCCTTGCGTGGCCGTGCCGTCGATCTGGCGCAGGCCCAGCCCGGATTTCTGGGTCAGGGTTTTCTCGCTGAGCTTGTTGTAGTCGGGCAGGGATTGGTGTTGCGCCGCATCGAAGTCGGCCACGGTGCCGTCGAGGAACCCGCCGTCGTTGTCCTTGACGCTGATACCGTTGGGCAGGGTGTTTTCAGCGGCGATCACCACGGTCTTGGTGGTCGCATTGCTGTACAGGGTGCCACTGGCACCGTCCGGGCTGGCGGGCAGCGGGTTGGCGCTGAAACCCTTGGGCAGGTTGAAGGTGAACTTGCTGCCGAGCATCGAGACTTTCTGCGCTGGCGCGTCGCTGGAAGTGGCCTTGGCGGCCTGCGCATTCAAAGCCCCCAGGCCGGTAGCGGCTGCCAGCAGCAGGACAAGGGCTTTTTTACTCAACAAAGACATCGGAATCTCCAGGGATGGGCGCGCGGTAGGGCGCGATCATCCCACGGAGGTTGTGCTGCATTCCAGCGTGCTCTACCGAGCGGTCACTTGCGGTGAGGTCGCTTTCCTGTGGCGAGGGAGTCTTGCTCCCGCTGGGCCGCGAAGCGGCCCCCTGCATTCTTTCCAACGTACCTCATCGAACGTGTTTCGGTGCTTTGACGGTTCCTCCAGCGCCCGTCGTCGGGCCAACCGGCCGCGCCAGCAGACGCTTTGTCACACCCAGCATGGCCACCGACACCGCGATGCCCAGCACAAAAGCGTTCATTCCCATCGTCGGCAGGGTCAGCGCCAACACCAGGCAGAAGGCGGCGAACGAGTACATGCCGGTGGCGGTGGCGCGCAGCAACGCGGCGGTAAAGGCCGGGCCACGGGTTTGCTGGGAGAACACCGCCATCACGCTGCCCAACACCGGGAACACCGCCAGCAGGCCACTCCAGCGGTCGCCAACGGTGCTGGCCAGCAGCGTCACGACCAGGGTGAGCAATGCACCGGCCACCATGCGCAGCACAAGCTTGTCGGATTTCGGCCCCGGGCCACTGAGCACCGGTTGCACGGGGGGGAAAAGATAAGGCGCGGCGAGCAGCGCGGTCGCAGCGGCGCACAGCGAAAACACCAGGGATCCCGGAATCAGCGACAGGACAACCGCCACCAGCGCCCAGACCGACAGCGAGGTCATCAACGCCAGTGGCCATCCGGCCCGTTGTGCGACCTGGGCGTAGGTCACGCAAAACGCAATCATCGCGAACATGGCCGACAGTGCTGCAGTGGCCGATTGCGCAGCGAACGCCTGGCCTTGCTCAAGAGCAAGGAACAACAGGATCGGCCCGACCACCACCGGCAACCCCGACAACCAGCCGGCCACGCTCGGTCCCCAGCGTTTGCCTGCCAGGGAAATCAGCAGCAGGAAGCCCGGGATTACCAGTAGTTTGAGGATCAACACGCGCATGTCTCCGACCTGTGTGAGGTGGCAACGGTAACATTGCATCGGCCAGATTGCTTTATCTGTGTGCGGATTTTGTATACATGCAGGCTTCTGAATTTGTACGAAAGGATCTTTTGCGCCTACGTTTCCTGGGCATCTGCGAGGAGGCCAGCCTGCCATGAACCACCGCTGCGCCATGGTCTGTGGCTGCTTGTATTGTTGAGCTGCCAGGCTTCCAGGGCAGCAGAAGCTGGGCATGGCTGCGTAGACTTTGCTTTGTGGTGATCAGTGGGGCGGACAGTGGGTTGATTCTGCAGTTTTTGGGGTGACAGGACTGGCCCCTTCGCGGGCAAGCCCGCTCCCACATTTGACCGAGTTGTCCAGACGAGCGCGGTCCACTGTGGGAGCGGGCTTGCTCGCGAAGAACGATGACGCGGCCTACCTGAAAAAACGGGGATAAAAAACCAGGATGTGGCGAGGGGGCTTGCCCCCGTTGGAGTGCGAAGCACTCCCAAAGTACTCGACTATTGCCGAGATTCTGGGGCTGCTGCGCAACCCAACGGGGGCAAGCCCCCTCGCCACAGTTGTCCAGACGGCGACGGATCTTCGTGGGTCCCCGCGCCGTCTGTTGAACGCTTTAAGCCCGTTCGAGCGCCAGTGCCACGCCCTGACCGCCACCTATGCACAGGGTGGCGAGGCCTTTTTTGGCATCACGCTTGAGCATTTCATGCAGCAGGGTCACCAGCACGCGGCAACCCGAAGCACCGATCGGGTGGCCCAGGGCGATGGCGCCGCCGTTGACGTTGACCTTGTTCAAGTCCCATTCCAGGTCCTTGGCCACCGCCAAAGATTGCGCGGCGAAGGCTTCGTTGGCTTCAACCAGGTCAAGCTGGTCGACGTTCCAGCCGGCCTTGTCCAGGCAACGACGGGTGGCCGACACCGGGCCGATGCCCATGATCGCCGGGTCAACGCCTGCGTTGGCGTAGGCCGCGATTTTCGCCAGTACCGGCAGGCCCAGGGCCTTGGCCTTGTCGGCGCTCATCAGGATCACGGCGGCGGCACCGTCGTTCAGTGACGAAGCGTTGCCGGCGGTCACCGAACCGTCCTTCTTGAAGGCCGGCTTGAGTTTGCCCAGGGATTCGGCGGTGGTGCCGGCCCGTGGCTGCTCGTCGGTGGCGAAGGACAGCGGATCGCCCTTGCGCTGCGGGATCAGGATCGGGGTGATTTCATCGACGAAGCGCCCGGCTTCGATGGCGGCTACGGCTTTCTGTTGCGAGGCGGCAGCGAACGCGTCCTGCTGCTCGCGAGTCAGGCTGTACTTCTCGGCCAGGTTCTCGGCGGTGATACCCATGTGGTAGTCGTTGAACGCGTCCCACAGGCCATCGCTGATCATGGTGTCGACGATCTGCGCGTGGCCCATGCGTAGGCCGGTGCGCGCGCCGGGCATGACGTAGTTGGCCAGGCTCATGTTTTCCTGGCCGCCGGCGATGATCACCTCGGCATCGCCGCAGCGAATCGCCTGGGCGCCCAGGTGCAGGGCCTTGAGGCCCGAACCGCAGACCTTGTTCAGGGTCATGGCCGGTACGGCGAAGGGCAGGCCGGCCTTGATCGCGGCCTGGCGCGCAGGGTTCTGCCCGGCGCCGGCGGTCAGCACCTGACCCATGATCACTTCATCGACTTCTGCCGGGTCCAAGCCGGTTTGCGCCATCAACTGGCGGATCACCGCAGCGCCCAGGTCAACGGCAGAAACATTGGCCAGGGAACCCTGGAAACTGCCGATCGCGGTGCGCGTGGCGGCAACAATGACGACTTCTTGCATGGAATGATTCCTCACTGGGCAGCGAACTGCATTTCCGGAACGTGGTCCGGGACGATCAGTTTACCAGCGGTCTTGGCGACGATTTCCTCGACACTGACGCCAGGTGCGCGTTCCTTGAGGACAAATGCGCCATTTTCGATTTCCAGGTAGGCGAGGTCGGTCAGCACGCGCTTGATGCAACCGGCGCCGGTCAGCGGCAGGCTGCATTGCGACAGGAGCTTGGACTCACCGTCCTTGGACGCGTGGGTCATGATGACGATGATGTTGTCTGCGCCGGCCACCAGGTCCATCGCGCCGCCCATGCCCTTGACCAGCTTGCCGGGGATCATCCACGAGGCGATGTTGCCTTGCACGTCCACTTCAAACGCACCGAGTACGGTCAGGTCGACATGACCACCGCGGATCATCGCGAAGGACTCGGCCGAGGAAAAGATCGAGGCGCCGATGCGCGCGGTCACCGTTTGTTTGCCGGCGTTGATCATGTCGGCATCGATGGTTTCTTCAGTCGGGAACGGACCCATGCCCAGCAGGCCGTTTTCCGACTGCAGCATGACTTCCATGCCTTCAGGGATGTAGTTGGCGACCAGGGTCGGAATGCCGATGCCCAGGTTCACGTAGAAGCCGTCCTGCATTTCGCGGGCGACGCGTTGAGCCATTTGTTCGCGGGAAAGTGCCATTGTCGTTATTCCTTCATTCGGTCCGGGGGCAGGGGATCACTTACGCACGGTGCGCTGTTCGATGCGCTTCTCGAACGTGCCGCAGATGATCCGGTCGACGTAGATGCCAGGGGTGTGGATCTGCGCCGGGTCCAGCTCGCCGGGTTCGACGATTTCTTCGACTTCGACCACGGTGATCTTGCCGGCGGTGGCGGCCAGCGGGTTGAAGTTCTGGGCGGTGTGACGATAGATCACGTTACCGAAATGGTCGGCTTTCCAGCCTTTGACGATGGCGAAGTCGCCGGTGATGGACTCTTCCATCAGGTACTTGCGGCCATGGAATTCACGCACTTCCTTGCCTTCGGCAACCGGAGTACCCACGCCGGTGGCGGTGAAGAAGGCCGGAATGCCGGCGCCGCCCGCGCGCATTTTCTCGGCGAGGGTGCCTTGCGGGGTCAGGATGACTTCGATTTCGCCCTTGAGCAGCTGCTCTTCGAACAGCTTGTTTTCGCCGACGTAGGACGCCACCACTTTGCTGATCTGGCGGTCGGTCAGCAGTACGCCGAGGCCGAAACCGTCGACGCCGCAGTTGTTGGAGACCACGGTGAGGTCGCGAGTGCCCTTGCGCTTGATCTCGGCGATCAGGTTTTCCGGGATGCCACACAGGCCGAAGCCGCCAGCGATCACGGTCATGCCGTCTTCAAGACCTGCCAGAGCTTCCTCGTAGGAACTCACGCGCTTGTCGAAACCTGCCATATGCACCTCTTTTATTCTTTGTGGGCGGCTGGCTAGCCGAATGGGAAGGAGTGTCTCGCCGAAGTATTCATTTGTTAAGTTGATTTTTACGGTTGATTAATAGATAAAACTCAACAAACCGCTGCTTTCTTGCAGCTCCAGGCTTGTAGCTTACAACTGGAAGCGAAGCGAACATGACCATTAAGCAGATCCGCGCCTTTCTCGCCGTGGCCCAGAGCCTTAGCTTTGCCGTGGCCTGTGAACGCCTGCACCTGTCGCAATCGGCCCTGAGCCTGACCATCAAGGCGCTGGAAGAGGGCCTTGGCGGACGCCTGTTCACCCGCAACACGCGCAACGTGGCGCTCACCGCCGAAGGCGAATCCCTGGTGCCGCTGGCGCGCCGGTTGATCGCCGACTGGGACAATGTCGAGGACGAGCTGCGTCAACGCTTCACCCTGCAGCGCGGTCGCGTGACCCTGGCGGCGATGCCGTCGTTCGCCGGCAACCTGCTGCCGCCGATCCTCAAGACCTTCCGCGCCCGTTACCCGAACGTCAACGTGACGGTCAATGACGTGATCAACGAGCAGGTGCTGGAAATGGTCCGTGACCGCCAGGTTGAACTGGGGGTGGCGTTCGAGCCGACCCAGAGTTCGCCGCTGCAATTCACGCCGTTGTACATCGATCGATTCGTGGCGGTGGTGCCCCTGGATTCAGCGCTGGCCGAACTCGATGACATCGATTGGCAGACCCTGCTCAAGGAGCCGTTCATTACCTTGCAGCGACCTTCCACCGTGCGGGTCATGCTTGAAGAGCACCTGCAGGCCCGCGGCATGAAGCTGTCGGTGGAGTTTGAAAGCCATCAACTGGCGACGGTCGGACGCATGGTCGCCAGCGGCCTGGGTGTGAGCGCGGTGCCGGCCTTGTGTGCCGGGCAGATGCGTGAGCTTGGCGCGCGCTGCATTACCTTGCGCGATCCGGTGGTGGAGCGGGCGCTTGGTGTGTTGACGTTGCCCGGGGGGGAGCTGTCGGCGGCGGCGCAGGCGTTGTTTGATGTGCTGAAGGAGGAAAAATTTGGGGAAAAGCTTCTCTGACATGAGCGCCGGCCCCTGTGGGAGCGAGCTTGCTCGCGATGAGGCCTGCACATTCAACATCTATGTTGACTGACTCGCCGCCATCGCGGGCAAGCCCGCTCCCACAGTTTTCTGGGTTGATCAGGAAGATAGGCGTTGGGCCAACAAGGGTAAGAGCTGCTCGCACGCCCCCTCGATCTTCATATCCAGAATGTCATCCGCCCGGGTCTTGCCCAGGTTGATCGCGATCAACGGCTTGCCCTGATCCACCACCGCCCGGCACAAGCGAAACGCCGAATAGGCCATCAACGAAGACCCGATCACCAACAACCCGGCAGCCTGTTCAACGGCCGCCATCGCCTTGGCCGCCGTGGCTTGCGCGACGTTTTCACCAAAAAACACCACATCCGGCTTCATCCGTTCCCCGGCGCAATGCGGGCAATGCGGGACCTGGAAACGGGCCTCGAAGGCCGCGTCGAGCAGGGTGTCGCCATCCGGCGCCTGTACCGCGTCGACGCCGGCCAGGTAGGGGTTGCGGGTTTCCATCAAGCGCTGGATCGAGTCGCGCTCGCAAAGCCTGCCGCAATCGAGGCACAACACCCGGTGCAAACTGCCGTGGAGTTCGATCACGTCATGGCTGCCGGCCTGGTCATGCAGGGTGTCGACGTTCTGGGTGATCAACCCGCTGATCTGTCGCGTACCCTGCAGCCGGGCCAGGGTGTCGTGGGCCACGTTCGGCTGCGCCAGGCGCACCCGTGGCCAGCCGAGCATCGCCCGCGCCCAATAGCGGCGCCGGGACTCCGGGGCGGAGAGAAACTCTTGGTACATCATCGGCTGCCGGCCCCGTCGCACGCCCTGGTTGTTACGATAATCGGGGATGCCCGACGGTGTGCTGATGCCGGCCCCGGTCAGCACTGCAAACGGCGCGTCGGCCATGCGTTGATGGAGGCGCTCGAGTTGTTCGTGGATCAGGCTGTCGAGCATGCTGGAAAACCTGTAGGAGCGAGCTTGCTCGCGATGGTCGTCAACGATAACACTGTAAGCCTGACACCCCGCGGCGTGCTCGCGCTTTTCGCAAGCACGCTCGCTCCTGCAGAAGACGGGAGGCGGTGTTTACTTGCGTGCCTCCAGAATCAGGTTGAACGGCGTCTCTGTGGCCCGACGAAAACGGCTGAACCCGGCCTCGCTGAACACCTTGCGCAACCGCGCTTCACCGGCCTGGGCACCCAGCCCGAGGCCGACTTCCTGGGACAGCGAGTTCGGTGTGCATATGAAGGTCGAGGCGGCGTAGAAGAGGCGTCCGACCGGGTTGACGTTGTCGTCGAGCAAGTCATTGGCGTAGGGCTCGACCAGCAGCACCGTGCCGTCCTCCTTCAACGATTCATAGGCATGTCTGGCCGCGCCCACCGGATCGCCCATGTCGTGCAGGCAGTCGAAGTAGCAGACCAGGTCATAGTCGTTGCCGGGGTAGCTTTTTGCTGTGCCCTGGAAGAACTTGGCCCGGCCGGACACACCGCCTTCTTCGGCCCGTTGGGTGGCGACGGTAATGGAGGGCGCGTGGTAGTCGAAGCCGACGAAGCGCGAATCGGGAAATGCCTGGGCCATGATCACCGTCGAGGCGCCGTGACCGCAGCCGATGTCCGCCACTTTGGCCCCGGCTTCCAGTTTGGCCACCACGCCGTCGAGGGCCGGCAACCATTCGGCGATCAAATGGGCTTTGTAGCCGGGGCGGAAGAAACGCTCGGTGCCGCTGAACATGCACGGATGGTGCTCGCCCCAGGGTAGGGCGCCGTTGCCGCGCATGGCGTTGACCAGCTTGTCCTTGTCATGGAAAAACGACGCGACCACACCGATACCCCCGGCGATATAGACCGGTGAGTCTTCGATGGCCAGGGCCAGGGCTTGCTCCTCCGGAAGGCGGAACTGGCCGTCCTGGTGTTCCATGTAGCCGGAAGCCGCGTGGGCGCTGAGCCATTCGCGTAGCAGCCGGGTGTTGCAGCCGGTTTTCTCGGCAAGGGTTTCGGGGGTGATGGGTTGGCTGTCGGCCATCGCCCGGTACAGGCCGAGCTCCTCGCCGAGGATGACGTTGGCGAGCATCGCCGCGCCGCCCATGTCATTCACCAGTTTGCCCATGAAGTCGTTGAGTCTGGCCTCGTCCATCACGTTTGCTCCTTTGGCAGGATCACGGTCCAGAGGCATTGTCTGACGAGGCATGCGCCGCTGGGCGGTGGTCGTGGGGATGTGCAGGGCACCAAGTGGGTCCTGTGTGCGTTAAGTCTAGTCCGGGGCGTGTGTACTGCTGTCTGGAGCGACGAAAGTCCTCATGATTGACACTAAACCCCTGTGGGAGCGGGCTTGCTCGCGAAAGCGGTGGCTCGGCCAACATCTCTTCTGAATGTGCCGGCCTCTTCGCGGGCAAGCCCGCTCCCACAGGATCAGCGGAGCCCGCAAAGATCGTGTGTATCCCACTGTATCCAGACCCCTTCTTGACACAGTGACCTCTTATTCCGCCCCCAGCCGAACACAGTCCCGATACACCCCTTCGATTAACTGTGCCTCATGGCGGGCACCTGCCCGCGCCCTTGGACACAGGCGAGATCGATACCATGCAGACATCCATTCCCCCCGTAGCCAAGGCCAGCGCCGGGCTTGGCCTGCGTCGCGGTTTACTCAAAGACCTGCAAGCGGCCCCTGTTGGCAGTTTCGACTTTCTGGAGGCCGCGCCAGAAAACTGGATCGGTATTGGCGGGGCCCATGGCGCGGCGTTGCGGGCACTGGCCGAGCGTTATCCGTTGTCCTGTCACGGCTTGTCCCTCTCCCTGGGTGGGCCGTCGCCGCTGGACGTCGGTTTTTTGCAGGAAGTCCGGGGTTTTCTCGATCACTACCACGTGCCGCTGTACAGCGAGCATTTGAGCTATTGCAGCGATAACGGTCACCTGTACGACCTGTTGCCGCTGCCGTTTACCGAAGAAGCGGTGCACCACGTCGCCGCGCGTATCCGCCAGGCCCAGGACATCCTCGGGCGGCGCCTGGCGGTGGAAAACGTCTCTTACTACGCCGCGCCCCAGCAGGACATGGACGAGGTGACGTTCACCAATGCGGTGTTACGCGAGGCTGATTGCGACCTGTTGCTGGACGTCAACAACGTCTACGTCAACTCGATCAACCACGGTTTCGATCCCCAGGCGTTTCTCGCCGGTATCGATACGGGACGGGTGGTAGCCATACATATCGCCGGGCATTTCGATGAGTCCGACACCTTGAAAATCGATACCCATGGCGCCTCGGTGAAACCGGCGGTGTGGTCGTTGCTGGCCCAGGCCTACGCCCGGTTCGGTGTGCAACCGACCTTGCTGGAGCGCGATTTCAATTTTCCGGCATTTGCCGAACTGGTGGCGGAATTGCAGACCATTCGCCGCCTGCAGCAGGAGGGCATGAACCGTGGATAAGTCGAGCCTTGTGCAGCAACAAACCACCATGGGCCTGTATCTGCGCGACCCTGAGCACAACGCGCCACCCACCGAAATGGAACCGGCGCGGGCACAGGTTTACCGCGATCTGGTGTTCGCCAACCTGTCGTCATTGCTCAGTGGCACCTTTCCGGTCCTGGTGAAGGTTCTGGGCGATGAACACTGGCGTTCGCTGGTGCGGATTTTTCTGCGGGACTACCGCGCCCGAACACCGAAATTCGGTGAGATCGCCCAGGAGTTTGTCGAGTTTCTTGCCAGTGAACCGCTGGCGTTGGCCGATGGTTCGTGGCCGCCGTTCATGGTGGAGCTGGCGCATTACGAGTGGGTGGAAATGGCACTGCAACAATCTGACGCCGAGCCTGTGGCTGCCGGTGATGCGACGTTGCTGCTGGATCGGCCCTTGCAGGTGTCGCCCCTGGCCTGGCCGTTGGCGTATGCCTGGCCGGTGCAACGGGTGGGGCCGGATTATCAGCCGGACGTTTTGCCGGCTCAGCCGACGTTGTTGCTGGTGCGTCGGGCCGAGGACTGGGGTGTGAAGTTTTCCGAGTTGAGTCCGTTGGCGTGGCGGTTGTTGCTGCTTGTTGGCGAGTATCCCGAGTTGACCGGGCTTGAGCTGTTGCAGGGGTTGGCGGTGGAGGCTGGGGC
>NZ_JAVAJJ010000023.1:0-111146 GCF_052112305.1 Pseudomonas sp. QLc11A
CAGCCCCTCGACAACCACCCGGATCCCTGTGGGAGCGGGCTTGCCCGCGATGAACGCCAGCGCAACGCGTTTATTCAGACAGAACGCGTTATCGTTTACGTCCATCGCGAGCAAGCTCGCTCCTACAAGTCATCTGCATCGCGCGGATGGAGCGCAGCTTGCGCCATCTCAAGGCCTGATCCAGCCCCTCGACAACCACCCGGATCCCTGTGGGAGCGGGCTTGCCCGCGATGAACGCCAGCGCAACGCGTTTATTCAGACAGAACGCGTTATCGTTTACGTCCATCGCGAGCAAGCTCGCTCCTACAGTAATGGTTGTTTCGAGATCCGGACCATGAGCTTCATTACCTGGGTGGCGGTGTTGGGGGCTGTGTTGCTGACTCTGGCACTGACCTCGTCGTACCTGCGCTGGATGCCGGTCACCACGTCGGCGGTGTGTCTGGTACTGGGCGTCGCCATCGGTCCGGCGGGCCTGGGTTTGCTCACGCTGGATATCAAGGATGCCGCTTTCTGGATGGAGCATCTATCGGAAGTAGCGGTACTGTTTTCGCTGTTTGTCTGCGGGTTGAAGTTGCGCCTGCCCCTGGGCGATCGCCGATGGCGGGTGGCATTTGCCCTGGCGGGACCGGTGATGATCCTGACCATTGCCGGTGTAAGCCTGTTGCTGCATTTCGGGTTTGGGTTCCCGTGGGGGCCGTCGCTATTGATCGGGTCGATTCTGGCGCCCACCGATCCGGTCCTGGCCTCTCTGGTACAGGTCAGCGATGCCAAGGATTACGACCCGGTCAGGTTCGGGCTAACCGGTGAAGCCGGTTTCAACGATGGCATTGCATTCCCCTTCGTGATCCTCGGCTTGTTGTTACTGCAACACAGCGACAATACAGGTGCATGGCTCGACGACTGGATCCTCAAGAGTCTGCTATGGGCCGTGCCCGCCGGACTGCTGACCGGTTACTGGATGGGGCGCGGCATAGGCCGCCTGACCTTGTTCATGCGCATCAAGAATGCCGACAGCACCTTCTCACCCAATGATTATCTGGCCCTGGCCCTGATCGCACTGGCCTATGTCGTGGCCGAAACCATCCAGGGTTACGGGTTTCTCTCGGTGTTTGCCGCCGGCCTGGGCTTGCGCCAGGCCGAGGTCAAGACAAGCGGTGGCACCCACGCACCGGCCGAACACCTGGTCCAGGCGGTGGTCGGTCATCAGCATGTCGAACCCGAAGCGGCCGTGGCCGGCAATGTGGACCACCTGCAAGACACGCAAGTTGCTGCCGGGATCATGATGGGCGACATGCTATCGTTCGGCAGCCTGGTGGAACGGGCCATGGAAGTGTTTCTGGTCACCTTGCTCGGGGTCGTGTTGGTTGCACACTGGGACTGGCGGGCGCTGGTGCTCGCACTGGTGCTATTCGGGATGATTCGCCCGCTGGCGGTCTGGCTGATGCCCTGGGGTTCGCTGCTCAATGGCCCGCAGCGCTGGTTGATCGGCTGGTTCGGCATTCGCGGCATCGGCAGTTTCTACTACCTGTTCTACGCCTTGAACCACGATCTGTTGCCTTCGGTGGCCACCTTGTGTGCCGACCTGACGCTCTCGGTGGTGGCCCTGAGCATTCTGGTCCACGGCATCAGCACCCAGCCAATGCTGGCCCGCTATGAACAGCACAACCGCCGCGTCACTTCATCGCCAAGGCAATGATTTCCACCAGGTTGAGTTGGGTAAAAGGTTTCGGCAAACGCGGCAGATGAGCGGCAAAGCCTTCCAGCCGCTCGGCATAACCGGTGGCGAGGATGATCGGCACGTCCGGTCGCATGCTCCTGATGGCATTGGCCAGTTGTGCGCCACTCATCTGAGGCATGGCCATGTCGGTGATGACCAGATCGATCTGCGGTTCACTACTGAACAGTTCCAGCGCCCTGGCACCGCAAGGCGCACTGATGACCCGATGCCCGAGGTCCTCGAGCAGCAGGCAGGTGCTGGTCAACACCAGGCTGTCATCGTCCACCACCAATACGCTCAGACCAGGCCCCGTCACGGCCGGCGTTTCGGCGACCGGTTGCACGGGCGAATCACCGGTGGCGACCGGCAACCAGAGTTCGGCGGTCGTGCCATGGTCCTTCTGGCTTTTGAGGATGAACCGTCCGCCCAGTTGTTCAATAAAACCGTGAACCATCGACAACCCCAGGCCCGTGCCTTTACCCACGCCCTTGGTGGTGAAAAACGGGTCCATCGCCGAGACCAGCGTGGTTTCATCCATGCCCTCGCCGGTATCGGCAATGCTCAGGCAGACGTAGCACCCCGGGGCCAGGGATGAGGTGGCTGTGTCGGTCACTTCACGGTTTCTGGCGCTGAAGCTGATGGTTCCGCCATTGGGCATGGCGTCACGGGCGTTGGTGGCCAGGTTCAGTACGGCCAGTTCCAGCTGATTGAGGTCCGCCATCACCGGTTCGAGATCTTCGGGGAAGTGCGTTTCGATTTTCACCGAAGGCCCCAGGGAACTGCGTAACAGCCCGGAAATGCCTTCCACCAAGGCCGGTATCCGCACAGGTTCCGACTTGAGTTCCTGGCGTCGGGCAAACGCCAGCATGCGCTGGGTCAGGGAAACGCCGCGCAAGGCACCCTGGGTAGCGTTGTCGATCAAGCGGGTTAATTTGGGGTTATCCGTCACCCGTTTGCGCACGATTTCCAGATTGCCGAGGATCACCGTCAGCAGGTTATTGAAATCGTGAGCGATGCCACCACTGAGCTGGCCGATGGCCTGCATTTTCTGCGCCTGGAACAAGGCCTCCCGGGTTTGCTCCAGCACCTGCTGCGCTTGCGTGACGTCAGTGATATCACGGGTAATCTTGGCAAAACCGAGCAAGGTGCCGGTGTCACCCCAGATCGGATCGACGATGACGTGGGCGAGGAACCGCGTACCGTCCTTGCGCATCCGCCAGCCCTTGTTTTCAAAGCGCCCTTCACGCTTGGCGATATCCAGCGTCCTTTGTGGCTCGCGGGCTTCGCGATCCTCCGGGGTATAGAAGATCGAAAAATGCTGGCCAATGACTTCTTCCGGCAAGTAACCCTTGATGCGCTGGGCACCAAGGTTCCAGTTGCTCACGCGTCCGTCCGGCGAAAGCATGTAGATCGCATAGTCGGTAACGCTCTGCACCAGCAGGCGGAACTGCTGCTCGCTTAGCTTGAGGATTTCCTCGGCCACCCGGCGATCGGTCAGGTCGCGGGTGATCTTGGCGAAACCCAGCAAGGTGCCCGACGGGTCGAAGATCGGATCGATGACCACATGGGACCAGAAATGAGTGCCGTCCTTGCGCACCTGCCAGCCTTCGCCCTCGAAACGCCCTTCACCAAGCGCCGTGTCCAGTGTCCGCTGGGGCAAGCCGGCACGACGATCGTCATCGGTGTAGAAACGCGAGAAATGCTCACCGAGGATCTCGGCCTCCTCATACCCCTTGAAGCGCCTGGCGCCGGCATTCCAGCTGGTAATGATGCCGTCTGGATCAATCATGTAGATCGCATAGTCGATCACCGCATCGATCAATAGCCGGAAACGACCGTCTTCGATGGCACTGACCTTGGTTCGATCTTCGCTCATTGATCCCACCGCCTCATTGTTTTTCTGGAGTATGCGTCATACCGGGAATTTGGACAGCCCACCAACGCGGCAACAATTGTTTGACCTTACTCTCGCCAAAACGGTCATCGATCAACATCACTACTCCTTGATCCTGTTGCGTACGGATGACCCGTCCGGCGGCCTGCACCACTTTCTGTACACCGGGAAACAGATAGGTGTAGTCGTAACCGGCGCCAAAGATAGCGGCCATGCGCCGTTTCAGTTGCTCGTTCACCGGATTGAGTTGGGCCAGCCCCAAGGTGGCGATAAATGCACCGATCAACCTGGCACCGGGCAAATCGATGCCTTCACCAAAGGCCCCGCCCAGTACTGCAAAGCCGACCCCCTGGCCGTCGGCGTGGAATTGGTCGAGAAACTGCTGGCGTTGCGCTTCACCCATGCCTCGGGACTGCGACCACAGGCTGATGTGCGGATGTTTCTCGGCGAGTAGCTGCGCCACCTGCTGCAAATAATCGAAACTGCTGAAAAACGCCAGGTAGTTACCGGGGCGCTTGCAGAACTGCCTGGCGATCAGGTCCACGATCGGTTCGAGAGAGGACTGGCGATGCACGAACCGCGTGGAGATCTGGTTGACGATGTGCACTTGCAGTTGATCGGCATGAAACGGCGACTCGACGTCGATGCACACCGTGTCCGCCGGCGTTCCCAGTAAATCGGCGTAATAGTGCCTTGGGCTGAGGGTCGCGGAAAACAGCACGGTGCTGCGCGCGGCAGTCAGGCGCGGGCGGATGAACCCTGCGGGTACCACGTTGCGCAGGCACAGCTGCGAGAGATTGCGCTTGCGTTCGAGGTCGCGCTTGCTGATGTCGAACAGGAACTGCTCATCGAACAGTTCGGCCACCCGGCAAAACTGCAGCATGTCGAAGTAGAAGCCTTGCAGTGCGCTGTCCAGCCCTTGTGGGTGATCGTTCAGGTAGTCACCGATGCTGGCGCTGCACGATGACAGTGCCTGAAGGAGTTTTTCCGGCGCCTTGTCATAGGCTTGATAGGCGCCGATTTGCGCGTCATGCAGGGCATTCCACTCGCGGCTGATTCGCTGCATTGGCTTTTTCAGCACCTCGGGTGCGGTTTTTCGCACAGCGTTGAAGGTCGCCTGATCGAGGCTGGCGCTGTACATCTGCCGGCCGCGCTCCACCAGGTTGTGGGCTTCGTCGACCAGCACCGCGACCGTCCAGTGATTGGCCTGGGCCAGACCGAACAGCAAGGCGCTGAAATCGAAGTAATAGTTGTAGTCGGCAACCACCACGTCGGCCCATCGCGCCATTTCCTGGCTCAGGTAATAGGGACAGACATCGTGTGCCAGGGCAACCTCGCGCAGGGCGCCCTGGTCCAGCAGGCTCAGTTGACTGGCCGCCTGCCGCGCGGCCGGCAGGCGATCGTAGAAACCCCGGGCCAGCGGGCAGGACTCACCGTGGCAGGCTTTGTCCGGATGTTCACAGGCCTTGTCCCGGGCAATCATCTCCAACACCCGCAACGGTGGCGCATCGGCGCTGGCCAGCAGCACTTGCGCAGCGTCCAGGGCCAGCTTGCGTCCCGGGGTTTTCGCCGTCAGGAAGAACACTTTGTCCAGCTGCTGCGGTGCCAGTGCCTTGAGCATGGGAAACAGGGTGCCCAGGGTCTTGCCGATTCCCGTGGGCGCCTGCGCCATCAGGCAGCGCCCTGTGCTGACGGCCTTGAACACCGACTCGGCCAGATGGCGCTGCCCCGGCCGAAAATCGGCGTGAGGAAAGGCCAGGCGCTGCGCCGCGAGATTGCGTCCGTCACGATGGACGACTTCCTGTTGCGCCCATTGCAGGAAGCGCGCGCATTGCCGTTCGAAGAACTGTTGCAGCTGCGCGGCCTCGTGGGGTTCGACCAGGCAGGTTTCCTTTTCACTGACGATGTCGAAATACACCAGCGCCAGGTTGATCCGGGGCAGATCCAATTGGCGGCACATCAACCAGCCATAGATTTTCGCCTGGGCCCAATGCAACTGACGGTGGTTGGCCGGTTGTTTGCTCAAGTCACCGCGGTAGGTCTTGACCTCTTCCAGGCAGTTTTGCCCCGGGTCATAGCCATCCGCCCTGCCCTTGACCGTCAAGGTCTGAAACCGGCCCTCAAGGGCGACTTCGCTTTGGTAGCCCTCGCTGCGCCGCGAGGCCACCGTGCGGTGCCCGACAATGCCCTCCAGCGCAGTGGGCGACGGCGTGAAGCGCAGGTCGAGGTCGCCGGTCTTGGCGGTGAACTCGCACAGCGCCCGCACCGCAATGCTGTAGCTCAAGCGTCCTGCTCCGCCCATTGCACATAGCACACGGCGATGGGCATCTGGTGTTCGTGGCAGAACTCCAGCCAGCGCAACTGGTTGTCCTGCAGGCGATCGCCCGGGCCCTTGACTTCGATCATGCGGTAGGTCTTTTGCTGCGGCCAGAACTGGATCAGGTCCGGCATGCCGGCGCGATTGGCCTTGATGTCCAGCAAGAGGCGATTGAACCAGTGCTTGAGATGCTCGGCGGGGAGGCATTCGAGGGCTTGCTCCAGCAACTCTTCGCTGAGCACGCTCCAGAACACGAACGGCGACTGCACGCCCCACTTGGCGGCATAACGCTGGCGAATGGTCTGCCGATAGCGCCCGTCTTCGAGTTCGGCCAGGCAGGCCTGGAACAGTTCGGCCCGGCGGGCCTGGAAGTCCTCGCTGAGCAAATCCACCGGCCCGCGCTGGAACGGGTGAAAAAACGCACCCGGCAAAGGCGCGAAGATCGCGGGCCAACACAGCAGGCCAAACAGTGAGTTGATCAGGCTGTTTTCGACGTAGTGGATCGGTGCTGAATCCTCAGCCAGATGCGCCTGAACGTAAAACTCGACCGACACTGCCGGATCGACTCTTGGTAATTGCAGGTCCAGACGTTGCATTTCCCGAGGCGCCGCCCGTTTGATGGGCGGCCCGCCGAGCTTGCGTCGCAGGCGCGGCAGCACGCGGTGCAACTGCTGGTGTTCGGCGGCACTCTCCGGTGCCTGTTCGGCCTGCTCGGCCAGATCCAGCGCCAACTCGAACTCCCCGCTGCGCTCCAGCACGCGAATGAGCCGCGCCCGCGCACCCGGATAAGCGCATTCACGGTAGAGATCCAGGGCCATGGCGAAATCCGCAATGCGTTCGCAATGCTGGCCCATCTGGAACAACAGCTTGCCGCGCCGGCGTTGCAACCAGGGATTGTCCAGCGCCAGGCCCTTGATGCGCCCGGCCACCTCTTCCAGCGCTTCACCGGCTTCGAATTGTTGCTGGTACGCGTGCAGCAGGACACAGGCATCCACGTCTTCGCGGCTGCGCAAGCCGCGGGACTCGGCGCTGAATTCGACTTTTTCGTAGGTGTAGATACCCAGGTCGGCCAGCACGAACTCCGACCAGTCCTGATACAGGTTGCCGAAGAACATCAGGCGCAGGCGATCGCACAACTCCATGATGGTCAGGCTGAGCAGGCGCTCATCCAGCCATGGGCACCAGTCGTTGAAGCTTTGCGCCTGGGGAAATTGTTCGCTCAGTGCTGGCAGCCAATCGGTTTTCCGGCCTTTGGGTTGATCGATGACGGAGCCAAAGGTCTGGAGGATTTCACCCTTGAGCAGCAGTTCGAACAGTTCCTCGACCGCCAGCGGCATGCGCTCATCGACCCAACCGAGTGTCAACAGCGGGCCGGCGGCGCCGGGGATATCGCCAATTTCGTCGTAATGCAATTTGCCGGCCCTGAAATGAATGCCCTTGCGCATGACCATTCTGACCAGCAGTGCCTGCGATTCACGGGGTAACCGCTTAAACTCATTAATGAATCGCAGCTCGTCGACGCTCAGTACATCGGCAAAGCGCTGCTCAAGCCAATCAAGCACTTGCATGAAGTTGTTCAAGTAGTAGAACGGATCGTCGAGGGGATTTGCGGTCACAGGAAATGGGCCATGGCGAGCGAGTACTGGTTATGCGTACAGATACCAGTTCCACCCTGCCCGGTGCAATCGGAAAAGGATAAATGGAGGCGCTGTACGGAATATTTTCCGGGCAGTAGAACTTTCTGCCCCCTGGCGGCACCAACCGCCATAGGCATGCAGTGACAGGCGCGAATGGATGGCACTGCTTCACAACGAACGGGAGGTGATCATGGACATCAAGACTTTGGGTTTGCCCCTGGCCGTCGCGGCCCTGCTGATGCTGGCCGGCTGCTCGACGCCAACGGTGGTGACCCTGCAGAACGGCACTCAGTACCTGACCAAGGACATGCCGAAGACCAAAACCAAGGACGGATTCTTTGAGTTCGAGGACATTTCGGGAGCGTTGGTGAAAGTCAGGGCCGATGAAGTGGCGACGATTCGCGAGGAAGACTGACGTTTCTCCTGGCACGATGTGGCAGGTTTCGAGCACTGCCTTACACTCGATAGACCCCGTGCGACCGAATGAATGTGCAACGCCTGGACACAGGCGTTGCAATACGGGCATCACGCATAGACTCAGGTGACGCCGAAATGAAAATGGTCATGCCACTTCTGGCCTCTGTGCTCGCCGTCAGCGCGTGCGTGACGGCGAGCCTTTGTGACGCAGCGACAAAGGCAAAGCCAAAACCCTTGCCAACTTACAAAACCAGTTTCGATTGCACCACGCCCCAGGCATCCACCGAAAAGCTTATCTGTCACGACGCTCAGCTGGCGCGCATGGACCTGGAACTCGATCGTCTTTATCGCCTGGCGCTCACCGACGAACATTCAGTGCCGCGCCCGAATAAAGTCGAGATTGACCAGCGGTTCTGGATTGAGTCGCGTAACCAGTGTGGTGCCGGCCCGCAAGCCAAGACGTGCGTCATCGCCAGTTATGCCGAGCGTGCGTTCCAACTGCGCCAGGGTTCGGCCATTGCCAGAACCAAGGACCCGAGCAGGCTCTCCGAAGGCCCCTTGGCTTATCGTTGCGCAGGGTTCAACGCATTGGTTGCCGCGACCTTCTTTACGGTCGAACCGGGCGTGGTGTTCCTCAAATGGGCCAACTCCTCGGTAACGCTGAACCAGGTGCCGAACAATTCCGGAACCCAGTACAGGGGCAAGGATTACAAAGGCAGCTACAGCTTCTGGCAAATCGGCGATGAGGTTTTTTTCCAGATACCCGGCTCAGGCCAGATGAGTTGCGCAGCCGAGCCGGTCGGCTGACAAGGATGGCAACGGGACATCCTGTCCCAATTGCCTGACCAGGTCTTCAGCTGCCGGTGCGAATCTTGTTCCACACGCGTGTGCGAACCCGGTCGATGTTCAATGGCATGGCTTCCAGGGCAAAGAGTTTCCCCATCATTTCCGGGCTTGGGTAAACCTTGGTGTCGTTCTTGATCGCCGGGTCGATCAGGCTGTCAGCCTGCTCGTTGCCATTGGCGTAGTGCACGTAGTTGCTGACGCTGGCCATGACGTCCGGGCGCAGCAGATAGTTCATGAAGGCGTAACCGGCCTTTTCGTCGGGAGCGTCGACCGGCATCGCGACCATGTCGAACCAGATGGCGGCGCCTTCCTTGGGAATCGCATAACCGATGTCGATGCCATTGTTGGCTTCCCTGGCACGGTTTTCCGCCTGCAGGATGTCGCCGGAGAAACCGACCGCGACGCAGATATCGCCGTTGGCCAGGTCACTGGTGTACTTGGACGAGTGGAAATAGCTGACATAGGGCCGCACTTTCAACAGCAAGGCTTCGGCCTTCTTGTAGTCTTCCGGGTTCTTGCTGTGGGGCGGCAACCCGAGGTAGTTCAACGCGGCCGGCAGCAGTTCGGGGCCGTTGTCGAGGATGGCCACGCCGCACTTCTGCAACTTCTGCATGTTCTCGGGCTTGAAAATCAAGTCCCAGGAGTCCACCGGGGCGTTGTCGCCCAGCACCGCCTTGACCTTGGCAATGTTGTAGCCGATGCCGGTGCTGCCCCACAGGTACGGGAAGCCGTGCTCGTTGCCCGGATCGTTGGTCTGCAAGGCCTTGAGCAATACCGGATTGAGGTTTTTCCAGTTCGGCAACTGGCTCTTGTCGAGCTTCTTCAGGGCGCCGCCCTCAATTTGCCGCGCCATGAAGTGGTTGGACGGAAACACCACGTCGTACCCGGATTTGCCGGTCATCAGCTTGCCATCGAGGGTCTCGTTGCTGTCGTAGACGTCGTAGGTGAAGCCGATGCCGGTTTCTTTCTGGAAGTTTTTCGTGGTGTCCGGCGCGATGTAATCCGACCAGTTATAGATTTTGACGGTTTCGGCCGCCTGACTGATCGATGCAACAAGCAGCAGCGGAGCCAGGGTCAGTGTCTTTCGGAGCATGAGTCGATTCCTGTAGGTTGTTTTTGTTGGCAGGCAATCAAGGATCAGAAAATCAGGACGTAGGTCTTGCGCACGGTTTCCTGGATATCCCAGATCCCGAGGCTGTTGGCCGGCAACATCAGTGCGTCGCCCGCTTCTATGTGCAGCGGTTCGCCGCCGTCCGGGGTGAAGGTGCAGCGCCCCTGGATGAAGTGACAGAATTCCTGGGCGACGATCTGCCGCCGCCAGCGCCCCGGGGTGCATTCCCAGACGCCGGTCTCGACGCCGTCGTCGCGTTCGACGCTGGTGGTCGAAGCCACGGCCACGGGCGTGCCCAGGGGCACGGCGACCGAGTTGGATTCCTCCAGCTTCAGGGTTGCGGTGTGCTTGAATTGCGTGATGCTCATGGGATTACCTGTCGATATGGCCTGTCGATGAAGAGCGCGCCGTTTAGTGCATGAAACCTTCCATGAAACCGGCCACCCCGCTGGCCAGCTTGCGCCGCCAGGGCGCGGTAGCCGGGTTGGCCAGGGTCTGGTCCTCATGGACAAAACTGCGGATGATTGCGTTGTAGCCAAGCCAGCGGATCGGTTCCGGCTCCCAGGCCCTGAGCGCGTCGAGGCCCCGCTGCGGGATGACCCACGGCTGGCGCACCAGATCGGTGTCGCGCCCCAGGATCAGGTCGGCCAGCGTTCGTCCACCGAGGTTGCTGGCGCCAACGCCCTCCCCGCCGTAACCGCCAGACAAGGCGATGCCTTTGGTCCGGTCGCAGAGCATGTGCGGCTTGAAGTGCCGGGACATGCCCAGGTTGCCGCCCCAGGAATGAGTGATCTGCACGTTCTTCAACTGCGGGAACAGTTCGCCGAACAGGTAGCGCCGCAGGTCCTTTTCATCCGTGGTCAGCTCGAAGTCATGGCGCAGCTTGCCGGCGAACTGATAGCCGCCACGGGCGCCAAAGATCAAACGGTTGTCAGCGGTGCGCTGGCCGTAGGTCACCTGGCGACTGGCCTCGCTGAATGCCTGGCCACGGCTCAGGCCGATTTCATCCCAGGTGGCCGCCGACAAGGGCTCGGTCGCGACGATCAGGCTCTGTACCGGCATCTGATAACGCCCCAAGGGCGGCAAGGTGACGGCGTAGCCTTCTACTGCCGGAACGACCCAGTGACAGCGCACCGACGCTTTCGCCGTGCGCAGGCTGCCGGATTGCCAATGGGTGACCGGGCTGTTTTCGTAGATCCTGACCCCCAGGCGCTCCACCATCCGGGCCAACCCGCGTACCAGCCTGGCCGGGTGGAGGGTCGCCACGTGTGGCGCATAGATGCCGCCATAGGGTTTGGCGACGCGGATCTGCTGCGCCAGTTGTTCCGGGCTCAGCCAGCGATAGTGGTTGTCGTCGAGGCCCTGGCGATGGAGATCGTCCAGGTGGTGACGCAGGCTGGTCGCCTGCTCCGGATAACGCGCAGCGCAATACAGCACCCCGCCTTTACGGAAATCGCAGTCGATGCCCTCACGTTCGAGGACAGTCTCCACTTCATCCGGAATGCCATGCAACAAATCATAGGAAGCGCGGCGCTCTTCGACCGGCAAACCGGCCAGCAGACGATCTTCACCCAGCAAGTTGCCCATCAGCCAGCCGCCATTGCGCCCCGACGCGCCGAAACCGGCGGTCTGCGCTTCGACAATGGCGATGTTCAGCTGCGGTTTGTGCTGCTTGAGGTAGTACGCGGTCCAGAGACCGGTATAGCCCGCGCCGATGATCGCCACGTCCACATCCAGGTCCCGCTCCAGCGCCGGACGCGCCAACAAAGGCTCGTCGAGCTGGTCCATCCACAAACTGATAGTGCGCCACGCCGGCATGCAAGACTCCGCCACTGAAAACTTCGATGGCGTCGATCCTAGTGCGTGGGCTCAGGCGCTGTCTTGCGCGCGTGCACGCAAAGAAATTTGTTTGACGTAAGCCTTGGGTGACTGACCGGTGTGCTGGCGGAAACAGCTGTAGAACGCCGACAGCGAATTGAATCCGGCGGCGAACGCCAGTTCATCGATACGCAGCGGTGGCGTGGCGCCATCCAGTGCCGCGAGCAAGTGTTGCAGGCGCGCCTGGTTGACGTAGCGGTAGAAGCTCTGGCCCAACACCTGGTTCAACAGATAGGAAATCTGGTTACGGCTGTACCCGCACTCCTTGGCCACCCGTTGCAGGTCGAGCTCCGGATCAAGATACGGCTGCTGGCGCTGGAAATACTGCTGCAGGTCATCGGCCATGAAGCTCAACTGGCGAGGCGACAGGCCCAGCCGGCTGACCGCCGGGCGCTGGCCGGGGGTGGTTTTGCTGACGGGTTGCTCATGCACCAGCGAAGCGTATTCATTGACCCGCCAGATCAGCCCGTCCTTGACGGTGATCGCCTCGCTGGCGCGGAACGACACCAGTCCTTCACCACCGCGCAGGGTGATGCGGTACTGAATGAAGGCGGTGTTGCCGTCCAGTCGAATGCGGTCGGAGTGCTCCAGCGCTTCATCCGGATCCCGGGGCATGCTGCTGCGCACGTAGTCGCGCAATTCGGCCAGGCCCATGACCCGGTTCTGGAAAAAATCGTTGTACTGGACTTCAGGGTGATAGAGCGCCATGACGCCGTCCAGGTCCCGGTGTTTCCAGCGCAAGTGATAGCGCATGACCGTCTCGCCCGTGGCCTGGGTTTGCAGCGGGCCATCATCCTCGGCGTGCATTGAAAGTCTCGACGCAAAAAACCGAGCTTGCCCAACTTCCGCTTTGTCTTCAACGACTAAACGGATACGGGTTTTGGGCCGCCAATATCAAGCAAGCGTGACCTGAATCAAAAAAATGGCGGCAATCGCCAAACGACCTGAAAAAACCACATTCTTTTCACATCCGGATGCTACTTTTAAAGACTGTCACTGGTTGAGCCATTGAAGGTTCTTCCCTCCTACCATGAGCTAAAGGAAGCGCTCGATAATGAAGGCGGGCAACACATGAATAGAGGGTTCAGTAAGGTCACGTTTCCAAACGCCTGCCAGCTGATGCGCTGGCATTTTCATCCCATGGGTTTCGAGGCGAGCATGGACGCGCCGGGCAGCATGATTGCCCGTCTTTTCGATCGTGCCACTGGCGAGACCATGATCGCCATTGCCGGTATTCCTTGCGCCACCGTCATGAATGCCGCGGATGTAGAACGAATAATCGAAGCGGTGGAGGATGAACTTGAAGCCTTCGTACCACCCCAGGCCCTCAGGAGTTATGCCTAAAGCCTGTCCACCCCCCTGTAGGAGCGAGCCTGCTCGCGATGGTCGTTAACGATAACGCGTATTTACTGGCTAAACGCGGCGCTCTTGAGTCCATCGCCGGCAAGCCGGCTCCTACAGTGTCTCGATTCAGGCGGTGCTTTGGCTTTTACGATGATCGACAAAGAACGCTTTGCCCTTGCCGATCCGGTCTGACGCCTTGGGCATGTTCGCAGCCTGGGTGTCTTGCGCATCGACGTACCAGTAGCAATGGCTGACGGCACGGGTAATACCCACGTACGCCAGGCGCAGGATCTCGTCCTTCTGGGCATTGTCGTAGGGTTCGCTGTCACCGGCCTTGCCCAGGCCCGCCATCCGGTAAACCTGATTCTTGTAGGGCGAACTGGTCATGTGTTGGCAGTCGCCCAGCAAAAACACCGCATCGGCCTGGAGGCCCTTGGCACTGTGATACGTCAGTTGCTTGAGCCTGCGAGCTTCATGGGACAAGCTAGAATCAACATTAACTACTGACTGAATATGCTCTTCTATCAATAACTTATCGCTACTTTTTCGATAAAGCATCAAGATTGAATCACCCTTTCGGTAATGCTCCATCAGGCGCTGCGCCATGCCCTGGTCATCTCGATCAAGGACGTTCACCGGCAGCAGTGCCTTGGGTTCACCGCTGGCCTTGGCCTTCTTCCCGGCAATCGCCGGTGCTGCGCGCACAATGTGCTCGGCGGCATCGATGATGTGCTGGTGGCTGCGGTAGTTGTCACTGAGCATGACCTTGGTGGTGCTCGGCGACGGGAACTCCTTGTTGAACTCCATGAAGTAGCTCGGCGAACTGCCGCGCCAGCCATAGATGGATTGCCAGTCATCGCCCACACAGAGCAGCGAGGAACGTTGGGCACCGCGTCCGACGTGCATGGCCGGCCCGCGACTGCGGATCTCCGCCAGGCTGGCCCTGATCCAGGAGACGATCTGCGGCGAGACGTCCTGGAATTCGTCGATCATCAGGTGTGACAACGGCCGCAGCAGCTCATCACTGAGCAGCTTGAGGTTTTCCGGCGAATGCTCGCTGAACAGGGCGAACATCCGGTTGTAGGTCATGATCGGTGGTTTCTGATCGAGCAAATGATCTTCCAGCGCCCGCCAGTAAAGGCTCAGGGCCTCGAAGAAGAACCGGTCGGGATCGTCCTTGGCGAAACTCATCTGCCCCACGGCACTGGGCACATCCAGCCCGAGGTTTTCGATGAACCCGGCGGCGGCGACAAAGCAATCGAGCAACGGTGCGGAGGCGAGCTCGCCCTTGACCTTGTAATCGAAGCCCGGCCCGGCGCTGGCATCGCCCGCTAGCGAGGCCAGAACACGCCTTGATGATTCGTAACTGTCTAGCCATATCAATGGCTTACGACAGAAAGCTTGAAACAGGGTGCGCTTTACTGCCCATTCTGCGCGCACCGTCAGCTTGGCATTGGGGCGTGTGACTTGCGGGTTCTCCCGAGGATCGAACCCCAGCACCACCCAGGCGTCCAGCGTCGGGATGTAGCCGTGACAGTGGAATGCAGAGCCGTTGATATCGAACGACTGGCGATTCGGTTCGATGCCCTTGATGGGCCAGGTACCGGCGCGAAACCACAGGTCTTCAATGACGTCACACAACTCTTCATCACGCTTGGCCGCCAGTTCGGTGACGCCCATGCGTTTCTGCACATCGGGGTGATCCCGCTCCAGCTCCTTGAGTTGCAAGGCATGCCGGGACAATGGCTTGATCAGCTCACGAAAGCGCTCGTCATTACTGTGCAGACGGTGATAGCAGGCATTGAGCTGTTGGCGCTGAGCGTCGTTGATACGCAGGTCGAACGGATTGCTGTCGACCTCTTCGTCCCCCTGTGCAGCCCTCAGGCTGAGGTTCTCGAAAGCCTGCAAACGCTCGAAACCCGGAAGACTGCGCACCATCGGCAGGATCCGCGAGTGAAAGGTGCGCACCAGGTCCCGCGCCTCCTTGAAACTGATCGCGCGGCCCCAGAGCGCAAACAGTTCGATCAGCTTGTTGATGAAGTCCTTGCGCGACTCACGGGTGAAGGTCACCACCGTCATCGAACTCAGCTCGAAGCCCAGGTAATGGCTCAACAGCAATATGCGCAGCACCAGCGTGGTCGACTTGCCTGCGCCGGCACCGGCGATCACCGAGGTGGACGGCGTGTCGCTGAAGATCATTTTCCACTGTGCGGCGCTGGGCTGGGCATGGGCCGGCAGCAACCGGGCCACATCTGCCTTCATGCGCTTCTTCAACTCGGCGCTCAACGGCAGGCGCCAATCGTCGAACAGCAGGTCATCGACATTCGGTGGACGGTGTTCAGTAGAGCGCGAGTCGCGGATCAGCAGGACCTGCCGACCCTCCTCCAACCCCTCGAGCTTGCCTTCCCTGTAGCCGTAATCGACCCCGGCACTGTGACCGCTGCGAAAACCGTCAGCCTGGCCATGCAACCACGATGCACGATGCTGTGCGTGCAGGCGGGTCAGGCTGTAGCCGAAGAACCGGGCGAGCAGGCGCTTGATCAGCGGCATCTCGGCCAGGGGGCGAAGTTCAGGCGGAAGATCGGGGGTGTGTTGCGGCACGCGGACTGACTCCAGGGTGTGAGGCTGTTGAGCGCTATGGTGTCTGCATTTGCCATTGAGTTCTAGTGAATTGCTTATGACTCATTGGCTTATGCGATGAAGTGAAAGTTGGATGAGAAAATTTCGAGCCCATTTCATATCAATTGATTCGATGGGAATGCCGCATTTTTTACGCTTTTTATCGATTGTTGCCTGATGGATGATGGCCATCATCAACCACCGGTCTCGCTTCGTGGCTCAGGCGCCCCGCCCCATGACGAACCTTTTCTGGAGACGATCATGCTTGAACTCAGACCTTTCAAAACCCTTGGCGGTGCTCACCACGGCTGGTTGGATGCACATCACCATTTTTCGTTCGCCGAATACTACGATCCACAGCGCATGAACTGGGGCAACCTGCGGGTCTGGAATGACGACGTGATCGCTCCCGGCACCGGCTTCCCGCAACACCCGCACCGGGACATGGAAATCATCACCTATGTCCGTGAAGGCGCCATTACCCACCAGGACAACCTGGGCAACAAGGGCCGGACCGAAGCGGGCGACGTCCAGGTCATGAGCGCCGGTACCGGGATCGCCCACAGCGAGTACAACCTGGAAGCGACGCCGACCCGGATTTTCCAGATCTGGATCATCCCGAATGAGACCGGCCTGGCACCGTCCTGGGGCGCCAAGCCGTTCCCGAAAGGCGATCGCGAAGGTTTTGTCACCCTGGCCAGCGGCAAGGAAGGCGACGAGCAGAGCCTGCGCATCCGCGCTGATGCCCGGCTGGTGGCTGCCAATCTGAAGGCCGGTGAAACTGCTGAATACCTGTTGGACAGTGGTCGTCGTGCCTACCTGGTCCCCGCCACCGGGGTTATTGAAGTCAATGGCTTGCGTGCAGAAGCTCGAGACGGTGTCGCGGTGGCCGATGAGCAGGTGCTGCGGGTGACTGCCATTGAGGACAGTGAGATTGTTCTGGTGGACCTGGCGTGATCTGCTGAGGGCAATTGCAAAAAAAGGGGCGACCGTGTTGGTCGCCCCTTTTTTGGGTGCCTGTTCAAATGTCTTCGCTGGCAAGCCAGCTCCTACATGGGGAATGCGGTCCAATGTAGGAGCGAGCCTGCTCGCGAAAAACCCGAGGATACCGCGGGGTGTCAGGCTGCCAGCGTTATCGTTGACGACCATCGCGAGCAGGCTCGCTCCTACAAGGAAATGGCACCATCCACCAGCGTTTGCGCCTCGGCCACCAGTTGCTTGAGGTGGTCGTCGCTGACAAAGCTCTCGGCATAGATCTTGTAGATGTCTTCCGTGCCCGACGGACGCGCCGCGAACCAGCCGTTTTCGGTCATGACCTTGAGACCGCCAATGGCCTGGTCGTTGCCCGGTGCGTGGCTGAGGATGCTCTGGATCGGCTCGCCGGCCAGTTGGGTCGAGGTGACCTGTTGCGGCGACAGCTTGCTCAACAGGGCTTTCTGCTCCGGGTTGGCCTTGGCGTCGACCCTTACCGAGAACGGTTCACCCAGTTCATCGGTCAGGGCACGGTACGCCTGGCTCGGATCGCGACCGGTCCGGGCTGTCATCTCGGCAGCCAGCAGGGCTGGAATCAAGCCGTCCTTGTCGGTGCTCCAGACGCCGCCGTCCTTGCGCAGGAACGAGGCACCGGCGCTTTCTTCGCCGCCGAAACCCAGGGATCCATCGAACAGCCCGTCGGCAAACCACTTGAAGCCGACCGGCACTTCGTACAGGCGACGGCCCAGGCGTTTGGCCACGCGATCGATCAAGCCGCTGCTGACCACGGTTTTGCCCACGGCAGCATCGGCGCGCCATTGCGGACGATTCTGGAATAGGTAGTCGATGGCAACGGCGAGGTAGTTGTTCGGTGCCAGCAAACCGCCGGACGGCGTGACGATGCCATGGCGGTCATGGTCAGGGTCGCAGGCAAACGCCACGTCGAAGCGCTCTTTCAGGCCGATCAGGCCTTGCATGGCATGGCTGGACGATGGGTCCATGCGGATCTGGCCGTCCCAGTCGACGGTCATGAAGCGGAAGGTCGGGTCGACCTGTTTGTTCACCACATCCAGGTCCAGACGGTAATGCTCGGCAATCGCCGACCAGTAGCGCACCCCTGCTCCACCCAGCGGATCGACGCCCAGGCGCAGCTTGGCATCACGGATGGCGTCGAAGTCGATCACGTTGATCAGGTCGGCGACATAGGTGTTGAGGTAATCGTGACGATGGGTGGTGCTGGCCTTGAGTGCCTGCTCGTAGCTGATGCGCTTGACGCCTGCGAGCTTGTTGGCCAGCAGTTCGTTGGCCTTGGCTTCGATCCACTTGGTGATGTGGGTATCGGCCGGACCACCGTTGGTGGGGTTGTACTTGTAGCCACCGCTTTGTGGCGGGTTGTGCGACGGCGTGATGACGATGCCGTCCGCCAGGCCGCTGGTGCGACCACGGTTGTAGCAGAGAATCGCATGGGAAATGGCCGGTGTCGGGGTGTACTCGTCGCCAGCGGCAATCATCACGGTGACGCCGTTGGCCGCCAGTACTTCAAGAGCGCTGGCACCGGCCGGCGTGGACAGCGCGTGGGTGTCGATACCGACAAACAGCGGGCCATCGATGCCTTGAGCTTCGCGATACAGGCAAATGGCCTGGCTGATCGCCAGCACGTGCCATTCGTTGAAACTCAAGTCGAACGAGCTACCGCGGTGCCCCGACGTACCGAAGGCAACGCGCTGGGTCGAAATGGCGGCATCAGGCTGGCCGGTGTAATAGGCCGTTACCAGTCGCGGGATGTCGACCAACAATTCTGCCGGTGCCGGTTTACCCGCAAAAGGACTGAGTGTCATGCAAAACCTCTGGAATAGAGTGGTTCAGGAAGTGAGCAGCAGTTTACTGGCAGTTTGACCGCAACGCGATGGGATCGATCCCACACAGTGGAGGTTGTTATTTTTTTGTCACTCACTCGATCGATTCCAGGCGCAGCGCATCCCCCAGCAATCCCAGCGCGGCCGCCAGGTTGTGATCACCGCCGAAGGTATGACTGAGGCGCAAATGCTGCCCATGCAGACCGTGGAGGCTGAACAGTTCGCCCGGTGCGATGATCACCTGTTGCGCCAGCAGGCGCTGGAACACACGGCGCACATTGACCCGGCGCAACGAACGCACCCAGATCGTTGCACCGCCTTGCGGCTCGACTAAATGCAAGGCATCTCCCAGTCGCTCCTGCAACAACTGGGTCATTTGACTCTTGCGCTCCTTGAGTAGCCGTCGCAGCACCAGCAGGTGTTGATCGATGCGGCCGCTGCTGTACAAACGGGCGATGGCTTTCTGGCGAATCGGCGACAGTCGAAACGAACGCAGCAGGAAGTGCCGTTGCAGCTCGGCGCTCAAGTGCCTGGAAAGCAGGTAGCCGTAGGGCGCTTCCGGTCCAATGATTTTCTCGAACGCGGAAAACACCATCAGCCGTTCAGGGTCCAGCAAGTCGCGAAAACGCAGGCCGCCCGGGTCGAATCCGAGTTCGCCATAACAATCGTTTTCCAGCACCCAACTGTCATGCGCGGCCAACAGCCGGGCAATGGCCTGCCTGTTTTCCTCAGGCGCCAGGCTGCCACGGGGCATGTTGAGGGCCGATGACAGCATCACCAGTCGTACCGGCTCGGTCTCCAGCAACGTTTTCAGCCGGTGCGGATCCAGGCAGCCATCTGCTTGCACAGGCCACTCGATCACCCGCACACAGGCGGCTTGAAACAAACGCAGGATCGTCCAGTCGCACGGTGATTCAACCACTACCGTGGCGTCTTTCAAGCCCAGCACGGCGATGAGGATTTCCAGGACGCCGCGCAGGTCGGCACCGATGTAGACATCATCGGCATGCCAGTAACGCATGGGAGACGTGGTGTAGCGTGCGGCCAGGGCGGTGCGCAACTCGAGCTCGCCGCAGGGTTGCGAGGGCGACTGCGGCTGCCTTGGATACTGGCGCAGCATCTCTCGCTCCAGCAGCAACAAGGGGCTGTCGAGCGGCTGCAACAATGCCGGCTCATCGGCGCTCAGGACCAGCATCCCCGGACGCCTGGCATTGACATAGACAGCTTCGAGCAGATCGCTGCCGCTGTCCTGCGGGTTGAAAGACGACACTGGCAACGCGTAATAACCCGACTTGGCCACCGAAAACACGCGCCCTTCCTTCTCCAGCAGCGAATAGGCGTACTGAATGGTCGAGATCGACACATTGAGGCGCTCTGCCAGCTGCCGCAGCGACGGCAGGCGGATGCGTGAATCCCCTTCGGACTCATTGATCAAGCTGCCCAGATACCGATAAACGGCCTGATAGGCGAAATCCGTTTCTCGTGGACCTTTCATGGCTGAAGGCCGACCGCACTGGCTGATAGTCCGCTCACCCTCAGTGACCCGCTGACCATTCATCCACCAACGTGTTGCCAGTGTCAGGATCGCCCGCTGCCTCTTGCAACGCGGCGCACTGGATCTGCGCTTCGAGCCCCCCTTCGTCGCTGCCTGGCGCCCGTTCCATGCGATAAAGCCGGCCAATCAGGCTGACGGGCAATCCGCTGACATCAATCATCCATTGCATGATCTGTTCGGCAACCGGCTGCCCCTGCATGGCCCGGTGCAACTCGGGCATGGCCACCAGCATGCCCGGGTGGCACTGACGCAAAAATCGCTCAAGCCCCGCACCCTCTTCGATAAACGGCGCAAAAAGCAGACACACCAGTTGTGCTTCGCTCAGGCCCAGGTTCTTTTGCGCCTCGACCGCCGCTCGGGCACGCTGATCGCCCAGTGTCGCCGGGTTGCCGAACACCTCGATGGCCTGCTCGCACAAACGCTCGGGCAAACGCTTGCGGCGCATCATCACCAGGGCGCGTTGCAGGTATTGCGCAACGCCTGACTCATAATCGCGGCCCTGCACGAAGCTCGCTTGCAACCCACGTACGTGCGCCGAGATCGACGCGCTGACGAATTCGTTGTCGCTGATCTGCGCGGACAGTTCGTCAGGCTGGAAGCCGAGAAATTCAGTCAGCAATGACCAGCGCTCCTCCAGGTTGCTGACCAGCAGGTCGTGAATCTCGATGCAGGTGGTACGACGGCAGGTCTCAAAGCGCTCTTCAGGACGCCATCGGGCCTGGTCGTCATCGGCATAGAACGCCTGATAACAGTCGCTGCCCAGCTCATCGAGCAATGCAAACAACCCCGCGTGGCCGGCCTCGCCCACGGGCGAAGGCTTGAGCCCTGCCTTGGTGGCGGCACGCTTCAAGCCGTCGATGAACTGTTTCTGCTGACGCGGCGTGTCACTGACGAGCAAAGCGTCGACACCACCGTCCCAGCGGGCGATTTGGCCGTAGAATTCGCCCGTGGCCAGATATCCGTCATCCCACAGGTCGAACCCGCCGTGCCACGCCCGGCGATGCCCGATCAGCAGCAGGTTCAGGCGGCTGGACTCGCGGCCAGCGTCGGAGATCCACGTCAGGTGATCGAACGGCAACACTTCCCGATCATCAACCATCAACACCTCGACCCGCGGATCGTCATAGACGAACAGTGCGCTGTTGGTCCGGTGCATGTTTTCCACGGCCGCCCGGCTTGTCCCGTTCAACCGCAACGAGGCGATGCGCAACTGAAATGTCGCCGGCGCCCGCGTGGCGATGGTCAATTGCGCCGCACGCAACAGCGCCAGGCTGTAGCAGTTGTCGCGGACCCCGGACTGGACCGCCAACACCTTGAAATCGCCAATACGCTCCATGCCCCCCGCCGCCACTGCCAGACGCTGAATCAACAACTGCAATGCAGTGCGCTCGGCACGGGAGAAGAAACCCAGCAATCGCTGCAGCACTTGTTGATAGACATAGTTCATCGCTTGGTCATGGATGCTGGTCATCTTTATTTACCTGGTACTCGTAAGTTCAATATCGCGCGGACAACACATTCCGCTGGACTGTCTGCACAAATGGAGTCATCGACTTTATTGCCAAATGCTAGCAATTGAATTTTCTGGAAATCATTTGAAACAATCGTAACAACCCTTCTTGCGCACGCCGAATACAAAGCTGTAGCGCCCGGCTGGCAAGGGTTTTCTCGATTGGAGACGGAGTCCTAGGAAGCGTCTTACAGAGCCCCACAGACACTTAACACAAGAAATAAGGAAAGCAGTTGTTGCTGACTCTTTGGCTGCTACACAACAACTAACTAAATTGGAAGTGTGCACCGAGGGCGCACATTGAAAAGTTTTAGCCTGACACCCTGCCATGACTCATTCCTTGAGATGAAAGTAATCATTCAATTATCAGGGCTTAGTGGCTTTTTAGAAGCTACAGATTACGGGCAAAAACCAGTTCAGTTGCTGGACCGGGCTGCGGATCGACGGTTTTTTTTGCTCTTCTGTAGGAGCAGCCGGTCGACGCTCGATTGCTCGCGATGGACTTTAACGATGACGCGCAAACTGGATAAGCGTGGCGCACTTGAACCCATCGCCAGCAATCGAGCGTCGACCGGCTGCTCCTACAGTTTCCCAGGATTGCGTGATGAACCTTTTTTTGGGGGGGGCACAAACGAAAGAGTCCGTGTGGGCACGGACTCTTGGGGGGGGGCTTTTGCGTCGACTCTTGGGGTAAGTGCTATGCCGGTTCGACTTGCAAGGCGACCCGCTCGCGACAAGGGCATTCGTCCATGTAGCGGTGTGCCTCGACCACCTCGGCAAACGGGAAGACCCGGGTCTTGAGCGGCAGCAGCACGCGGTCAGCGGTCAACTGGTTGATGTCGCGCAAGGCACGTTGCAGTGCGACCTGGTCCTGGATGATGCCCAGTTCCGGCTTGCCGGTGAAGTTGCCGATGCAGTGCACGAAGAACTGAATGTTCTTCTGGAACGCCGCGCAGGCCGGGAATGGCGTCTGGTTGCCACCTTGCAGGCCGTACAGCACCAGGCTGCCGCGAGGCGCCAGCACATCGCCCAGCAACGACATCTGAGGACCGCCCAAACCATCGAAGACCACATCCACACCGCGGTTATCGGTGATCTTGTTGATCCGTATCAGCAGATCTTCTTCCTCGGTAACGATGACTTTTTCGGCGCCCAGCGACAACAGATACTCACGTTCCTCTGCTGACTTGGTTGCGGCAATCACACGAACACCCAAGGCCTTGCCCAGTTGTACGAACGAAGGTCCGGCGCAATGGCTGGCGTCGGTCACCAGGGCGAATTGCCCGGGCTTGACCCGTGCCAGGTCGGCATAAGCAAAATAGGCGACCAACAGCGGCGTGTAATGCACGCTGGCTTCGATCGGGCTCAGCACGTCCGGGTAACGGGTCAGCGACGAGCGCGGCAGGACAATCAGTTCTCCGTAGACCGGATAGTCGTTCGGGCTTTGGGCCGGGAAACTGGCGACCTTGTCACCGATCGCCAGGTCATCCACACCCTCACCGACAGCCGTGACGATACCGGCCATTTCCTGGCCAAGGCCCGAAGGCAGACGGGCGTGGGACGACGCCAGGTTCTGGCGCCAAAGAGTGTCGTACCAGCTGATGCCAATGGCCTCGACGCGCACCTGCACTTCGCCCGGTGCAGGCAGAGCCGCCGCATGCTCTTCGCATTTGAGCACCTCGGCTGGACCAAACTTGTGAAAACGGATCGTGCGGGACATCACAAACCTCGCCAAATGAACCTCTAATGCCATGAACTCTAGCTGGGCTTTCAACCCAACACTATCAGTGGGTATTAATAGTCGACATGCCTGTCATTGATTCCGCAGCGGCGGCGACATTGTCAAATGCCGCAAGATACCGAAGCCTCCTTTGCAGGAAATCTGAATTACCCGGTGCAGAGTACCAGCCTTTCCCCTTAATATTCCTGCTGGCCATTGTTCTCATATGGCCGCCCACGTCAAGTTTGCTGACTCTGCCAGGACTCCAGATGAATCGTAATGACCTGCGTCGTGTCGACCTGAACCTGTTGATCGTTTTTGAAACATTGATGCACGAACGCAGCGTGACCCGTGCTGCGGAAAAACTGTTCCTCGGCCAGCCGGCCATCAGTGCTGCGCTCTCGCGCCTGCGCGGGTTGTTCGATGACCCGTTGTTTGTGCGTACCGGCCGCAGCATGGAGCCGTCCGCCCGGGCGATCGAGATCTTCGCCCTGCTCTCGCCGGCTCTGGATTCGATTTCCACCGCGGTCAGCCGTGCGGCCGAGTTCGATCCTGCCACAAGTACCGCCGTGTTCCGCATCGGCCTTTCGGACGACGTCGAATTCGCCTTGCTGCCCATGCTGCTCAAGCGCCTGCGTGCCGAATCACCGGGGATCGTGCTGGTGATACGCAGGGTCAACTACATCCTGATGCCAGGGTTGCTGGCCTCCGGTGAGATCTCCATCGGCGTCAGCTACACCACCGACCTGCCGGCCAACGCCAAGCGCAAGGTACTGCGCCGCAGCCAGCCCAAGCTGTTGCGCGCCGACACCGTGCCGGGGCCATTGAGCCTGGATGATTACTGCGCGCGCCCCCATGCACTGGTGTCGTTCGCCGGCGACCTCAGCGGCTTTATCGATGAAGAACTGGAAAAGCTCGGGCGCAAACGTCATGTGGTGCTCGCAGTGCCGCAGTTCAACGGCCTTAGCACCTTGCTGGCCGGCACTGACATCGTCGCAACCGTGCCGGACTACACGGCCGATGCACTGACGGCCGCGGGCGGTGTGCGCGCGGAGGATCCGCCGTTGCCGGTGCGCAGCTTTGAACTGCACATGGCGTGGCGCGGGTCGCAGGATAATGATCCGGGGGAGCGCTGGTTGCGGTCGCGGATTCAGATGTTCTTTGGGGATCCGGATAGTCTCTGAGAAGGATTGGCTGCCTGATCGGCTATGCAGCGGGCAATCCTTCCAGCGTAAATCATGGCAAACGGTGAAATGGGCGCGGCGCAAGCCTGAATGAAAACGGGTGCACCGACGTCGAACCGGGGAAGATCAGCAAAAGAATTTCGTATACCCTAGCGCTATCTCACTCCAAATGACCGCCGCCGTGAACCTACCCAAACTCAACGCACCCGACCTCGGTAACACGCCTTCAACGTCGGAAATCATCACCCGCCATCTGCGGGATGCGATTGTCGCCGGGCATTTTGCCGAGGATGAGCCGATCCGCCAGGACGACATCGCCCGCCAGTTCAATGTCAGCAAGATCCCGGTGCGTGAAGCCCTCAAGCGCCTGGAGGCCGAAGGATTGGTGATGTTCCAGCGCAATCGCGGGGCGATGGTCACGCGGGTTTCCGATGCGGAGCTGGCGCAGATGTTCGAAGTGCGGATGTTGCTGGAGGACAAGATTCTGCGCCTGGCCATTCCGAACATGACCGAAGAGACCTTCGCCCGTGCCGAGCGCATCTGTCAGGAGTTCATCGGCGAGGACGACGTAGGGCGTTGGGCCGAGCTCAACTGGGAGCTGCACTCCTGCCTGTACGAGCCTGCGCAGCGACCGTTTCTGGTGAGTCTGATCCGTTCGGTCAACGACAAGCTGGAGCGTTATCTGCGCATGCAGATGAGCTTGTCGGCCGGTAAGGAACGGGCCGATCACGAACACCGCGAGATCCTGGCGGCCTGCCGCGCCGGGGATGTGGACCTGGCGGTGAAGCTTCTGGACGAGCACATTGCCGGCGTCTGCACGACCCTGTTCGAGCACCTGCCCCACCCCCACTGACCGTTGTGGATGCTGTGCCGATTTCGTCATCGACGCAGACTAAATCCATCAAGCCGACACCCCGCCGCACGGGCCACTCTTGCGTTCACTCAACCGAATGGACGTGGCCCTCTCATGAAACGCATCTCTGTGATCGACTCCCACACCGGCGGCGAACCGACCCGCCTGGTGACCGCCGGCTTTCCTGACCTGGGCACCGGCAGCATGGCCGAACGGCGCAAGGCATTAGCCGAACAGCATGATCAATGGCGCGCCGCCTGTATGCTGGAACCACGGGGCAGTGACGTACTGGTGGGCGCCCTGCTCTGCACGCCGGTGGACCCTGGCGCCTGTGCCGGGGTGATTTTCTTCAATAACACCGGTTATCTGGGCATGTGCGGCCACGGCACCATCGGCCTGGTGGCGTCGTTAGCGCACCTGGGCAAAATCGGCCCCGGCGTGCACAGCATCGAAACGCCGGTGGGCACGGTGCAGGCAACCCTGCACGAAGACCATTCGGTGAGTGTGCGCAACGTGCCAGCCTACCGTTATCGCAAGGCGCTGGCGGTGCAGGTGCCGGGCATCGGCCAAGTGGTCGGTGATATCGCTTGGGGCGGCAACTGGTTTTTCCTGGTCGCCGAGCACGGCCTGCGGGTGGCCGGCGACAACCTCGAAGCGCTGACCGCTTACACCTTCGCCGTGCAGCAGGCACTGGAAGCCCAAGGCATTCGCGGTGAAGACGGCGGCTTGATCGATCACGTCGAGTTGTTCGCCGATGACGATCACGCCGACAGCCGCAACTTCGTGCTCTGCCCCGGCAAAGCCTATGACCGTTCGCCCTGCGGCACCGGCACCAGCGCCAAACTGGCATGCCTGGCGGCCGACGACAAGTTGCAACCGGGGCAGATCTGGCGCCAGGCCAGCGTCATCGGCAGCGAGTTCGAGGGTTCCTATGAACTGCAGGGTGAGCGCATCGTGCCGACCATTCGTGGTCGCGCGTTCATCAGTGCCGAGGCGAGCCTGATCATCGAACAGGACGACCCGTTCGCCTGGGGCATTCGTCCATGAACGAGGGCCAGGTGGCCGATGTGATCGTGATCGGCGCCGGCATTATCGGCGCCGCCTGTGCCCAGGCGCTGGCCCGTCGCGGCTTGCAGGTGCTGGTGCTGGACGCCGGTCTGCACGGCGCTACAGCCGCCGGCATGGGCCACTTGCTGGTACTCGACGACAACCCCGCCGAACTGGCCCTGAGTCAATATTCGTTGCAGCGCTGGCGCGATCTGGGCGCAGACCTGCCCGACAGCTGTGCCTACCGCTGCAACGGCACGCTGTGGCTGGCGGCCAATGCCGAAGAAATGGCGGTGGCCCACAGCAAATTCCTCAACCTGCAAGCCCAGGGCGTGGCTTGCGAACTGATCGGCGCCAGTGCCCTGCGCCAGCGCGAACCGGAACTGCGCGAAGGACTGGAAGGCGGCTTGCTGATCAATGGCGACGGCATTCTATACGCCCCGGCGACGGCCGGATGGATGCTCGAAACACCGAACATCCGCCAGCGCCGGGCGCGGGTCAATGCGGTCGATGGCAACCGCGTCTGCCTCGATGATGGTCACTGGTTGAGTGCCGATGCCGTGGTATTGGCCAACGGTATTCAAGCCAACGAGCTGTGCCCGGAATTGCCCATCGAGCCGAAAAAAGGCCACTTGCTGATCACTGATCGCTACCCCGGCAGCGTCACCCATACGCTGGTGGAACTGGGTTACGTCACCAGTGCCCACAACGCCACGGGGCCGTCGACCGCCTGCAATATCCAGCCGCGCCCCACCGGGCAACTGTTCATCGGCGCCTCGCGGCAATTCGGCACCACCGACCCGCAGGTCGAAGGCTGGATGCTCGCCAAGATGCTCAAGCGTGCCGCCGAGTACATGCCGGGGCTGGCCCGGCTCAATGGCATCCGTGCCTGGACCGGCTTTCGCGCCGCCAGCCCCGACGGTTTGCCGCTGGTGGGCCAGCATCCACACCATCAAGGCTTGTGGCTGGCAGTCGGTCACGAAGGACTGGGCGTAACCACCGCCCCCGGCACCGCCGATTTACTGGTGGCGCAACTGTTCAACGAAACCCCGCCACTGGTCGCACAACCTTATCTGCCCCAGCGTTTTCTCGGAGAACCGGTCTATGCCTGAATTGTTGCTGGACGGCCACGCCCTGAAAGTCGCCGAAGGCACCAGCGTCGCCGCTGCCCTGGCCTTGGCCAGTGACGGCTGCACGCGCACCTCGGTCAGCGGTCAGCGCCGTGCGCCGCTGTGCGGCATGGGCATTTGCCAGGAATGCCGGGTGACCATCGATGGCCGGCGTCGCCTGGCTTGCCAGACCCTGTGCCGTGACGGCATGCAGGTGGAGACTCGCCCATGAATGAATATGCTGATCTGTTGATCATTGGCGCGGGCCCTGCCGGGATGAGCGCCGCCCTTGCCGCCGCCCCCAGCGGCGCCCGCATTGTCATGCTCGACGACAACCCGCTGCCTGGCGGGCAAATCTGGCGCGACGGACCTCAAGCCAACGTACCCGGTCAGGCCCGGCGCCTGCGCGAGCGTCTGGCGTCGTGCAACAACATCCGCCATCACGCCGGTACTCGGGTGATCGCCAATCCCGGCGCGAAACAACTGCTGGTGGAAGATGACGACCATGGCTGGTTGATCAGCTACGACAAACTGATTCTGTGCACCGGCGCCCGTGAATTGCTGTTGCCCTTCCCCGGCTGGACCCTGCCGGGAGTCACCGGTGCGGGTGGTTTGCAGGCACTGATCAAGGCCGGTTTGCCGGTGCAGAACGAGCGCGTGGTGATCGCCGGCAGCGGCCCGCTGTTACTGGCCAGTGCCGCCACCGCCAAACAGCATGGCGCGCAAGTACAACGCATCGCCGAACAAGCCTGCCGCAGCGCCGTCGCCGGTTTCGCCGCGCAACTGCCGCGCTGGCCCGGCAAATGGCTGCAATCGTTCAGCCTGTTCGACCACCACTACCGCACCGCCACCCACGTATTGGCGGCGCTTGGCACCGACCGAGTGGAAGGCGTGCGCCTGCAACAACAAGGCAACATCGTCGAACTGGAATGTGATCGGCTGGCCTGTGGTTTCGGGTTGATTCCGAACATCCAGTTGGGTCAGGCATTGGGTTGCGCCATTGAAGATCAAGCCATCGCAGTGAATGCCTGGCAGGCCAGTAGCCGCGCCGATCACTATGCGGCAGGCGAATGCACAGGGTTCGGCGGCAGTGAGCTGGCCTTGGTGGAAGGTGCGATTGCCGGCCACGCTGCGGTCGGTAATCTGCAAGCCGCCAGGCAATTGTGGCCGCGCCGGGCGCGCTGGCAGGGTTTTGCCAAGGCGCTGAACAGCGCGTTCGCCCTCGACCCGCGACTCAAGTCCCTGGCCCAACCCGACACCCTGGTTTGCCGCTGCGAAGACGTGCCGTACGCGGCATTGACCGGTCACTCTGACTGGCGCGAAGCCAAACTCGCCAGTCGCTGTGGCATGGGCGCCTGCCAGGGCCGGGTGTGTGGCGGCGCTGTGCAGCATTTGTTTGGTTGGCAGCCCTCGGCACCGCGCCCACCCTTCAGCCCGGCGCGGATCGAAACCTTGATGTCCCTGGACGATACCCCGCCGGCGTGATGACCACGCCTGGGGTTTCGGCCACGCTGCCGAGTCTCTATGATCCCGGGGGTCACCCTCAGACTCCCGGCGCCATGTATCCATCGCTCACCACCTTCAAACCTTGCGAGCTGCCGACGCTGCTGAACAGCCTTCAGCCCATCGCGCCGTTGCTCGATACCTTGTCGGACGTGGTGTTTTTCATCAAGGACTGCGAGGCCCGTTACGCCTTCGTCAACCAGACCCTGGCCCGGCGTTGTGGTTTCAAACATAGGGACGAGCTGCTGGGGCGCACCGCCGAAATGGTTTTCCCGGAACGCTTCGGTCCGCTGTACACCGAGCAGGATCGGCGCGTGCTGTCCAGTGGTCGCGAACTGGCCGATCAGCTGGAACTGCATTTGTATTATGGCAATCAGCCGATCTGGTGCCTGACCCACAAACTCGCGTTGAAGGATGAACAGGGTCGGATCGTGGGCCTGGCCGGTATCTCCCGCGACCTGCAATCGCCGCAGTCGAACCATCCGGCGTTCCAGAAACTCGCCGCCGTGGATGCCCATATCCGCCGCCACTTCGCCCGCTCCATCAGCCTCGCCGAACTGACCGCCATCGCTGGCTATTCCGTGGCGCAATTGGAGCGGCACTGCAAACGGGTGTTCCAGCTCACCCCACGGCAAATGATTCACAAGGCACGCCTGGAGGAAGGTTCGCGGCTGTTACTGCACACCGAGTTGCCGATTACCGAGATTGCCTTGCGCTGTGGTTACACCGACCACAGTGCCTTCAGCCGGCAGTTTCGGGCGCTGACCAGTTTGTCGCCGACTCAGTATCGCGATAATCAGCGTTAGGCGGGTGATGAAGAGAGTTCTTCCGGGCCTCATCGCGAGCAAGCTCGCTCCCACAATTGACCGCGTGCGCAAGGCAAATGCGATCCCCTGTGGGAGCGAGCTTGCTCGCGATGAGGCCAGTCCATCCACCAAAAAACCTGCAATGAACCGATAAGCAGGCACGCACCTCTCACCTGCCAGTGTTTCTTAAAGGTGCGTCCACACACCCATTGCTCCCATCTGTAACACTGCCATCGTTTGCCCAGGCTTCCACTCTCCCGCTCGTTGCTCCCCCGCAAGACCTCTACTTCAAGGCCTGACGATTTATTCACCGTCAGAACTGGAATCGGGCACGTTGATTGCTATTGTTAATATCGTATACGAAATCCCCAATACGATATTCAACAGCACTTCACATCAACGAGGCCTCTATGAAAAACCCCGCATTTGCCGTAGCCCTCAGCGCTGTTCTCAGTACCTCCTTTATCGCCACTGCCCAGGCCGACAAGCTCGACGACATCATCGGTTCGGGCAAGCTGCGCTGCGCCGTGACCCTGGACTTCCCGCCCATGGGCTTTCGCGATGCCAGCAACTCGCCGGCCGGCTTCGATGTGGACTATTGCCGCGACCTGGCGAAGATCCTCGGGGTCGAGGCCGAGGTGGTGGAAACGCCGTTCCCGGATCGCATTCCGGCACTGGTCTCCGGCCGGGCTGACGTGATCGTCGCGTCCACCTCCGACACCCTCGAACGCGCCAAGACCGTTGGCCTCACCGTACCCTACTTTGCCTTCCAGATGGTGGTGCTGACCCGCGACGACACCGGCATCAACGGCTTCGACGACCTCAAGGGCAAAGCCGTGGGCAACACCAGCGGCACTTATGAGGCCATCGCCCTGGAGAAAGACGTGAAGAACTGGGGCTCGGGTAGCTTCCGAGCCTACCAGTCGCAAAACGATACCCTGCTGGCCGTCACCCAAGGCCACATCGATGCCACCGTGGTCACCAACACCGTGGCCGCCGCCACCCTCAAGTCAGGCAAATACAAAAACCTGAAAGTCGCCGGTAACGCCCCGTACGTCATCGACTACGTGTCCCTGGGCGCCAAGCGCAGCGAGTACGGCCTGCTCAACTACCTCAACCTGTTCGTCAACCAACAGGTACGCACCGGTCGCTACCAGGAGCTGTTCGTTAAATGGGTCGGCACCGAGATCTCGCCGACTAACCTGACCGTGCCTCAGGTCTACTACTGAGATGTCCGGCATGCCTGGGCCAATGTCTCTGAGCGGGCGCAGCCTGGTGGCGGGTGCCGCGCAAGGCGCCCTGCTGTTCGCCGATGTCGGCTTGAGTTTCTGGGGCGGAGTCGATCCCTGCACGGGTGAAGTCATCGACCGCCATCACCCGCTCAGCGGCCAACACCTGGCCGGCCGCGTGCTGGCGATTCCCAGTGGTCGCGGCTCGTGCACCGGCAGCAGCGTGTTGATGGAACTGATCAGCAATGGCCATGCACCGGCGGCATTGGTGCTGGCCGAAGCCGACGAGATCCTGACCTTGGGCGTGCTGGTGGCGCAGACCATTTTTGCCCGTTCCCTGCCGGTGCTGTGCATCGGTCGGGAGGCCTTCACCGCCTTGCGCGGCCAGGCCTTCGCCCGGGTCGAAAATGCAACGCTGAGCCTGTTCGATCACCTGCCGGGCGACGCCTGGCAGGCGCTCGACAGCCCATTACCAGACACTGACAGCATCGCCTCGATCAGGCTCACCGAGCACGATCGGGCGCTGCTCGATGGCCGGCATGGCAAGGCCGCGCAAATGGCCATGCAGATCGTCCTGCGTATGGCCGAACTGCAGGGTGCCGACCAGTTGGTGGATGTCACTCAAGCACACATCGACGGCTGCATTTACACGGGACCGGCGAGCCTGCGCTTTGCCCGGCAGCTGGTGCAATGGGGAGCAAAAGTGCGAGTGCCCACCACGCTCAATTCAATTTCCGTCGACCAGCGCCGTTGGCGCGAACTGGGTATCGACCCGGCACTGGGTGAACCGGCCAGTGCCTTGGGCGATGCCTATATGGCGATGGGCGCACAGCTCAGTTTCACCTGCGCGCCGTACCTGCTCGACACTGCACCGAAGGCTGGCGAGCAAATCGTCTGGGCGGAATCCAACGCAGTGGTCTACGCCAACAGCGTGCTCGGTGCACGCACCCTCAAATACCCGGATTACCTGGACATCTGCATCGCCCTCACCGGTCGTGCTCCGCTGATCGGCTGCCACCTGGACGCGCAACGCAAGGCTCGGTTGCAGATCGAGTTGCCTGCCCTCGGTGAACTGGACGATGCCTTCTACCCGCTGCTGGGTTACCACATTGGTGCCCTGGCCGGCAGTCGTGTGCCGCTGGTGCTGGGACTGGAAAAACGCAAGCCGAGCCTGGACGACCTCAAAGCCTTTGGCGCGGCCTTCGCCACCACCTCTGCGGCGCCACTGTTCCACATCGCCGGGGTCACGCCGGAGGCCATTGACCCGGCGCGGGTGCTGGATGCGGACATTTCCATTGCCGTGGAAAAAATCCGCCTGAAGGACCTGCTGCGCAGTTGGCGCGAACTCAACAGTGCTCGCGATAACCGGGTGGATGTGGTGTCGCTGGGTAACCCGCACTTTTCCCTCAGCGAGTTCGCTCACCTGGCGCGACTGTGCCGGGGACGGCAAAGACACCCGGATGTGGTGCTTGCCATCACCTGCGGCCGTGCCGTGTTGGAGCAGGCCCGTGAGGCCGGGCACATCGCCGTGATCCAAGCGTTTGGCGCGACCCTGGTCACCGACACCTGCTGGTGCATGCTCGGCGAACCCGTAATCCCCCTGGCGGCTGAAAACCTGATGACCAACTCGGGCAAATACGCTCACTACGCACCGGGCCTGGTCGGCCGCAAGGTGCACTTCGCCAGCCTTGCCGAATGCGTCGACGCGGCCTGCACCGCAACGGCCAGCGGACGTTTGCCGGCCTGGCTACAACCTGCTGCCCTACTGGAGAGCCCTGCGCATGTTTGACTACAGCTTCCAATGGCGTTCCGCCCTGCGCGCCCTGCCGGACATGCTTGCCGGTGCCATCGTCACCTTCGAAACCGCCGCGCTGTCGATGATCTTCGGCGTGCTGATCGCCCTGGCCCTGACAGTGATGCGCGAGGCCAAACACCCGTTACTGCGCGGGTTCGGCAACGGTTGGGTATCGATTGCCCGCAACACCCCGTCGCTGTTCCAGATCTACATCCTCTACTTCGGCCTCGGCTCGCTGAACCTGCACGTCAGTTCCTGGTTCGCCCTGCTGGCCGGGATCACCTTCAACAATGCCGGATATCTGGCGGAGAACTTTCGCGGCGGCCTCAAGGCCGTGCCTGACACGCAGGTGCGTGCGGCGCGTTCCCTCGGCATGAGTGCCTTCCAGGCCTACCGCATGATCATCGTCCCGCAACTGCTGCGGATCGTGTTCTACCCGCTGACCAATCAGATGGTCTGGGCGGTGTTGATGACGTCGCTGGGGGTGATCGTCGGACTAAACAATGACCTGACCGGTGTGACCCAGGAATACAACGTCAAAACCTTCCGCACCTTTGAGTATTTCGCCATCGCAGCCGTGCTGTATTACTTGATTGCCAAGGCGATCGTCGCGGCAGCCCGGCTGATGGCCTGGCGGTTGTTCCGTTACTGAGGAGCTGTCCATGTTTTCCACCGATTTTTCCTCGAATGACCTGATGTTCCTGCTCAACGGTGCGTGGGTCACGATGCAACTGACGTTCTGGTCGATCATTCTCGGTTCCTTGGCCGGGTTGTTATTCGGCCTGCTGCGGGCCTTGTTGCCACGGGCCAGCCTGCCGCTGGCCTGGGTGCTGGACGTGTTTCGCAGCGTGCCGTTGCTGATCCAGTTCGTACTGTTCAACTCACTCAAAAGCATCATCGGCCTGAACATCAGCGCCTTCAGCGTCGGCTGCATTGTGTTGGGGGTTTACGCTGCGGCGTACTTCACCGAGATCGTGCGGGCCGGCGTGCTGGCGGTGCCGTTCACCGTGCGCCGGGCCAGCCGGTCGCTGGGGCTGAGCTTCTTGCAGGACTTGCGCTGGATCGTCCTGCCGATGGCCACCCGGGTAGCGTTCCCCGGCTGGCTGAACCTGGTGCTCGGTGTAATGAAAGACACCGCGCTAGTGATGTGGATCGGCATCGTCGAACTGCTGCGCGCCTCGCAAACCATCGTCACCCGCATCCAGGAACCGTTGCTGGTGCTGTGCATCGCGGGCCTTATCTACTACGTCATGAGCCTGGTGGTCGCACGCCTGGGCGCTCGTCTGGAAAGAAGGTGGCAAGAAAATGATTGAGATCGACAACGTACATAAATCCTTCGGCAACCTCGAGGTGGTCAAGGGCGTCAACCTGACGGTGAACAAGGGCGAAGTGGTGTCGATCATCGGCGGCTCCGGCTCCGGCAAATCGACCTTGCTGATGTGCATCAACGGCCTGGAACCGATCCAGAAAGGCAACATCCGCGTTGACGGCGTCGAGGTCCATCACAGCGCCACCGACCTCAATCGCCTGCGGCAGAAAATCGGCATTGTGTTCCAGCAATGGAATGCCTTCCCGCACCTGACGGTGCTGGAAAACGTCATGCTCGCGCCGCGCAAAGTGCTGGGCAAAAGCAAGGCTGAAGCTGAAGAACTAGCGGTGAAGCAACTGACCCACGTCGGCCTGGGCGACAAGCTCAAGACCTTCCCTGGCAAGCTGTCCGGTGGCCAGCAACAACGCATGGCCATCGCCCGCGCCCTGGCCATGTCACCGGACTACATGCTGTTTGACGAAGCCACCTCGGCCCTCGACCCGCAGTTGGTCGGTGAAGTGCTGGACACCATGCGCATGCTCGCCGAAGACGGCATGACCATGGTGTTGGTGACCCACGAAATCCGCTTTGCCCGGGACGTGTCCGACCGTGTGGCGTTCTTCCGCAATGGCCTGGTGCATGAGATTGGTTCGCCGGATCAGGTGATTGGCAATCCGGTGCATGCGGAAACTGCAGCGTTTCTGAAATCAGTGAAATAGCGACTGGCCCCTTCGCGAGCAAGCTCGCTCCCACAGGGGTTTTGTGTGTACACCACTCATTCCTGTGGGAGCGAGCTTGCTCGCGATGAGGCTTTCACAGACAAAACAAGGAGTAAACCATGCGCTCATCGAAAGTCATTCATGTAGTCAGCTGCCACGCCGAAGGCGAAGTCGGCGACGTGATCGTCGGCGGTGTCGCCCCGCCGCCCGGCGCCACCGTGTGGGAACAGTCGCGCTGGATCGCCCGGGACGAAACCCTGCGCAACTTCGTCCTCAACGAACCCCGCGGCGGCGTGTTCCGCCACGTCAACCTGCTGGTCCCGGCCAAGGACCCACGGGCGCAGATGGCCTGGATCATCATGGAACCGGCGGACACCCCGCCGATGTCCGGCTCCAACTCGTTGTGCGTCGCCACCGTATTGCTCGACAGCGGCATCCTGCCCATGACCGAGCCGCAAACTCGCCTGGTGCTGGAAGCGCCCGGCGGCCTGATCGAAGCCGTGGCCGACTGCCGGGACGGCAAGGTGCAACGGGTGGAAGTGAAAAACGTGCCGTCCTTCGCTGATCAACTGGATGCCTGGATTGAAGTCGAAGGCATCGGCTCGCTGAAGGTTGACACCGCTTATGGTGGCGACAGTTTTGTGATTGCCGATGCCAAGGGCCTGGGTTTCTCCATCCGCCCGGATGAAGCGGCCGATCTGGTCGCGGTCGGGCTGAAAATCACTCGAGCGGCCAACGAACAACTGGGCTTCGTGCATCCGCTGAATCCCGAGTGGTCGCACATTTCCTTCTGCCAGATCGCCGCGCCCATCGTCCATGAGAACGGCATCGCCACCGGCGCCAATGCGGTGGTGATTCAACCGGGCAAGATCGACCGTTCCCCCACCGGCACGGGTTGCTCGGCGCGCATGGCGGTGTTGCAGGCCAAAGGTTTGATGCAGGTTGGCGAGCGCTTTGTCGGCCGTTCAATCATCGGCTCGGAGTTCCACTGCCGCATTGATTCGCTGACCGAAGTTGCCGGCCGCGCCGCGATTTACCCGTGCATTTCCGGCCGGGCGTGGATCACCGGCACCCATCAATTGCTGCTCGACCCAAGCGATCCGTGGCCACAAGGCTATCGCCTGTCCGACACCTGGCCCGGCGCCTGATCACGCAATCCCTCCCCATCCAGACCAACGGCCAGTAAAAACCCCTGAAAACCCAAAAAAGCACTAGCCGAGCATTGTCATTTTAAATATCGTATACGAAATACAATTAACGAACCGGAGGCAACAATGAGCAAGCGCATTAACTGGAGTGGCGTCTTTCCCGCGGTGACCACTCAATTCAACGATGACTTCTCCATCAACCTGGAAAAAACCCATCAGGTGATTTCCAACGTGATCCGCGACGGCGTGTCAGGCCTGGTGGTCTGCGGCTCGGTGGGTGAAAACACCTCGCTGACCGCCGAGGAGAAAATCGCCGTGACTGAAGTCGCTGTCGATGCCGCCCGTGGTCGGGTACCGGTGATTTGCGGCGTGGCCGAGTTCACCAGCCTACAAGCGGCCAAGGTCGCCAATGCCGTACGCCGGGTCGGCGTCGATGGCGTGATGCTGATGCCGGCGCTGGTCTACGGTTCCAAGCCGTTCGAAACCGCCGAGCATTACCGCTACGTGGCGAAAAACGCCGACGTGCCGCTGATGGTCTACAACAACCCGCCTATCTATAAGAACGACGTCACCCCGGACATCCTGATTTCCCTGGCCGACTGCGACAACGTGGTGTGTTTCAAGGATTCTTCCGGCGACACCCGCCGCTTCATCGACGTGCGCAACGAAGTCGGTGACCGTTTCGTGTTGTTCGCCGGCCTCGACGACGTGGTGCTGGAAAGCATCGCCGTGGGTGCCGAAGGTTGGGTCTCGGGCATGTCCAACGTGTTCCCGAAAGAAGGCGAAACCATCTTCCGCCTGGCCAAGGCCGGTCGTTTCGCCGAAGCCATGCCGATCTACGAATGGCTGATGCCGATCCTGCACCTCGATGCCCGTGCCGACCTGGTGCAGTGCATCAAGCTGTGTGAAGCCATTGCCGGTCGCGGCAGCGCCTTGACCCGTCCGCCACGCCTGGCCCTGCCGGAAGCCGACCGCGTATTCGTCGAGCAGATCATGGCCAAGGCGTTGGCCAACCGCCCGGAACTGCCGGACGTCGGTCTCTGAGTGATTGCCGGGCGGACCTTTACTGGCCCCGCCCGGCTGCCCGTTTTTTGCGTCTCAACAAGGTACGTCAGCATGTCGAATCCTCAACACACGCAAAGCGCAACCACACCCTCGGGACTCAAACGCGTGGTGGCCGCCGCCATGGCTGGCACCGTCGCCGAATGGTATGAATTCTTTCTTTACGGCACCGCCTCGGCATTGGTTTTTGGCAAGCTGTTCTTCCGCCAGACCGACAGCCCCATCGACGGCATCATTGCCGCCTTCGCCTTGTACGCGGTCGGCTTTCTCGCCCGGCCGTTAGGCGGCTTGGTATTCGGTCACTACGGTGACAAATTCGGCCGCAAACGCCTGCTGCAACTGAGCCTGGTAGTGGTCGGCATCACCACCTTCCTGATGGGTTGCCTGCCTGGCTTCGACCAGATCGGTTACGCAGCGCCGGTGCTACTGGTGCTGTTGCGGTTGATCCAGGGCTTCGCTTTCGGTGGCGAATGGGGCGGCGCGATTCTGCTGGTGTCCGAACACTGCCCGGACAATCGTCGGGGCTTCTGGGCCAGTTGGCCGCAAGCCGGGGTGCCGGCCGGCAACCTGGTGGCCACGCTCGCCCTGCTGCTGTTGTCGTCGAACCTGTCAGAGCAACAGTTCCTTGCCTGGGGCTGGCGCGTGGCGTTCTGGTTCTCGGCGGTAGTCGTGTTGATCGGTTACTGGATTCGCACCAGCGTCGATGACGCGCCGATCTTCAAGGAAGCCCAGGCCCGTCAGGCCCAGACCAAACAGCAACAGCTCGGTGTGGTGGAAGTGCTGCGCCATCACTGGCGTTCGGTGCTGGTGGGAATCGGCGCTCGCTTTGCCGAGAACATCCTCTACTACACCGTAGTGACGTTCTCGATTACCTATCTGAAACTGGTGGTGCACAAGGACACTTCGCAAATTCTGCTGCTGATGTTCGGCGCGCACCTGGTGCACTTTTTCCTGATCCCGCTGATGGGCTATCTGTCGGACATCGTCGGGCGCAAGCCGGTGTACCTGACCGGCGCGGTGCTCACAGCATTCTGGGGTTTCATCGGTTTCCCGATGATGGACACCGGCAACAACTGGCTGATCATGGCCGCCATCACCCTGGGTCTGGCCATCGAGTCGATGACTTATGCGCCTTACTCGGCGCTGATGGCTGAACTGTTCCCGACCCACGTACGCTACACCGCTCTGTCCCTGTGCTATCAGGTGGCGCCGATCTTCGCCGGTTCCCTGGCACCGCTGATCGCCATCACTTTACTCAACAAGTACCACAGCTCGACTCCGATCGCCTGGTATCTGGTGGGCGCCGCGCTGATTTCCGTGGTGGCTGTCGGCCTGACCCGCGAGACCCGTGGCAAGTCATTGCGCCAGGTGGATGCCGAGTCGGCGGCGCGGGTTGCTGCGCTGGACCCAGCCTCGACTAGCCCACGCCGGGCCGATTCTCTGGCGTAGGAGCGAGCTTGCTCGCGATGGACGTCAACGATACCGCGCTGATCCTGGATAAACGCGGTGCCTTTGAAACCATCGCGAGCAAGCTCGCTCCCACAAAGGTTTTGTGTTGCAAACCCATTTTTCGACAGGAGCTTTTTCGATGCCTGAGATCCTTGGCCACAACTACATCGGTGGCGCCCGCAGCGCAGCCGGCAACATCATCCTGAACAGCCATGACGCCAGCACCGGCGAAGCACTACCCTACTCTTTCGTGCAAGCCACCGCGCAAGAAGTCGACGCGGCCGCCCAGGCCGCTGCGGCCGCCTATCCCGCCTTTCGTAATTTACCGGCGACGCGCCGGGCGCAATTCCTTGAAGCCATCGCCGCGCAACTGGATGCCCTGGATGACGAGTTCGTGGCCCTGGTGACCCGCGAGACCGCCCTGCCCAGCGCCCGGATTCAGGGCGAGCGCGGCCGCACCAGCGGCCAGATGCGTCTGTTCGCTCAGGTCCTGCGTCGGGGCGATTTCTACAGCGCGCGCATCGACCGTGCCCTGCCGGAGCGTCAGCCGCTGCCACGGGTTGACCTGCGCCAGTACCGGATCGGCGTCGGCCCGGTGGCAGTGTTCGGCGCCAGCAATTTTCCGTTGGCCTTTTCGACTGCTGGCGGCGATACCGCAGCGGCCCTGGCCGCCGGTTGCCCGGTGGTGTTCAAGGCCCACAGCGGGCACATGGCAACCGCCGAATGCGTGGCCAATGCGATCCTGCGCGCCGCCGAGCAGACCGACATGCCCAAGGGTGTGTTCAACATGATCTACGGTGCTGGTGTCGGCGAAGCGCTGGTCAAGCACCCGGCGATTCAGGCCGTCGGTTTCACCGGCTCGCTCAAAGGTGGCCGTGCCCTTTGCGACATGGCCGCCGCACGGCAACAACCCATCCCGGTGTTCGCCGAGATGAGCAGCATCAATCCAGTGTTGGTATTGCCCGAAGCCTTGCGCGCGCGGGGCGAGAAAATCGCCGGTGAGCTGGTGGCATCGGTGGTCCAGGGTTGCGGGCAGTTCTGCACCAATCCGGGGTTGGTCATTGGTATTCGCACCCCTGAATGGACGGCGTTCACTGCGCGCCTAAGCAACCTGATGGCCGAACAACCGGCGCAAACCATGCTCAATGCTGGCACCCTCGGCAGCTATGAAAAAGGGGTGCGGGCCTTGCTCGAGCATCCGGGCGTGACGCATCTGGCGGGCCACGACCAGCAGGGCAATCAGGCGCGGCCGCAACTGTTCAAGGCCGACGTCAACCTGCTGCTCAATGGGGATCCGCTGCTACAGGAAGAAGTGTTCGGGCCGACCACCATTGTCGTTGAAGTGGCGGACAAGGTTGAGCTGCGGCAGGCGTTGAACAGCTTGCACGGGCAACTGACCGCGACATTGATTGGCGAAGCATCGGATCTTCAGACCCATGCGGACCTGCTGATACTGCTGGAACAAAAAGTCGGCCGGGTACTGTTCAACGGTTACCCCACCGGGGTCGAAGTCTGCGATGCCATGGTCCATGGCGGGCCTTACCCTGCAACCTCCGACGCCCGTGGCACATCGGTTGGCAGCCTGGCCATCGAGCGATTCCTGCGTCCGGTGTGCTACCAGAACTGCCCGGACGCCTTGCTACCCGACGCCTTGAAAAACGCCAACCCACTGGGGATTGCACGGCTGGTGGATGGCAGCAGCCAACGCGAGCCGGTTTAACAACACGACCTCCTGTGGGAGCGAGCTTGCTCGCGATAGCGGTGTGTCAGTCGACGAAAATGTTGAATCTGATGCCGTCATCGCGAGCAAGCTCGCTCCCACAGGAGTGGGCGCACCCATTCCATTCAAGCCAGCAGTGCTGTCAGGTCGTTGTACAGCGCCTCGGGAATTTGCACGCCTTCCACCAGGCTGCGTGCCCGCGCCGCGTATCGTCGCTGCGACGGTAAGCGTGCGCCCTGCCCTTCAATGCCCTGGAACAACGTTTCGGCCCGGGCCAAATGCTCTTCAGTGGCGTCCCCCAGAAAGCGCCGAGGGTCCAGGGCGATGATCAACTCGCCATGGTACGGCGACGACTTGCTGCCCCCGTCGTAGGCCAACGACTCGGCACTGGTCAGGTCACCGATCAGCGGCCCGGCAATCAACTCCACCATGGCCGCCAGCGCCGAACCCTTGTGCCCGCCGAACGTCAGCATCGCGCCGCTATCAAGCACCACGTTGGCGTCGGTGCTCGGCTGGCCTTGGGCGTCCACGCCCCAACCTTCGGGAATCGCCTTGCCGGCACGCCGGTGCAGTTCGATATCACCCCGGGCAATCGCGCTGGTGGCGAAGTCGAATACAAACGGATCTTGCCCCGCACGCGGCCATCCGAAGGCAATGGGATTGGTGCCGAACACCGGCAGTCGTCCTCCAGCCGGCGCCACCCAGGCGTGGCTCGGATTACACGCCAGTGCCACCAGACCGGCAGCCGTCAGCTGCTCGATCTCCACCCACAACGCCGAGAAATGGACACAGCGGTTGATTGCCAGCGCCGCAATGCCGTTGGCCCGGGATTTCTGCGCCAGCAACGGCAACCCCGCCTGAAACGCCAACTGCGAAAACCCACCGCCAGCATCCACCCGCACAATCGCCGGCGCCTGGTCGATCACCTGTGGCTCGGCATCGGCTGACACCTTGCCGGCCCGCAGGGAATTCACACACCCCAGAATCCGGTACAAACCGTGGGAGGCACAGCCATCACGTTCGCCAACAACCACCGTCGCCGCCACCGCTTGTGCATGGGCCAGATTAAAACCGTTGTGCAACAAGATCGATTCGGCCAACTCACGGGCTTCGATCAGGGTCAGTCGGATCATGGTCATCTCCTTGGACAGACCGGTCAGAGTGGTCTATCCGAGGCGTCATGGCTTGATGGGTTTGGGCATTGGCGATGACGAAATTGGCACAGCGCAGGCAGGTGGACCCCGTTAAACCAATGGCTGATGACGGGTCACAGTGGATGCTGCCACCGGCGGCGAAGTCCGGGGTGTTTTCGGGGGACCGGATAGCTTGGCCTGATCCTGATTGTGTTGAAGGCTGCTGGCCTCTTCGTCGGAACGCCGCCCGGAGCAAGCCCGCTCCCACAGGGGGGTTATGTACGCCACAGAACCAATGTGGGAGCGGGCTTGCTCGCGAAGGGGGCGACTCGGTCCCAAGCCTGATCTTTGCAGACGAGGCAACACAGAATTGTCATCAATCCAATTGATCGCCGATTAATCAAAGGCGCAATCTAGAGGGCTGGCTCGGGCCTTATATCATTCCGAATGATAGTTACCTTCGCCCCATTCGATTCGTGAGATACAAACCCGCCGCGCATCATTCGCCAATCTCAATACATTGGCGGATGCATCCATGGAACAGTCATTCAAACATTTGCGCTTCCCGTTGGCTTTGTTGGCCGTCGTGGTGATCAGCGCTTGCGGCAAGGCCCCGGAAACCGCCGCCACGATGCCAGCAGCCAAGGTCAGCGTGGCCAAGGTGCTGGAACAACCGGTCAACGAGTGGGACGAATTCACCGGGCGCCTGGAAGCGCCGGAAACGGTCGAGATTCGTCCACGGGTCTCCGGCCAGATCGATGAAGTGGCATTCACTGAAGGCGCCCTGGTCAAGAAAGGCGACCTGCTGTTCCAGATCGACCCGCGTCCGTTCCAGGCTGAGGTCCGCCGCCTCGAAGCCCTGGTTGCACAATCGCGCGCCAATGCCACCCGCAGCGAAAACGAAGCCCAGCGCGGTGAACGCCTGCGCATCAGCAACGCCATTTCCGCCGAGCTGGCCGATTCGCGCACCAGCGCCGCCCAGGAAGCACGCGCCGCCGTCGGTGCGCTTCAGGCACAGCTCGACCTGGCCAAGCTCAACCTGAGCTTCACCCGCGTCACCGCACCGATCAGCGGCCGTGTCAGCCGTGCGGAAATCACCGCCGGCAACCTGGTGACCGCCGACACCACGCCGTTGACCAGCGTGGTCTCCACCGACAAGGTCTATGCCTACTTCGACGCGGACGAGCGTGTGTTCCTCAAGTACACCGAGCTCGCTCGCCAGGGCAAACGCGGCGCCACCACCCCGGTGTATATGGGCCTGTCCAATGAAGACGGCAACCCGCACCAGGGCGTGATGAACTTCGTCGACAACCAGGTCAACCCCAAGACCGGCACCATCCGTGGTCGCGCCGTGTTCGACAACAGCGATGGCAGCTACACCCCGGGCCTGTATGCACGCCTGAAACTGGTGGGCAGCGGCACCTACAGCGCCATGCTGATCAACGATGAAGCGGTGGGTACCGACCTGGGCAAGAAGTTCGTGATCGTGATGGACGGCGACAACAAGACCGCCTACCGCGCGGTGGAACTGGGGCCGAAGATCGAAGGCTTGCGCATCGTGCGCAGCGGCCTGAACAAGGACGACACCATCATCGTCAAGGGCCTGCAACGGGTACGTCCCGGCTCACCGGTCACCCCTGAAGTGATTCCGATGGCCAGCGAACAAACCCTCGCGGCACTCGCACAACAACGCCAAGCGCTGGAAGCCAGCAACCTGCCCCAAGTCGCGCCTGCCAAGGTCGCGCCGGGCACGGCTGTGAAACTGGCTGCCACGACCCCACGCGGTTAAGGGATTTTTACGATGAATTTTTCCCAATTCTTCATTTCGCGGCCGATCTTCGCAGCGGTGCTTTCGCTGCTGATCCTGATCGCCGGTGCGATCTCGCTGTTCCAGTTGCCGATCAGCGAATACCCGGAAGTCGTGCCGCCGACCGTGGTGGTTCGCGCCAACTTCCCCGGTGCCAACCCGAAAGTCATCGGTGAAACCGTGGCCGCTCCCCTGGAGCAAGCCATCACCGGCGTCGAGAACATGCTGTACATGTCCTCGCAGTCGACCGCCGACGGCAAGATCACCCTGACCATCACCTTTGCCCTGGGTACCGACCTGGACAACGCTCAGGTGCAGGTGCAGAACCGCGTGACCCGGACCGAACCGAAACTTCCCGAGGAAGTGACGCGCATCGGTATCACCGTGGACAAGGCATCGCCCGACCTGACGATGGTGGTGCACCTGACCTCGCCGGACAAACGCTACGACATGCTCTACCTGTCCAACTACGCGATCCTCAACATCAAGGATGAGCTGGCGCGGCTGGGCGGTGTCGGTGACGTGCAACTGTTCGGCATGGGCGACTACTCGCTGCGTGTCTGGCTCGACCCGAACAAGACCGCTTCGCGCAACCTGACCGCCACTGACGTGGTCACCGCCATTCGTGAACAGAACCGCCAGGTGGCCGCCGGTGCGTTGGGTGCTCCCCCTGCCCCGAATGCCCAAAGCTTCCAGCTGTCGGTCAACACGCAGGGCCGCCTGGTCAGTGAGGAAGAGTTCGAGAACATCATCATTCGCTCTGGCGACAACGGTGAAATCACCCGTCTGAAGGACATCGCTCGCGTCGAGCTGGGTTCCAGCCAGTACGCCCTGCGTTCGCTGCTGAACAATCAGCCGGCAGTGGCGATCCCGATCTTCCAGCGCCCTGGTTCCAACGCCATCGAGATCTCCAACGAAGTCCGGGCAAAAATGGCCGAGCTGAAGAAGAGCTTCCCTGAAGGCATGGACTTCAGCATCGTCTATGACCCGACGATCTTCGTGCGCGGCTCCATCGAGGCGGTGGTTCACACCCTCTTCGAAGCACTGATCCTCGTGGTACTGGTGGTGATCCTGTTCCTGCAGACCTGGCGCGCCTCGATCATTCCGTTGGTGGCTGTGCCGGTTTCGCTGATCGGTACCTTTGCCGTGATGCACCTGTTCGGCTTCTCGCTTAACGCCCTGTCGCTGTTCGGCCTGGTACTGGCCATCGGTATCGTGGTGGACGACGCCATCGTGGTGGTGGAGAACGTCGAGCGGAACATCGAGCTCGGATTGACCCCGATTGAAGCCACCAAGCGCGCCATGCGTGAAGTGACCGGTCCCATCATTGCCACGGCGCTGGTGCTCTGTGCGGTGTTCGTTCCGGCGGCGTTCATCTCCGGCCTGACCGGGCAGTTCTACAAGCAGTTCGCCCTGACCATTGCGATTTCCACGGTGATCTCGGCCTTCAACTCCCTGACCCTGTCGCCGGCACTCGCTGCTGTATTGCTCAAGGGCCATGACGCACCGAAAGACCGCTTCTCCAGGGTGTTGGACAAGATGTTTGGCGGCTGGTTGTTCCGCCCGTTCAACCGTTTCTTTGAAAAGGCGAGCCATGGTTATGTCGGCACCGTTGCCCGTGTGATCCGTTCAAGCGGCATCGCCCTGCTGCTGTACGCCGGCCTGATGGTCCTGACCTTCTTCGGTTTCTCCAGCACCCCGACCGGTTTCGTACCTGGCCAGGACAAGCAATACCTGGTGGCCTTCGCCCAACTGCCGGACGCATCGAGCCTGGACCGCACCGAAGACGTGATCAAGCGCATGTCCGACCTGGCCCTGAAACAGCCTGGCGTGGAAAGCGCGGTGGCCTTCCCTGGCCTGTCGATCAACGGTTTCACCAACAGCCCGAACGCCGGCATCGTGTTCGTGACCCTCAAACCGTTTGACGAGCGTAAAGACCCGAGCATGTCCGCCGGTGCGATTGCCGGTGCCTTGAACGGCCAGTACGCGAACATCCAGGAAGCCTACATGGCGATCTTCCCGCCGCCGCCAGTACAAGGTCTGGGCACCATTGGTGGTTTCCGCCTGCAGATCGAAGACCGGGGCAACCTGGGTTACGACGAGCTGTACAAGGAAACCATGAACATCATCGCCAAGAGCCACAACGTGCCGGAACTGGCCGGCCTGTTCACCAGCTACACGGTGAACGTGCCGCAGGTCGATGCCGCCATCGACCGGGAAAAAGCCAAGACCCACGGCGTGGCCGTCAGCGACATCTTCGACACCCTGCAGATCTACCTGGGTTCGCTGTATGCCAACGACTTCAACCGTTTCGGGCGCACCTATCAGGTCAACGTTCAGGCCGAACAGCAGTTCCGCCTCGAATCCGACCAGATCGGCCAATTGAAAGTGCGTAACAACAAAGGCGAGATGATCCCGCTGGCGACCTTCATCAAGGTCAGCGACACCTCGGGCCCTGACCGCGTGATGCACTACAACGGCTTCATCACCGCTGAAATCAACGGTGCGGCAGCCCCCGGCTACAGCTCCGGTCAGGCCGAAAAAGCCATCGAGAAACTGCTCAAGGAAGAACTTCCGAACGGCATGACCTACGAATGGACCGACCTGACCTACCAGCAGATCCTGTCCGGCAACACCGCGTTGTTCGTGTTCCCGCTCTGTGTGCTGCTGGCGTTCCTGGTGCTGGCGGCCCAGTACGAAAGCTGGAGCCTGCCACTGGCGGTGATCCTGATCGTACCGATGACCCTGCTGTCGGCCATCACCGGTGTGATCGCCTCCGGCGGTGACAACAACATCTTCACCCAGATCGGCCTGATCGTACTGGTGGGCCTGGCCTGCAAGAACGCGATCCTGATCGTCGAGTTCGCCAAGGACAAACAGCTGGAGGGCCTCAACCCGCTGGCCGCGGTACTGGAAGCTTGCCGTCTGCGTCTGCGGCCGATCCTGATGACCTCCTTCGCGTTCATCATGGGGGTTGTGCCGTTGGTGTTCTCCAGCGGTGCCGGTGCCGAAATGCGTCACGCCATGGGTGTGGCAGTGTTCTCCGGGATGCTCGGGGTGACCTTCTTCGGTCTGTTGCTGACGCCAGTGTTCTACGTATTGATTCGTAACTTTGTCGAGCGTGGCCAGGCGCGCAAAGCCGCCAAGGTCGCCCTGAAGCTGGAGTCGCACTGATGAGTTTGAAAGCCTTCCTGCCGAGCCTGCTGGTCCTGGCCTTGAGTGCCTGTGCCGTGGGTCCGGATTACCAGACGCCCAACACCGAGGCGGCCAACATCACGGCCGCCACCGATGGCGCCGCCGGCCAGAAGAACTTTGACCGTTCGCGTTTCGAAGGCATCTGGTGGCAGCAGTTCGAAGACCCGACCCTCAACCAGTTGGTGACGCAATCGCTCAAGGGCAACCGTGATTTGCGCGTCGCTTTTGCCCGCTGGAAAGCCGCACGGGCCATCCGCGATGACATCAGCAACGACAACTTGCCGGTCGTCACCAGCCGTGTCAGCAGTGACCTGGGCAAGGGCCAGATTCCCGGCCAGACCACCGACCGGGTCAACAGCGAACGCTACGACCTGGGCCTGGACATGGCCTGGGAGATCGACCTGTTTGGCCGTATCCAGCGCAACCTGGAATCAGCGAATGCCGAGCAACAATCGCTTGAAGCCGATCTGTACCAGTTGCAGGTGAGCATGATTGCCGAACTGGTGGATGCCTACGGTCAACTGCGTGGTGCGCAACTGCGGGAAAAGATCGCCCTGGCCAACCTGGAGAACCAGCAGGAATCGCGCAAGATCACCATCAACCTGCGTGATGCCGGCGTCGGCGATCAACTCGATGTGGAACGTGCCGATGCGCGACTGGCGTCGGTCGAAGCCAGCGTGCCGCAATTGCAGGCCGAACAGGTTCGGGAGAAGAACCGTATCGCCACGCTGCTGGGCGAGCGTCCGGACAAGCTGACCGTGGACCTGAGCCCGAAAGACTTGCCGGCGATTGCCAAAGCCTTGCCGATCGGTGATCCGGGTGAACTGCTGCAACGCCGGCCGGACATTCGCAGTGCCGAGCGCCAATTGGCGTCGGCCACGGCGCGGATCGGCGTGGCCAAGGCCGACCTGTTCCCGCAAGTCAGCCTCAGCGGCTTCCTTGGTTTCACCGCCGGGCGCGGTTCGCAAATCGGTTCCTCGGCGGCCAACGCCTGGGCGCTGGGCCCGAGCATCACCTGGGCGGCGTTCGACCTGGGCAGCGTGCGCGCCCGTTTGCGCGCCGCCGACGCCGATGCCGAAGGCGCCCTGGCAACGTACGAGCAGCAAGTGTTGCTGGCCCTGGAAGAATCGGAAAACGCCTTCAGCGACTATGGAAAGCGCCAGCAGCGCCTGATCTCGCTGATTCGCCAGAGTGAGTCCAGCCGTTCGGCTGCCGATCTCGCCGAGATTCGCTACCGCGAAGGCACCGCCGATTTCCTCGTGCTGCTGGACGCCCAGCGTGAACGCCTGGCGGCCGAAGACACCCAGGCCCAGGCCGAAGTCGATCTGTATCGCGGCATCGTCGCCATCTACAAGGCCCTCGGGGGCGGCTGGCAGCCTGAGACGGTCGCCAGCAATTAACCCGATGGTTTAAAGCGCTCCTTTGGTTGGCCGCAACCAACCAATTCCTTTGCCCTGCGTCTCATTCGGTCGCGGGGTTTTTTTTGGGTTCTTCACGCATTTCCGGGGAACTGTAGGAGCCAGCCTGCTGGCGATGGACACAAGTGCGCCGCGTTTATCCAGTTCACACGCGTAATCGTTGACGACCATCGCTGCGATGCGGCGACCCGACAAGCCAGCTCCCACAGGGGACCGCGTCCGAGTCAAAACCAGCGAAAGCCCAAAAAAAGGTTCTTCACGGAACCTTTTTTACCTTTCCAGGGCAATGCATATCCCTTGTGGGAGCGAGCTTGCTCGCGATGGACTCAAGAGCGCGGCGTTTAGTCAGTAAGCACGCGGTATCGTTAACGACCATCGCGAGCAAGCTCGCTCCTACAGTGGGTGGTTATTATTGGTCTTTGGATTTTTGGTTTTCCTGGACGGTCACGGTGGCCGTGGTCCCCGCCCTGAGTTTGTCTTTACCGGCATAGTCGGCATCGATCTCGATCCGCACCGGCACCCGCTGCGCCAGTTTGACCCAGGTGTAACTGGGGTTGATGTTGGCCAACAGGCGACCGCCCGGCAGGTTTTCCCGGTCGGCAATGGCAAAGGCAATGCTCTGTACTTTGCCGCCGAAGGTTTCGCCACTCATCAACTCGATCCTGACCCGGTCGCCCTCGCCGATCCGTGGCAACTTGGTCTCTTCAAAGTAACCGCTGACATAGAACGAATCGCTGTCCACCAGCGCCAGCAATGGCCCCCCGGCGGAAGCATAGTCGCCTTCCCGGGTCAGCAGATTGGTGACAAAGCCGGTCACCGGGGAGACAACGTGGGTACGCTGCAGATCGAGCTCCGATTGGGTCAAGGCCGCGATGGCCAGTTGCACGTTGGCCTGGGCCAGCACCAGATTGGCCTGATTTCGCAGTAGATCAGCCTGGGCCACCGACACATCGGTGTTGGCCTTTTCCCACTCTTCGCCGGAAATCGCCGAACGATCCTTGAGCGTGCGCCGCCGTTGCTCCTCGCTCTGACGCTGCTTGAGCAAGGCCTCGCTGGCGGTAATGGACGCCTGGGCCTGCCCGAGCGAGGCTTTCGACACCTCGACGGCACGCTTGGCATGCTCCACCGCCAAGGTGTAACGCGCCGGATCGATCTCCAGCAGCGCCTGGCCCTTGTTCACATGCTGGTTGTCCTGCACGGCCAGGCTGACGATTCGCCCCGAAACATCGGCGGACAGGGTCACCACATCGGCACGCACCCGGGCATCCCGGGTCCAGGGGGCACGGGTGTAATGCTCCCAGGCGAACCAGCCCAGGACCAAGGCCAGCAGTACCACCGCCAGCGTCGTGAGTCGGGGAAGGATGTTCTTCAAGGCATCAGACTCCCATCACCAGTATCAACGTGGCGCAGACGCAGACGTACAACGCGCCTTCGAACAAGGCCTCATGCCAGACGAACTGCAGCACACCGAGGCGGCGCAGCACCCAGTCCAGCAAAAGGAAAATCGGCAAGCCCAGCAGCAACGCCTGGGCAATCGGGGGCAGATAGGCGCCACCCACTTCCAGATCAATGGGCAAGGACAGGGTCTCCTTCAATGCCGGAGGGTTGAAAGTAGCCGCGATAACGCTCGACGAACGACACCACGATCAACAGCGCCACGCGCATACGGAACACTGACCACAGGCGCTCATGGACATCGGTATGCAGGGCATCCAGTTCGTCGCCCAGGGCGTGCAGGCTATCGAGTACCCGGGTCACTTCGACCCCGGGCCGGCCGGCGACCAGCCTGCCCGTTTCCCGGACGGTGGAAAACAGGCGACTTTGCAGATCCGGACTCAACAATGCGTTGTTCTGCCCCTGCTGTCTGAGCTGATTCAAGGCAATCCCCAGCGCCATGCAGGCCAGGCTGACTTGAAACCGCTCATGAGATTTGGCCTCCTGCGTTGCCGGCAGCAGCCCCAGCATCATGGTCAGGCGATCAACCATGCGGCTCTCGAAAGCAAACTGCTGTTCATCGGTCGGCGCGGTTTTCAGCAAGGCGTATACCTGCTCGCCGTTCTCTTTATAGAGCCGCCCCATGCGCAAATCCGGTCTGAACGGAAAGATCAGCGCATAGACGCTCAACGCCAGCACGGTCGCGCAAGTATAGGCCCCGGCAAATTCGAACCACTGGATGGCGGTGTTTTGACCGATCCCCACGTTCAACGGACCGAGCAGCAGAAAAGTCGTGAGCCCCAGACCAATGCCGGTGCCTGTCGTGGCCGGACTGGCCAGCCCCACCGCAACGGCATAGAGCAAGGGCGCCAACAGCAAGGCAAGCATCTCGAAATTGCTGACCATCGGCACGAACAGAAACTGCAGGAGCGCCGAGGCCAGCAGTGCCAGCCCGAATCCCCTCGCGTAGCTTTGCACGGCCAGCAGCGGTCTTGGAAAGGTCGACATCAGCGAGCAAAGGATGCCCACCAGCACCATCCCGGCTCGCGCACCGTCCCAGCCGGTTTCAATCCAGATCAGGCCGCAAATCAACAGCGCGGAAAAAGCCCGGATGGCATTCATGGTCGCCAGGGTGAAGTCCAGATGCAGCGGATTTTCCCGCCCGCGAAACACGCTGCTGGCCGGTCGCCCGCTCTGGATGGCGTCACTCAATTCCAGAATCTGCTCCAGCTGCTGCAGCAGGCGAGCCTGCTCCCAGCGCAGCGACCAGGCCAGCGAGCGCAAGGTGGCCGGCAACGGCTCGGTCAATTGTTCGGCCCTGTAGGCCAGCTCATCAAAGCGTTGTTGCAACGACGTGAAGTGATGGCGCTTGTCACTGGAAAGCGAACGCCCTTCCCGCGCCAGCTCATCGAGAAACGCCAGTTCTTCGGCCCGCAAACGTTGAATTTCCTCGGGCAACTCGCCCTCCCAACGCTCGGTCAACAGCAGCCGCTGGTGGCGCAGGGCTGTCAGCCGCGCGGTCAACAACACCAGTTGGTTGCCCAGTAGTTGCACCAGGCCGTTGGCACTGCGCAACCGCGGCGCATCGAAGTACATGTGCCGGCGCACGCCCTCTAGACCGCTGATCTGGCCCAACAGCTGCATTTGTCGCTGCTGGAAATCGGCTTCGCTCTCTTCGGTGCGGATGACGGCGCTGGCATGGGTGGCCAGCAACCGGGTGATCTGGTCGATCCTGGCGAAGTAGTCACGGGCCACGGCTTCAGGCCTGGCGGTCAGCAGGCTGACCAGACACACGCAGGCCACCGCCAGCAAGGTCTCGGTGACGCGGGTCACCGCCAGCAGAAACATGCCGTCCTGATCCGGTACCGCCAGCAAGGCCACCACCACGGCGGTGTATCCACTGAGGACAAACGCCTGGGAACTGGTATAGCGCAACAAGGTGCCACCGGCGGTGCACAACGCCAGCCACAATGCCAGGGTGGTGATGAACGGCAGCGGAGCCTGGGGAAAGATCGCCATGATCAACACCGCCACGGCCGCGCCCAACGTGGTGCCGATCACCTGGCCAAAACTGCGGGCCAGCACCATGCCGCCCAGTGGCTGGCTGATGATGACCACAGCCATGATCGACCACTTGGGTTGGTCCAGATCGAACAAAAACGCCAGGTACAGGGTCAACAAACCGGCCGCGATGGTTCGCAAGGCAAACAGCAACACCCCGGGGCCGGGGTTGAGCATCGCTTTGAAGTATTGCAGTAGCGCTTGCATGGGAACACCCGTCGACACACTTCCAGCAAGCGTAGTCACTGTGGCGGTGCCTCGAGTGGTTTTGCTGGCGACGCAGCTTGCAGGCCCATTGATTGCCAGCGAGAGGGCTTTTCCGCGGTTTGAATCGTCAGTGTGTGTCGTCAAGGTTTGACTCAAGGCCTGGCCTGACCGAAGCTGGCGCCTTTGCAAAAGTTCACCAGCTTCCGGATTCCTGAATGCCCCAGTCCCGCCGCTATCTGTTTATCAGCCTCTTCGCCCTGCTCGTCATCGGTCTTGCATGGTTTTCCCTGCGCGATACCACCCCGGTGGTTCCCGAAGCCATCAAGCACGGTTATAGCGAAGCGCTGGCAGCGGCCCGGGGTGGTCAACCCGGTGCCGCGCGGGTGCTCTATCAGCAGTTGAAGCGTCCGGACCTGTCCCCCAAGCGCCGTGTCTGGCTACATGCCGAGCTGCCCAATTATCCAAGCTCGGTGGCCCTGAAGCTGGCGGATGCCGACTTGCAGAACGAGTCGCCCGAAGTGCGTATCGCCGCGATCAGGAGCGTCAGCGCCCTGGTACCGAACGGCCAGCGCAGTCTTTTGCTGGGGCCATTGCTCGATGACAACGATCAAAGCGTGCGGCTGGCGGCAATCAATGCGCTGCTGGGGTTGTCCCCGGATGAACTCGGCTTGTATTTCGGGCCGCTGGAGCACGCCGTCGATGCTTGGGAGCTCGTGCTCAAGAGCGAGCCGCAAAGCGCCGAAAACCAATATCAGCTGGCCCGGCTGCACCTGCACAACGCCGAACTCAAGCAAGCGCAACAGGCGCTGGACAATACCCTGCGCCTGGCGCCGGACAACCTGCCGGCGCTGGTGCTGCAAATCGAAGTGCTGGACAAACAGGGCCAGAACGACGCCGCCCGGCAACTATTGGCCAGGCAACTGCAGGCACAGCCCAACTCGGCGTATCTGCAACACGCCTTGGGGCTCTGGCTACTGCATCACGACCAAAGCGAATTCGCCCTGCTCGGCCTGTCCAAGGCCGTTGAGCTTGAACCCGATAACCGCGATTACCGCTACGACCTGGCGACCACGTTGCGCGGTGAGCAGGAACTCGAAGCGGCGCAGATACAGTTGCAGGAAATCGTTCAGCGCCATCCGAACGATCGCAAGGCACGGGTGCTGCTGATCAACTACTGGAAGGAAAGCGGGCAGCTGCAAAACGTGCAGATCCTGACGGCACAGCTCGAACAGATGAACCCTGATGATCCGTCGTTGCAGCAGGGGCTCTGAATACAAAAAAGGTTGAACGCTCGTCCGGGCCAGGGGTCAAGTGAAAAGGCAGCCCGTTGCGGCTCTTGCAAGTGGCTGCCTCATTGTTCCTGGCCACAAGAGGACTCTTATTTGTCTCTAATCAACGAATTGAACCGTACCAAAGCCGCCACCGGTATCGAGGGCCTGGACGATATCCTCGATGGAGGATTGTCCCGCGGTCATGTGTTTCTACTCGAAGGCGAGCCGGGAACCGGCAAGACCACGGTGGCGCTGCACTTCCTGTTGGCTGGCGCGCAAGCCGGCGAGCGCTCCTTGTACATCACGCTGTCTGAAACCGAACGCGAGCTGCGCCAGGGCGCCTTGTCCCATGGTTGGGAGATGGACGACAACGTCCACATCTTCGAGCTGACGCCTCCGGAAAACCTGCTCAATGCCGAACAGCAGCAGACGCTGCTGTATTCCTCCGACCTTGAACTGGGCGAGGCCACCCGCCAGATTTTCGAAGTGGTCGAACGGGTCAAACCGACTCGCGTAGTCCTGGACAGCCTTTCCGAAATTCGCCTGCTGGCACAAAGCTCGCTGCGTTATCGTCGGCAGATTCTGGCCATCAAACATTATTTCGTGCGTTATGACGCCACGGTCTTGCTGCTCGACGACCTGACCACCGAGTCACTGGACAAGACCGTGCACAGCGTCGCCCACGGCGTGATTCGCCTGGAAGAGTTGACACCCAATTACGGTGCCGAGCGACGGCGCGTGCGCGTGGTGAAGTACCGCGGCCAGAAATACCGGGGCGGCTTTCATGACTTCACCATCGCCAGCGACGGCGTGCATGTATTTCCGCGTCTGGTGGCTGCCGAACATCGCGGTCAGTACCTGCGCCAGCAATTGACCAGTGGCATCCGGGAAATGGATGCGCTGCTGGGCGGCGGTATCGAAACCGGTTCCAGCACCTTGATTCTCGGTCCGGCCGGGACCGGCAAATCACTGATCTCCATGGTGTTCGCCGCCGCGGCGGTGGCCCGGGGTGAAAAAGCCGCGCTGTTCATCTTCGATGAAGAGCTGGGGTTGCTGTTCGAGCGCATGAAGAACATCGGCATCGATTTGCAGGCCCTGCAAGACAGCGGCAATTTGCTGGTCGAACAGGTGGACGCCGCCGAGCTGTCTCCCGGAGAGTTTTCCCACCGGGTTCGGCGCTGTGTCGACGAAGGCAATATCAAGACCGTGGTGATCGACAGCATCAATGGCTATCAGGCGGCAATGCCGGAAGAGAACGCCCTGGTGCTGCACATGCACGAGTTGTTGCTGTACCTCAATCGAAAAGGCGCCGCGACCTTCATGACAGTTGCCCAGCATGGCCTGGTCGGCGACATGCAGGCCCCGGTCGACATCACCTACCTGGCCGATACGGTGATCCTGCTGCGTTATTTCGAAGCCCTGGGCAAGGTACGCCGGGCCATTTCGATCATCAAGAAACGCACCGGCAGCCATGAATCGACCATCCGTGAATACCGCATCAGCGCCCAGGGCATGACCATCGGTGAACCGCTGGAAGCCTTCCAGGGCGTACTGCGCGGAGTGCCCACCTATCTCGGGGCCAGCAACCCCTTGCTTGCGGAAGATATCCGGTGAATGCGGTGCTGGCGACACCCGAGCGCACCATCATCCTTGCGCCGCGAGGGCGTGACAGCCAGATTGCCTTGATGATGCTCAACGAAGCCGGGTTTCACGGGGTAATCAGCCAGGACCTGGCCGGACTGTGCGCCGAGTTGGAGCTCGGTGCCGGCCTGCTGCTGATTTCCAGTGAAGCGCTGCTGGGCAGTGATCTTGAACCGTTGATCCGGCTGATTGAACAGCAGCCCGCGTGGTCGGACCTGCCGATCGTGTTGATGACGCACCATGGCGGCCCGCAACAGAATCCGGCATCCCGTTTCGGCCCGCAATTGGGCAATGTCACCTTCCTCGAACGGCCCTTTCACCCGATCACACTGATCAGTCTGGTTACCACTGCCTTGCGCGGACGGCGACGACAGTACGAGGCCAGGGATCGGCTGATCGACCTGAGCCAGAGTGAATTGCGCCTGCAAAACACCCTCGAAACCCTTGAGCAGCAGGTGGAAGAGCGCACCGCGCAATTGCGTCACAACGAAGAGGCGCTGCGCCAGTCGCAGAAAATGGAAGCCGTCGGCCAGCTCACCGGCGGCATCGCCCATGACTTCAACAACATGCTGACCGGCATCATCGGCAGCCTGGAATTGTTGCGTCGACGCCTGGCCCGAGGCCGTACCGAAGATCTGGACAGCCTGATCGACCTGGGGGTGACTTCGGCCAACCGCGCGGCGGCCCTGACTCACCGCCTGCTGGCCTTTTCCCGCCGCCAGTCGCTGGATTCCAAACCCGTTGAGATGAATGCCCTGGTGATCTCCATGGATGAGCTGCTGCAACGCAGCATCAACGAAAGCATTCGCCTGGACATGCAACTGGACCAGCAACTCTGGGTAGCCGAAGCCGACCCCAATCAACTGGAAAGCGCCCTGCTCAACCTGGTGATCAACGCCCGCGATGCCATGCCCAATGGCGGCAGGCTGGTGGTCTCGACCTCGAACCGGCACCTTGACGAGGACTATGCTCAGTCCCAGAGCAATCTCGATGCGGGTGATTACGTCGTGCTCAGCGTGACCGACACCGGTTGCGGCATGGCGCAAAGCATCGTCAACCGCGCCTTTGACCCGTTCTTCACCACCAAGCCCATCGGCCAGGGCACCGGGCTGGGTTTATCCATGATCTATGGCTTCAGCAAGCAGTCAGGCGGTCATGTCGTCATCCACAGCGTCGTGGGCGAAGGCACCACGGTGAGTCTGTTTCTGCCACGCTTTGGGGGTGACCTGCCTCAGGAGCATCCGGCCAATGTCGAACACTCGCCCTTCGCCAACCATGGCGAGACCGTATTGATCGTCGAGGACGATCCGGCGGTGCGGGTGCTGGTCAGCACGGTGTTGAGCGATCTGGGTTATGCCTTCGTCGAAGCCTGTGATGGCGATAGCGCGGTGCCGATACTCGATTCGGCCCAGCGCATCGACCTGCTGATCAGCGATGTCGGCCTGCCCGGCATGAATGGCCGGCAACTGGCGGAAATCGGCCGGCAGCTACGGCCCGATCTCAGGGTGCTGTTCATCACCGGCTACGCCGAGCACGCCGCAGTGCGCGGCGGGTTCCTCGATCCGGGCATGCAGATGATCACCAAGCCGTTCACCTTTGATCTGTTGACAGCGAAGGTACGGGAAATGATCAGCGCCTGAATGCTTACGAAAGCATGTCCTGCATCAGTTCCTGCAATTTATCCAGATCGAATGGCTTGTCCAGGATCGGCGCCTTGCGCGTGATCGGGCTGTCGGTCTCACGGATTTCCTGGGCATAGCCGCTGATGAAGATCACCTTGAGCTCCGGTCGCAGCTTCACGGCGGGTTCGGCGATCTGCACGCCGGAGATTCCACCGGGCAGGCGGAAGTCAGTGATCATCATGTCCAGGTGGGGTTTGCTCGCCAGGATTTCAAAAGCCTGTTCGCCGTTTTCGGCCTGCAATACGCGATAACCCTCGCCCGACAGGTAAGCGGACAGCACCATCAGAATCGAGGGATCGTCCTCGACAACGAGTACTACGTCTTGTGCATCTTCGCTCATGGGAAGCCTTTGTTCGGTCAATTGCTGCTGATACGACCGTGGGGTCGATCAGAGGTTGCGTTTATCTGGCTGTTTTCCTACAGCGGCAGACAAACGCGAAACAAGGCGCCCTCGCCAATCCGGCTCTGGACGGTAATTGTACCGCCATGGGCGGTCACGATCTGTTCTGAAATAAACAATCCCAGGCCCAGTCCCGCGACGGCCTGCCTGGCCGATACGCGCTCGAACTGCTGGAATATGCGCTTCTGGTTTTCTTCGCTGATCCCGATCCCCTGATCGCGCACGTCTACCAGCGCCAGGCCTCCTTCACTGTATACCTTCACCGAGACCGGGCTCTTGGCCCCGTAGCGCAAGGCATTGGTCAACAGGTTGGATATGACCTGCTCAATACGAAATTCATCCCAGTTTCCGATCACCGGTTGCTCGGCATCGAGGGTGACCGACGTCTCGGCGGCGTCGATCTGCCGGGAAAAGTTGTGCAGCAAATCGCGAACCAGCGTCGAAAGATCGAACCGTGTCGGTCGGATCGACAGCTTGCCGGTGCGAATGCGCGAGACATCGAGCATATCCTCGATCAGGCGAATGAGGCTTTTGATCTGCCGCTCGTCGCGGTCGACCATGGCGTGCATCTTGTCCAGGGTGAAGGCGGCGGCGTTGTCCCGGGCCAGGTGCATCTTGCGCAGCTGGGTTTCGAGGATCAGGCCGTTGAGCGGCGTGCGCACTTCGTGGGCGACGATGGACATGAAGTCATCGCGCATGCGCACCGCCTGCTCCAGTTCCAGCTGGGTGTTCTGCAGTTGCTCGAGCAGGGCTTCCTGTTCGCGGCGACTTTGCTCAAGGGCCAGCACTTGTTCCTTCATCGCCTTGCTCTGGCGATACAGGTCGACGAACACATTGACCTTGCTCTTGACCGCGTGGATGTCCAGTGGTTTGTGCAGGAAGTCCACGGCGCCGCTTTCATAGCCCTTGAACGCGTAGTTCATTTCACGCCCGGCGGCGCTGACAAAAACGATCGGGATGTTCTTGGTTTTTTCGGTGCCGCGCATCAACTCGGCCAGCTCGAAGCCATTCATGCCAGGCATCTGCACATCGAGGATGGCCATGGCGAATTCGTGTTGCAACAGCAGTGACAAGGCTTCGTCGGCGGACAGCGCCTTGTACACAATCCGGTCCTCACGCTTGATCAGCGCTTCGAGCGCCAGCAGATTTTCCGGCAGATCGTCCACGATCAGCAGTTTGGCCTGGATATTACTCAGCATGCGATTCGTTCCATCTCGACAAGCAGACGGCCGATGCCGCGTACAGAAAGTATGTGGTCTGGCTGATGCATATCCAGCGCAGCCTGGGGCATGGTGGCGACCTGAGCCTCTTGCGGGTCTTGCACGATGGTGATGCCACCGCGCTGTTTGACCTGGGCCAGCCCGTGCGCGCCATCGCGGTTGGCGCCTGTGAGCAGGACTGCAGCGAGCCCGGCGCCGTAGGCATCGGCAGCCGACTCGAACAGGTAATCGATGGCGGGGCGCGAATGATGCACTCGAGGCTCAAGGCTCAGGGAAAAGCTGCGGTCCCGCTCCACCGACAGGTGATAACCGGGCGCGGCGAAATACAGCGTGCCGGCCTCGACCGCGGTCTTGTCGCACGCCTCCAGCACCGGCATGGCCACCCGGCGGGCAAACACATCCGCCAGCTGGCTGCGGCGTTCGTCCGGCAGGTGCAGCACGACAATGATCGGCAACACAAATCCTTCGCGCAGCGGTCCGAGGATGTTCAACAGCGCCTCAACGCCACCGGCGGAGGCACCGATCACGATCGCTTCGATAGCTGGCAGGCTCGTTGCACTGTTCATTTTTTTCGATAGATCCGTTCTTGTTTGACCAGCGGCTCGAACTCATCGCCAAAAGACGAGAAATCCGGGGTTTCCTTGCTGCCCAATACCAGGAAACCGCGATGGCAGAGGGACTCATGAAACAGTCCGAACGCCCGATCCTGAAGTTTTTTATTAAAATAAATCAATACGTTACGACATGAAATTAATTGAGTTTCGGAGAACACACTGTCCGTCGCCAGGCTGTGATCGGCGAAGGTCACGTTTTCGCGCAGTTTCTTGTCGAAAATCGCGTACCCATAGGCCGCCGTATAGTAGTCGGCAAAGGAACACTGGCCACCGGCCTGCTGGTAATTGGCAGTGTAGGCGCGTACGTTCTCCATCGAGAAAATCCCTTGCTTGGCTTTTTCCAGAGAGTTCGGATTGATGTCGGTCGCGTAGATGATGGTACGGTCGAGCAAGCCCTCTTCGCGCAACAGAATGGCCATCGAATACACCTCTTCCCCGGTACTGCATCCGGCGATCCAGATCTTGATCGAGGGGTAGGTTCGCAGCAGCGGCACCACTTCCTTGCGGATAGCCAGGAAGTGCGAGGGGTCACGAAACATCTCGCTGACCGGGATGGTCAGCAATTGCAGCAATTGCATGAAAGCGGCCGGATCGTGCAGGACCTTTTCCTGCAGCGCCGAGATGGTCTGGCACTCGAACTGACTCAACGCATGATTGACCCGACGCTTGATCGACGCGCCGGAGTAATCGCGAAAATCGTAGCTGTACTTGAGGTAAATCGCCTCGATCAACAGGCGCAATTCGATTTCGCTGCTTCGCTCCCCTGAAAAATGGCGCTCCACTAGATGCGTTCCATCTTGGGCAACCACACGCGAATCAGCGAAAACAGGCGGTCCAGGTCGATGGGTTTGGCCAGGTAATCGTTGGCGCCGGCTTGCAGGCAGCGCTCCTGATCGTCCTTCATGGCCTTGGCCGTCACCGCGATGATCGGCAATTTGCGCCAACGCGGGACCTTGCGAATTTCAACAGTGGCTTCAAAGCCATCCATTTCCGGCATCATCACGTCCATCAACACCAGATCGATGTCCTCCACTTCATTGAGTCGTTCAATCGCTTCCCGGCCGTTGCGACCAATAACCACGACTGCGCCCTTTTGCTCCAGCGCGCTGGTGAGGGCGAAGATATTGCGCACATCGTCATCCACCAGCAGCACCTTGCGTCCTTCGAAGACCCGGTCGCGACTGCGGGCGACCTTGAGCATCTTCTGCCGGTCATGGGACAACCGCGATTCGACTTTGTGCAGAAAAAGTGTCACCTCGTCCAAAAGCCGCTCCGGCGAACGCGCGCCCTTGATGATGATCGAACGCGAATACTTGCGCAGTTCAGCCTCTTCATCGCGGGTCAGGTTGCGCCCGGTATAGACGATGACGGGTGGAAAGGAGCAGATGTCTTCGGTGGACATGCGCTTGAGCAGGTCGTTGCCGAGCATGTCAGGCAGCTTGAGGTCGATGATCATGCAATCGAAGACCGACGCGCGCAGCAGGTCCAGTGCCTCCTGCGCCAGGCCAACGGCGGTGATCTCTATGTCATCGTCGCCGATCAGGCGGGCAATGCTGTCGCGCTGCAGGTCGTCGTCCTCGACCAGCAGTACACGTTTGACCTTCTGGGTCAGCTTGGCCTCCAGGCGCGCAAATACGTCCTTGAGTTCCTCGCGGGTGGTGGGCTTGACCGCATAGCCAATGGCGCCCATGTGCATCGCCGCTTCGACCCGGTCCTCGACCGAAATCACATGCACCGGGATGTGCCGGGTTTCGGCGTGCTCCTTCAGGCGTTGCAGCACGGTCAGGCCGGAATGATCCGGAAGCCGCATGTCCAGCAGGATCGCGTCGGGGATGAAGGCCTTGGCCAGGTCGTAGCCTTCGTCGGCGCCATGGGCTACCAGGCACTGATAACCCAGTTCATGGGCAAGGTCGTAGAGGATGTGCGCAAAGTTCGGCTCGTCCTCCACCACCAGAATGCAGCGGCTGGTGAACGGCCCCTTGTCGCGATCATCGTCGAAATGTGCAATGTCGACTTCGGCCACCAATGGCGACAACGTGGGCGCCACTGCATCCGGCGCCGCCGCTACCGCAACGGCCCGCATCGGTTCGACAGGCACTTCGCCCGGTTCCACGTACTGCTGCGGCAGGACCAGGGTAAACACACTGCCCTGCCCCGGTTTGCTGGTCACACTGATGGAACCGCCGAGCAGCGCGGCCAGATCGCGGGAGATCGACAAGCCCAGCCCGGTGCCGCCGTAACGCCGATTGGTGGTGCCATCGGCCTGACGGAAGGCTTCGAAAATGCTGTCGTGCTGATCCGCCTCGATGCCGATCCCGGAATCGCGGATGCTGAACGCGATGCCGTCATTCGGCGCCGCGGCGACGGACAGGCTGACGCTGCCGCTTTCAGTGAACTTCACGGCGTTGGACAACAGGTTCTTGAGCACCTGCTCCAGGCGCTGGCGGTCGGTGAACAGCATCTGCGGCACGCCGTCCAGCAAGTCCACCTGGAAATCCAGTTGCTTGTCCATGGCCAATGGCTGGAACAGGCCCCGCAGGCCATCGACCAGGCGTGCCACACTGGTGTTCTCCGGACGGATTTCCAGCTTGCCGGCCTCGACTTTGGAGATGTCCAGAATGTCGTTGATCAGGTTGAGCAAGTCGTTGCCGGCGGAGTAGATCGACTCGGCGAATTTCACTTGCTCGGCCGTGAGGTTTTCTTCCGGGTTTTCCGCCAGCAGCTTGGCCAGGATCAACGAGCTGTTGAGCGGCGTGCGCAGCTCGTGGGACATGTTGGCGAGGAATTCAGACTTGTACTTGCTCGAACGCTGCAATTCCAGCGCACGCTCTTCGAGCTGGATCTGCGCCTGATTGAGTTCGGAGTTCTTCAGGTCCATGGCGTCGCGTTGCTCGGCCAGCACTTGTGCCTGCTCGGCGAGTTGTTCGTTGGTCTGCTCCAGCTCCACCTGCTGGGTTTCCAGGTGCGCCTGGGACTCCTTGAGCACCCGCGACTGTTCTTCGAGTTCTTCGTTGGCGGTCTTGAGCTCTTCCTGCTGCACCTGCAACTCTTCATTGAGCTGTTGGGTTTGGGCCAACACTTCCTGCAAGCGCTGGCGATAGCGTGCGGCCTCGATGGACGTGCCGATGTTGCCGGCAATCAATTCCAGCAACGCGACATCGCGGTCATCCAGCGGACGCAGGAAACCCAACTCGATCACGCCGTTGACCCGGTCGTCGTCGCTGGTCGGTACCACCAGCACACTGCGCGGCAAACCGTCACCGAGGCCGGAGCTGACCTTGAAATAATCCCCCGGTACCTCGTCCAGGCGAATCAGCCGCGCCTGCTGCGCCACCTGACCGACAATGCCTTCATCGCTGTAGATCTGCTGATCGCGTTCTTCCTGTTCGCGGGAAAAACCGTAGCTGGCGATGCGTCTGAGACCGCCGTGGTCTTCCCGAACATAGATCGCTGCCACAGCGGTACCGAGGTACTGCGCGCAAAACTGCAGGATGTTGCGACCCAGCAGGTTCAGGCTTAACTGTCCCAGCACCTGTTCAGCGAGCTCGGTCTGGCCGTTGCGCAGCCAGGCCTGTTGCTCCAGGCGCTGGGCACTGGCTTGCTGGGCGGCGAGACTGACACTGTAGCTTTGAGAAAGGCTGAGCAAATCGCGGCGCCCGACATACGCCAGCAAACCACTGACGCCGGCGATGAACAACAGATAGAGGCTGATGCTCCAGACCGTGGTGCGCCGCACCTCATCATTGCGCGTGGTGCGCAACTGTTGTTCGGTATCGATCACGTCCTCGAACTGCTTGCGAATTTCATCGGTCAGGCGTTTACCGCGCCCGGCCTTCACCACCGAGCGATAATCACCGCTGCTGCGCTGCAGATCGATCATCGATTGCGCATAGCTGGCCCACTCCTGTTGCAACGCCTGCAAACGCAGCAAGCGGTCGGTCTGCACCGGGTTGTCGGCGGTCAGCTCGAGCAAGGTGTTGAGGGCCACGGCAATCCGCGGCTTGGCGGTTTCGTAAGGGTCGAGGAAGTGCTCGTCGCCACTGAGCAGGAAACCGCGCATCCCGGTCTCCAGGTCCACGGTCAGCTTGACCGCTTCATTGGCGTTATTGATCACCCGGTCGGTGTGTTCCACCCACTGGATCGTCGACAGCAGATAGGTGATCAGCGAAACGAAGAACACCGCGCTGATAAGGCCCAGCCCCAACGGCAGGCTGATATTGCGGCTCAGGAGTTTACGAAATCGTTGCTCATCAACCGAGGACGCAGAGGTCATGGGGCAGGCCTTGTCGAACTGTCAGAATGCAAGGAGTTTGCCCCAAAACTGGCACATGGATCCATTTTTCTGACATGTTTTCGCGCATAGGCCTACATTGCGCTGCGCCCACGCTAAACGGCGGGTTATCCTTGCTGATCTGCGTTGCATGCTTTTTTGCGCCACCTCGGGAACTTGTCTGGATCTGCCACTTACTGATGCTAGAGGCCGGTGATTTCCAGCGACCGGCAATGCCAAACTTATTCAGGAAGTCGACTATGTCATCCGCCAACGCCTACACCATCCTCGTCGTCGAAGACGATGCCATCGTGCGCATGCTGATTGTCGATGTACTGGAGGAGCTGGAGTTCAAGGTGCTGGAAGCCGATGGCAGCGAACAGGCGCTGGAGACGCTCAAGGACTCTAACCAACACATAGACCTGATGATGACGGATGTCGGCCTGCCGGTCATGGATGGCCGCGAACTGGCCACCCTCGCCCGCACGATACGCCCCGACCTGCCCATCCTGTTTGCCAGCGGTTATGCCGAAAGCATCGACGTCCCCCCCGACATGCACGTGATCGGCAAACCCTTCTCCATTGATCAGTTGCGCGACAAGGTCAAAGGCATTCTCGGGTGACCTGGCGATCCACTGTGGTTTAATGCGCGCCGTTTTTGTCCCTGCCCTGTCTTCGCTTCAAGGAAATTCCGTACATGATTGAGCCCCGCGCAACCAAAGTCCTGGTCATTGGTTACGTCTGGCCCGAGCCCCGCTCTTCGGCGGCCAGCGGGCATGTCATGCAGATTCTCGAGGTCTTCCTGGAGCAAGGCTGGGACATCACCTTCAGCAGCCCGGCAGGTTTCGGAGAACAGCGCGCAGACCTGACGGCGCTGGGTATTGGTGAAGTCCCCATCGAGCTGAACAACAGCAGTTTCGACACCTTCATCAGTGAACTGGCGCCGGACATCGTGTTGTTCGATCAATTCATGATGGAGGAACAGTTCGGGTGGCGGGTCGAGAAGTATTGTCCCGATGCGTTGCGCGTGCTGGAAAGTTGCGACTTGCAAAGCCTCAGACAGGGTCGGCATCAACGCCTCAAGGAGCGTTTGAAGGCCAGTGAGGACAACAATGACTTCAGCGGTCTGTTTGCCCCGGCGTCGCGTGAAGAGTTTGAACACATGGCCAATACCGATCTGGCCAAGCGCGAGATCGCCTCGTTTTATCGTTGTGATTTGACGCTGATGGTTTCCGAAGTGGAAATCGAATTGCTGGTCGAGCAGTTCAGGATCCCGCGCAGCCTGTTGCACTGGTGCCCATTGATGGTCGATCTTCCGGCCGGCGCGCCAGTAGAGTACGAAGATCGCGCGCATTTCCTGCACATCGGCAACTTTCGCCATGCGCCCAACTGGGATGCCGTGCTCTGGCTGAAAACCGCGATCTGGCCGCTGGTTCGCGCGCAACTGCCTGATGCGCAGTTGCACATCTATGGCGCGTACACCCCACCCAAGGCCACTGCCCTGCACAACGCGGCACAGGGCTTTCATGTGCTTAACTGGGCAGAAGATGCCTTGCAGGTGATGTCGAAGACGCGGGTGTGCCTGGCACCGCTGCGTTTCGGCGCCGGCATCAAAGGCAAGATCGTCGATGCGATGCTCTGTGGAACACCCAATGTCACCACGCCAGTGGGCGCCGAAGCCATGCACGATCAAGAGCCCTGGCCCGGTGCCATAACCCGTACGGCGCGCGAGTTCGCCGACAGCGCCGTGCGGCTTTATCAGGACAAGGCGCAGTGGCTTGTCGCCCAGGCCCAGGCCCGTCACCTACTGAGCAGCCGCTACCCACAGTCCACCCATGGCCCTGCGTTGATCGAAAGGCTGATTGAATGCCAGAGGCATCTGCCACAGATCAGGCGCGATAACTTTACCGGCAGCATGTTGCGCCATCATCAACACAAAAGTACCCAGTACATGGCGCAATGGATCGAGGAAAAAAATCGCAATCAAGCACACACCTTGTAGCGCTGATCCATTTCCCAACAAAACGCCGACAGGATACTCACTGAATTCCGTCGGCGTTTTGCATTTCAGTGCGGTTAACCTATTCAAGGCACCGCGATGCTGTAGATAAGTAACACCCCTCCCTTTGTCACTCCGGATAGTTTCGGGCTGCCTTGAACTTGAAGCCTTCAGGTTGCCAGTGCATTCAGACAAAGGAGAAACCATGACAGTCAAAAAAACGGAATTTATCTACAAACAGAACTGGATGAGCAAGATCCTCGACGTAGACAGATTAAAACTCACCGATATTGTCTGGCCCTGCACCCATAACGCCGGGATGGACAAAAAAGCACCTGATTTTGATGATGTGACCGGTAACTGGACCACTTGCCAGAGCGATTCATTTGCCTGGCAACTGGCCAATGGCGCACGGGCCTTGGATATTCGCCTCGAATACGCGGAAGATCCGCAAGCGGTTTTTTACTTTCAACACAGTGGCCATCGCTCGGGCCGGGTACTGGACGAGTTGATCGAGGCAGTGCTGTCGTTTCTTGATGACAACCCGGATGAATTCCTCGTACTGGACTTTCATGAACTCAGGGATGGCGGCAAGCCTTTCGATTACAAGAAGCTCAACGACCAACTAATGCGGCGACTCGGGATGCGGGTCATACTTCCCGCCAACAGGCATGCCACCGTGGGCGAACTCAAGCGCTCCAGTACAAGTCGGCGAATTGTCATGGCGGCGCAGTTCAGGTCTGGTCTGGACGATAACTATTTCTGGCCGCGTATCCCCCACAAATGGCGCGACAGTTCATTCACCAGTTCCGGCGATCTGCGGACCTATATTGCGAAAACCCTGAAAAATGCGTCTTACGACACATTTTTTTGGTCATTGTCGGCAACTGCCTACACGCTATTTGGCGGGCCAAGGAATATCAAAGAAGAGATCAACGACTGGTTCAATACCACCGCAGACTGGGTGACGCGTTGCAGCATCATCAATACCGACTTTTTCGACACATCTGAAATTGTCCGTTACTGCTGGAGTGCCAGCAGCATGAAGGCCGTTTACGGCCCCTCACTGCACAAAACATGATCGAGGCGATCAAACAGCAAAGTGCGCACAACTCACGCTCGCTGGCCAGCCGCTACCCAACATCCCGTATGAAGTTGATGATTGACCGCGCGCGTCCCACGACAAAATACTTGACCGCCTTCAATCAACACTACTTTGGCGCAACTTGTTATTCATCAATCAATGCAAGGACGCATTAATGAACAATACGACCCGAGACGATTACGCACTCAATAACTGGATGAGCGCTACACCGGCAATCGACAACCTCTCGCTTGGTGAACTTACGCTACCCGGCACACACAATGCAGGGTGCGACCGGCAAGCGAGCTATCCACTGATCCCCGGCGCGCACTGGCTGGCCTGCCAGCACGATTCGTTCGCAGCTCAACTCAACAACGGTTCACGCGCACTCGATTTACGACTGGACTTTGACGGCCCGGCCACAGAGTTTGAAAAATTCCGGTTCCAGCACAATGGCTATCGCTCATCTCGTAACGTGTTAGCTTTATTTGCTGCAGTGAATCTGTTTTTGCGCGATAACCCTGATGAGTTTGTGGTTCTGGATTTTCATCAACTCAAGGACGGGCAACAATCGTTCGACTATGCACTCTTCAACGAGATGATGCTCCGTTATCTTGGCGAGAGAATAATCCCCACCGGCAATAGAGACCTGCCACTTGGCGAGCTAAAGAAAATCAGCGGCAAGCAACGAGTTCTGGTAGCGGCCCAACAACATCCGGAGTTAAATCCCGCCTGGTTCTGCGAGAAAATCGAACACAAATGGAGCGGAATTGGCGACACAAATGTCAAGGAACTGGAGCAGCACATCACGAACGTGTTGAGGTCGCCACCTCCCCGTACCAGCTTATGGTCACTGTCCGCCACAAGCTACTCAAAAGCTGGAGGCCCCGTCGATATCCATGATGAACTGGATAACTGGTTTGACCCTGCCACCCACAACCAAAGCGAAAGGTGCAACATTATCAATGTCGATTTCATGGAGGAGTCGCAACTGGTTGCCTACTGCCGTAGCGCGAGCTTGATAAATGCCAGAAAAGCCAGAAAAACCAGATAGTCCCGAAAGCCGTGAAGGCTCCTGTCAGGTTACGCGACATCGACAACTGGCATTAGCCCCCGCACAAGAGGCATGATCAGGACGCGATAACAAGAAAAGTGTATCGACATGCCCCGTATTGCCAGAGTCACCGATCCTTCCTACGAATTGATGGACGACCACAACGGCTTGTCCATCATTTACCGCCAGCATGGTTTCCCCTGCCCGCTGGTGCGCTGGCATTTCCACAAGGAATATGAGCTGCACCTGATCGTCGCCAGCTCCGGCAAGGTGTTCATTGGCGACTACATCGGCAACTTTTATCCGCAAACCCTGTTCCTGACCGGTCCCAACCTGCCGCATAACTGGATCAGCCAGGTGGCCGAGGACGAAGTGGTGCCCAAGCGCGACATGCTGGTCAACTTCACCGACGAGTTGTTCGACAGCGGCTATCAAGTGTTCGCCGAGCTCAAGACCCTGGCACCCTTGCTGGAGCGCGCGCAGTACGGCATCGAGTTTCGCAGCAAGCACACCATTACCCAGGCCATGCAGTTGATGCAGCGTATTGCCGACACCAGCGGCATGACCCGGCTCGGGCACTTTTTCATCCTGCTCGAATTGCTCGCCGCCACCGACGACTACCAATTGCTCTCCGGCGCCACGACGCCACAGTTGGCCGACGAGAACAACATCGATCGGACCAACCGTGCGGTGGATTACATCTTCGCCCATTACGGCCGGGAATTGCCGCTGGAAGAAGTCGCCGAACATCTGGGCATGAAGCCCACATATTTCAGCCGCGTATTCAAGCAGGCCACCGGGCGCAACTTCATCGAATTCGTCAATCGCCTGCGCATCAGCAAGTCCTGCGAGTTGCTGGCCGATGGCAACAAACCGGTGACGGACGTGTGCTTCGAATCCGGCTTCAACAACATTTCCAACTTCAACCGGCGCTTCCAGCAGCTCAAGGGCATGACGCCTTCGCATTACCGGCGATTGGTGGTGCAGCGGTTGACCGAGCAAAACCAGGGATAGCCGCTGGTCGCAACTGGTAGTTTTGACAGTGGTTTGGCCGTGAAGGGGTATCCATGCTTGCAGCAACCCAGCCATCCACATCGAGACCTCAGACCATGAGACCTGATTCCTCGCAAGATTCCGTCACCCCAACAAACATCGACGAATACGCACGCTTCGACAAAACGGGAGACACCCAACAGTGGACGGGCGAAGGTGAAATAAAACAGGATGACATCACCAAAGAAAACTGCTGGTTTTCAACCCTCGCCCGGCGGGATTTTGGGGAGCAACTTACGCCGTCGATTGACGTCCGGGTGCTGATCCGCCTCCGCGGTCTTTTTCCCGGTGAAACATTGATTGCCGAGCATCCGGCTGGTTTCCACGAGATCCAGGGGCTGCCTTTTCGTCAGCACAACTTGTACCTGATTACAGGTGCAAAAGCCGATGCGGATGGAAAATTCTTCGTGCAGTTTAAATTGGCCACCGGACAAACCATGTCGATTGAGTCTATCCATGTGCGAGCGCCCGTGCGGCGACGCAAAGTATGGACTCGCATTTCAGCCATTCTCCATCAGTGCAAAATAGTATCAGCCAAAGTGCTGTCAAAGCTTTGTCATCGCCCGTATTGAAGGTTGTAATCAGTGCACATTCTTCCTGCCTTCGGAAGACACAAAAACAATAACTGTCCTTCTGTAACCCGCCGGGTGCAGAAAAGGAGTGCACGATGCAACATTCGGTAAAAGCCCTGCTTGCCCTCACCTGCATGACCCTCAGCAGCGTCAGCCTTGGCGCCCAGACCCTGACCATCGCCACCGTCAACAACAGCGACATGATCCGCATGCAAAAGCTCTCGAAAACCTTCGAGGCCGAGCACCCGGACATCAATCTCAATTGGGTTGTGCTCGAGGAAAACGTCCTGCGCCAGCGCCTGACCACCGACATCGCCACCCAGGGCGGGCAATTCGACGTGCTGACCATCGGCATGTACGAAGCGGCACTCTGGGGTGCCAAGGGCTGGCTGGAGCCGATGAAGGATTTGCCGGCCCGCTATGCCCTGGACGACGTCTTCCCGTCGGTGCGCGAAGGCCTGTCGGTCAAAGGCTCGCTGTACGCCCTGCCGTTCTACGCCGAAAGCTCGATCACCTATTACCGCACCGACCTGTTCAAGGACGCCGGCCTGAGCATGCCCGAGCGCCCGACCTGGGAGCAGATCGCTGAGTTCGCCGCCAAACTGAATAAACCCGGACAGGAACAGTACGGCATCTGCCTGCGCGGCAAGGCCGGTTGGGGCGAGAACATGGCGCTGGTCACCACCATCGCCAATGCCTATGGCGCGCGCTGGTTCGACGAACAGTGGCAGCCGCAATTCAATGGTCCCGAGTGGAAGAATGCGCTGAACTTCTACGTCGATACCATGAAGCAATCCGGCCCGCCGGGTGCATCGAGCAACGGATTCAACGAAAACCTGGCGCTGTTCAACAGCGGCAAATGCGCGATCTGGGTCGATGCCAGCGTCGCCGGCTCGTTCGTGACCGACAAGACCCAGAGCAAGGTCGCCGATCACGTCGGTTTCACCTATGCGCCGCATCAGGTCACTGACAAGGGCTCGGCCTGGTTGTACTCCTGGGCGCTGGCCATTCCGAGCAGTTCCAAGGCCAAGGACGCGGCGAAAACCTTCAGCGCCTGGGCCACCTCCCGGGAATACAGCGCACTGGTCGCGGAAAAGGACGGCATTGCCAACGTGCCGCCCGGCACCCGGGCCTCGACCTACAGCGAGGCCTACATGAGTGCCGCGCCGTTCGCCAGGATGACGCTCGAATCGCTCAAGGCCGCGGACCCGGGCAAGCCGACGCTCAAACCGGTGCCTTACATCGGCATCCAGTTGGTGACCATTCCCGAGTTCCAGGGCATTGGTACCCAGGTCGGCAAATCCTTCTCGGCGGCGCTGATCGGCCAGACCACGGTCGACCAGGCGTTGGCGGCGGCCCAGCAAACCACCGAGCGCGAGATGAAGCGCGCGGGTTATCCCAAGTAACCCGCACCAGCCTGCTCCTGCTTACTGTAGGAGCGAGCTTGCTCGCGATGAGGCCGTCAAATTCAACATTTGTATCGACTGACAGTCCGCCATCGCGAGCAAGCTCGCTCCCACAATTGATCTTCATTGCCTGTACCCAATCGGTTTAACGCCATGAATACATCAACTGCCAAAGCTCACATGGACATTGCCCTACCCCTGCGCAAAAGCCGCGTGGCCAATCCCGGCTGGTTTCTGGTCAGCCCTTCGGTGGCACTGCTGCTGTTGTGGATGATCGTGCCGCTGGGCATGACCCTCTACTTCTCGACGATTCGCTACAACCTGCTCGATCCCGGCGAGAACGCGTTCGTCGGGTTGGAGAACTTCACCTACTTCCTCACCGATTCAGGCTTCCTGCCCGGCGCCACCAACACCCTGTTGCTGGTGGGCAGCGTGCTGTTGATCAGCGTGGTGTTCGGTGTGCTGATCAGTGCACTGCTGGAGGCCAGTGAGTTTTTCGGTCGCGGCATCGTGCGGGTCATGCTGATCTCGCCGTTTTTCATCATGCCCACAGTCGGCGCGCTGATCTGGAAGAACCTGATCTTCCACCCGGTGTCGGGGATTCTCGCCTACGTCTGGAAACTGTTCGGCGCACAACCGGTGGACTGGCTGGCGCACTACCCGCTGCTGTCGATCATCATCATTGTCTCCTGGCAATGGCTGCCGTTCGCCATCCTGATCCTGATGACCGCCATGCAGTCCCTCGACCAGGAACAGAAAGAGGCCGCACGCCTGGACGGTGCCGGCCCCATCGCGATCTTCTGGCACCTGACCCTGCCGCACCTCGCGCGACCGATTGCGGTAGTGGTGATGATCGAAACCATCTTCCTGCTCTCGGTGTTCGCCGAAATCTTCACCACCACCAACGGCGGCCCCGGCTACGCCTCGACCAACCTCGCGTACCTGATCTACAACCAGGCGCTGGTGCAGTTCGATGTCGGCATGGCCTCGGCGGGCGGTTTGATCGCGGTGGTCATCGCCAACATCGCGGCGATCATTCTGGTGCGGATGATCGGCAAAAACCTGACCGACAAAGCCTGAGGACTGCCATGACTCTTCAACAATCCCGTCGTTTGCAAAGCCTGTTGCTCGGTACGCTGGCCTGGGCCATCGCGATCCTGATCTTCTTCCCGATCTTCTGGATGGTACTGACCAGCTTCAAGACCGAAATCGAGGCCTTCGCCACGCCGCCACAGTTCATCTTCACACCGACGCTGGAGAACTACCTGCACATCAACGAGCGCAGCGACTACTTCAGCTTCGCCTGGAACTCGGTGGTGATTTCCTTCAGCGCCACCGCCCTGTGCCTGCTGATCGCGGTGCCGGCGGCCTACTCCATGGCGTTCTACGAAACCCGGCGCACCAGAGGCACGCTGCTGTGGATGCTCTCGACCAAGATGTTGCCGCCGGTGGGCGTGCTGATGCCGATCTACCTGCTGGCCAAGAGTTTCGGCCTGCTCGACACACGAATCGCGCTTATCGTCATCTACACGCTGATCAACCTGCCGATCGTGGTCTGGATGATTTACACCTACTTCAAGGACATCCCCCGGGACATCCTCGAAGCCGCGCGGCTGGATGGCGCAACGCTGGTCCAGGAGATGCTCCGGGTATTGCTGCCGATCGCCAAGGGTGGCCTGGCGTCCACGGTGCTGCTGTCGCTGATCCTGTGCTGGAACGAGGCCTTCTGGTCGCTGAACCTGACCTCGTCGAAAGCCGCGCCACTGACCGCCTTGATTGCCTCCTACTCAAGCCCCGAAGGGCTGTTCTGGGCCAAGTTGTCGGCGGTCTCGACCCTGGCCTGTGCGCCGATCCTGATCTTCGGCTGGATCAGCCAGAAACAGCTGGTCCGCGGCCTGTCGTTCGGCGCCGTGAAATGAAAGCCCCCTGACCGAACACGATACCTGTGGGAGCGAGCTTGCTCGCGATGGACGTGAACGATAACGCTGGCTGACTGGAAGAGCGCGTCGCCTGAACGTTCATCGCGAGCAGGCTCGCTCCTACAAAAAGCCTGAATATATACAAACGGAGGCCCATCACCATGGCCAACCTGAAAATCAAGAATCTGCAAAAAGGCTTCGAAGGTTTTTCCATCATCAAGGGCATCGACCTTGAAGTGAACGACAAGGAATTCGTGGTCTTCGTCGGCCCGTCGGGCTGCGGCAAATCCACGCTGCTGCGCCTGATCGCCGGGCTCGAAGAAGTCAGCGGCGGCACCATCGAACTCGATGGCCGTGACATCACCGAAGTGAGTCCGGCCAAGCGCGACCTGGCGATGGTGTTCCAGACCTACGCCCTGTACCCGCACATGAGCGTACGCAAGAACATGTCGTTCGCCCTCGACCTGGCGGGCGTAGCGAAAGCCGAAGTGGAGAAAAAGGTCAGCGAAGCGGCGCGCATCCTCGAACTGGGGCCGATGCTGGAGCGCAAACCCAAGCAACTGTCCGGCGGCCAGCGCCAGCGCGTGGCGATTGGCCGGGCCATCGTGCGCAACCCGAAAATCTTCCTGTTCGACGAACCGCTGTCCAACCTCGACGCCGCCCTGCGGGTGCAGATGCGCCTGGAATTGCTGCGTCTGCACAAAGACCTGCAAGCGACGATGATCTACGTCACCCACGACCAGGTCGAAGCCATGACCATGGCTGACAAGGTCGTCGTACTCAACGGCGGCAAGATCGAGCAAGTCGGCTCGCCACTGGATCTCTACCACCAGCCCGCCAACCTGTTCGTCGCCGGCTTCTTGGGCACGCCGAAAATGGGCTTGCTCAAGGGCAAGGTCACCCGCGTCGACAGCCAGGGCTGCGAAGTGCAACTGGAGGCCGGCACCCGCATCAGCCTGCCCTTGAGCGGCAGGCATCTGAGCGTCGGGAGTGCAGTGACCCTGGGCATTCGTCCGGAACATCTGGAATTGGCCAAGCCCGGCGACTGCACCTTGCAGGTCACCGCCGATGTCAGCGAACGCCTGGGCAGCGATACGTTCTGCCACGTCCGGACGTCCTCCGGCGAAGCCCTGACCCTGCGCGTCCGCGGCGATCTGGCCAGCCGCTACGGCGAACCCCTGAGCCTGCACCTGGACGCGCAACACTGCCATTTATTCGATGCCGACGGCATGGCGTTGACCCGCCCGTTGCGCGTTGCTGCCTGATCCCAGAGAGCCTGCGATGAAACTCAATAAACAGAACCTCAACCGCCTCGCACCCGCAGTGGCCCTGCCCGCCTACGCGTTGGGCGATACCCGTCAGGGCATTGCGCACATCGGCGTCGGCGGTTTCCATCGCGCCCACCAGGCGTTTTATACCGATGCGCTGATGAACACCGGAGAAGGTCTGGACTGGGCCATTTGCGGCGTCGGCCTGCGTGCCGAGGACCGCCGCGCCCGTGACGATCTCAAGGATCAGGACTACCTGTTCACCCTGTTCGAGCTCGGCGATGGCGACGATACCGAAGTGCGGGTGATCGGGGCCATCCGCGACATGCTGCTGGCCGAAGACGACACCCAGGCGTTGATCGACAAGCTGGCCAGTCCCGAGATCCGCATCGTCTCGCTGACCATCACCGAAGGCGGTTACTGCATCGACGACAGTACCGGTGAGTTCATGGCGCACTTGCCGCAAATCCAGCATGACCTCGCGCACCCCGACACGCCAACAACCGTGTTCGGCCTGCTCTGTGCCGCGCTGGCCAGGCGCCGCGCCGCCGGCACAGCGGCCTTCACCCTGATGTCCTGCGATAACCTGCCGCACAATGGCGCCGTCACCCGCAAGGCCCTGCTGGCCTTCTCCGCCTTGCACGACAGCCAACTGCGCGACTGGATCGACACCAACGTCAGTTTCCCCAACGCCATGGTCGACCGCATCACGCCGATGACCAGCACCCGGCACCGCCAGCAACTGGCGGACCAGCATGGGGTGGACGATGCCTGGCCGGTGGTCTGCGAACCCTTTGTGCAATGGGTGCTGGAAGACAAATTCGTCAACGGTCGCCCGGCCTGGGAAAAGGTCGGCGTGCAGTTCACCGACGACGTCACGCCCTACGAAGACATGAAGATCAAGCTGCTCAACGGCAGCCATCTGGCGCTGACCTACCTGGGATTCCTGAAGGGTTACCGTTTCGTCCACGAAACCATGAACGATCCGTTGTTCGTGCGCTATATGCGCGCCTACATGGACCTGGACGTGACGCCGCAACTGGCCCCGGTGCCGGGAATCGACCTGACCGAGTACAAGAACACCCTGGTGGCGCGCTTCTCCAACCAGGCGATTGCCGACCAGCTTGAACGGGTGTGTTCGGACGGCTCTTCGAAGTTTCCGAAATTCACCGTGCCGACCATCAACCGCCTGATCGCCGACGGCCGCGAAACCAAACGCGCGGCGTTGGTGGTGGCGGCGTGGGCCCTGTATCTGAAGGGCGTGGATGAACATGGCGACACGTACAGCATTCCCGATCCTCGTGCCGAGTTCTGCCAGGCGCTGGTGGCCGATGATGTGCTGATCACCCAGCGGTTGCTGGCTGTCGAAGATATTTTTGGTACGGCCCTACCCCGCTCGGCGGAGTTTGTCGCGGCGTTCGAGTGGTGCTGCAACAGTTTGCGCGAGGTGGGGGTGTCGCGGACGCTGGAGCGGGTGTTGGCGTAAGGTCGGTGGCGTGACAACTGCCGTCTTCGCGAGCAGGCTCGCTCCCACATTGGATATCCGGCGAGCACAACCTGTGTGTCCACTGAAGATCTCCTGTGGGAGCGAGCCTGCTCGCGATGAGGGTTTACTGATATCGAAGGATCTTGCATGACAACCCGACAACTCTTCCTCGGCATCGACTGCGGCACCCAGGGCACCAAGGCCATCATCCTCGACGCAGTCAGTGGTGAAGTGCTCGGCCAGGGAGCGGCCAGCCACAGCCTGATCAGCGCGGCCAATGGCCGTCGCGAACAGGACACCCATCAGTGGCTGGACGCCTTCGCCACGGCCACCCGCCGCGCGTTGCTCGCGGCCAGGGTCGATGGCCAGTCGATCCTCGGCATTGGCGTGTCTGGCCAGCAACATGGCCTGGTGCTGCTCGACGATCAGGGCCAGGTGCTGCGTCCGGCCAAGCTCTGGTGCGACACCGAAACCACGCCGGAGAATGACCGTCTCCTGGCCCACCTCGGCGGCGAAAAGGCTTCGCTGGAGCGCCTCGGCGTGGTCATCGCGCCGGGTTATACCCTATCCAAACTGCTCTGGACCAAAGAGCAGCATCCCGAGGTGTTTGCCCGGATCGCCCATATCCTGCTGCCCCACGACTACCTCAACCATTGGCTCACCGGCCGCAGTTGCAGCGAATACGGTGATGCCTCGGGTACCGGGTACTTCAATGTGCGTACCCGGCAGTGGGATGTGCAATTGTTGCGCGACATCGACCCCAGCGGACGCCTGCAAGCGGCGCTACCCGAGCTGATCGACGCGCACCAGGCGGTTGGCACGATTCTGCCGGACATTGCCCAACACCTGGGCATCAATCCGCGGGCACGGGTGTCCAGTGGCGGCGGCGACAACATGATGGGGGCCATCGGCACCGGCAATATCCAGCCCGGTGCAATCACCATGAGCCTCGGCTCGTCAGGCACGGTGTACGCCTATGCCGACCGGCCGAACGTCGCCGCGGATTACGCAGTCGCCACCTTCTGTTCTTCCAGTGGCGGCTGGCTGCCATTGATCTGCACCATGAACCTGACCAATGCCACCGGCCTGGTTCGCGACCTGCTGGACCTCGACATCGATCAGTTCAACGCACTGGTTGCCCAAGCACCCATCGGTGCCGAAGGCGTGAGCATGTTGCCGTTCTTCAACGGCGAGCGGGTGCCCGCCCTGCCCCATGCCAGCGGCAGCCTGTCGGGCCTGACCATGAGCAACCTGACCCGGGCCAACCTGTGTCGCGCGGTCGTCGAAGGCACGACATTCGGTTTGCGGTACGGACTGGACCTGCTACGCCACAATGGCTTACAAAGCCGCAGCATTCGGCTGATCGGTGGCGGTTCGAAAAGCGCGGTGTGGCGGCAGATCGTCGCCGACATCATGAATACCCCCGTGATCTGCACGGAACAAAGCGAGGCCGCGGCCCTGGGTGCGGCGATCCAGGCGGCCTGGTGCGTATCCCGGGCAAGCGGAAACGAACTCAGCCTGGCGGACTTGTGCGAGCGCTGCGTGAAGCTCGACCCGGCCGGTGAAACCCTGCCGGTCGCCGACAATGTACAAGCCAGTCAGCAGGCTTATGAACGCTATCGACAGCAAGTCGCAACCCTTTGAAGAGTGAACAACTATGTACCTGGTGTGTGGCGAAGCGCTGTTCGATTTTTTCAGTGAAAACGACGCCAGCGGTCTGGCGTCCAAAGTGAATTTCAAAGCCATCGCCGGTGGCTCGCCGTTCAACGTGGCCGTGGGATTACGCCGGTTGGGCGTGGATTCGGCGCTGTTGGCCGGGTTGTCCACCGACTACCTGGGCCGGCGCCTGTTGCAGGTGCTGCAGGATGAAGGTGTGCGCCAGGACTTCCTGCTGGATTTCGCCGCGCCGACCACCCTGGCGATGGTCGCCGTAGGCGCCAATGGCTCGCCGCAATACAGCTTTCGTGGCGAAGGTTGCGCCGATCGACAGTTGAAACCGGAGCACCTGCCGGCACTCGGGCCTGAAGTGCGCGGCCTGCATATCGGATCGTTTTCCCTGGTGGTGCAGCCGATTGCCGACACCCTGTTGTCACTGGTTCGCCGGGAAAGTGGCAAACGCCTGATCAGCCTCGACCCGAACGTGCGCCTGAACCCGGAACCGGACATTGAACGGTGGCGTAAACGGATCGCGACGCTGGTGCAGTTGGCCGACCTGATCAAGGTCAGCGACGAGGACCTGCATCTGTTGTACCCAGGCCAGGACCCGGCGCAAGTGATCGAGGGCTGGATGCAGCATCGCTGCCAGCTGGTGTTCCTGACCCGGGGCGGCGAAGGCGCGACCGTGTTCAGCCGGGTTCACGGCTCGTGGTCGACTACAGCCTGCGCGGTAAAAATCGCCGACACCGTGGGTGCGGGCGATACCTTTCAAGCGGCATTGATTGCCTGGTTGACCGAGAAGCAACTGGATTCGGTGGAGGGTGTGAAGCAACTTGGCCGCGAGCAGATTGACGGCATGCTGAAGTTCGCGGTGCAGGCGGCGGCGTTGACGTGCAGCAAGACCGGGCCGGATCTGCCTTATCGGGAGCAGCTGGATCTGCGCTGAATTCGAGGGCCTCTTCGCGAGCAGGCTCGCTCCCACAGGGTTGTGGGAGCGAGCTTGCTCGCGATGACTTTCTATCAGGCGCTCGATGGTCTTAACTGATACACAGGATCGCGCCTTCGCGACAGGCGGCGTTCAGCCGGGTTAACCCTCGTTTAACCGCGCGGTCCAACACTTCACTGGACCGCACGCCCTCAGACTGTTCTGACGCCCGGTGCGGCAGGTTCGACAAGCCACACATCGAACTGACTTTCCGTACGCACTGGAGATCGCTGATGAACACTCGCACCTTGCTGATTACCGCCGCCCTCGCCTGCACCGCGTTTGCCGGCCTGGCCCAGGCCAATGACACCGCTACCTCTCAAGCCGTGCCCTATCACTACGGCATGCCATTGCATGTCAGCAAAGTGATTTCACTGACCGAGCCGGACACCCTGGAATGCAAAGTGGTGAAGGCTGACATGAAGTACATCGATGACACGGGAAAACCCGCAGAAATCACCTATCGTAAACTTTCCGACGCCTGCGAGAACCAAGGCTGACTGAAAAGTCTGATTTGATACCTGGCAGTATTCCTTTGAGGGCTGCGGCGCTATGCTCTAGCGCCCCCCCCTCACTGCCCGCAAGGATTGGCCATGCAGTTTTCGTTTCGCACCTTGTCGATGTTTACCGCCGCCTTATGCCTTTTATTGAGCCTGGTCTGGGGTTTGGCACCTCAATGGCTACTGTCGCTCTGGGGTATCGAATTTACATTCGTGGCGGGATTGGTCGCGCGCCGCACAGCCGTGCTGTTCGCAGCGTTTAGCGTGCTCTCTTACCTGGTTCGCAACGCCCCCCCTTGCGCAACCCGCAATGCGCTGAGCCTCGGCTTCGTCGTCGGCTGCTGGGGATTGGCCGTACTGGGTTTTGCCGAATGGCTCGCCGGCCATGTCGGGCCGGGCATGTTGCTGGCTGTCGGGCTTGAACTGGCGCTGGGCCTGGCATTCTTCCAGACCCGGCACGTGTCGGTGGAACTCGAAACTGCAGGTTAAAGCGCTTTGCCCAGTATGGAGTGTGACTCGACTTCTACGTGATGCTGTCCGGAACGCAGTTGGGTAATCAACTCGTTTATTTCCCGACAACCATTGAGTCCGGAGGCATCGATGCCGGTGACATTTAGATCGAGATGATCGGTTTGCCCGTCGGCATAAACCTTCACGGTCATCAACAGATCCGGTGACAACGTGCACTCGCAACGCTTGGGTAAAAAGCTGGTTTCGATGATACGGCGAAGTTCCAAGGCAGAAAGAAACATGGCGACCCTCTCCTTTGTGAGACTGCCAATCAACATCAACGCTCGCTCGTATGCTCTCTCATATAAAAGCCCGGCAAGCTTCAAGGACAGCTACAGCATAAAACATACCCCGGATTTCGGAGTGCAGCTCATCGGCAATTCAAGGGTTTAGGTCAGTCACCTGTAAAACCTGCCGTGCAGTTTGCAATATACGCCCCTGGAGCCCCCTGCAGTTTGCACGTTGGGCGCCGCGGGTTTGCATTCGTGCCACACGACAGTGAAAATGCCGCCCTTCACTTCAAGCAAGGAGGCATCATGAATTCTTTGGCCGTTAACGCTGGCGCTGCGCTGTTCGCACTGGGGCTTGCCAGCGTGGCGCACGCCGCCAAACTCGAAGACACCGCGCCCTATCCGAAAGCCGAGAGCGGGTTTACCCGCCAGGTGATTCACCTGGCGCCACAGCCCCGGGAAGACGACTTCCAGGTCGAGATCCTGGCCGGTAAAACCATGACCGTAGATTGCAACCGCCCTCGTCTGGGCGGCATTCTCGAAGAGAAAAATCTCGAAGGTTGGGGCTACCCCTTCTATCGCCTGGAAAAAGTCATTGGCCCGATGAGCACGCTGATGGCCTGCCCGGACGGCACGAGCAAACAGGATTTTGTGCCGGTGGTCGGCGACGGCTTCCTGCTGCGTTACAACAGCAAGCTGCCGCTCGTGCTGTACGTGCCCAAGGACATCGAAGTGCGCTACCGAATCTGGTCGGCGTCGAACAAGGTCGAGAAAGCCATTCAGGAATAACCCGGGCATCTGCTATTGGCCTGCACCAGGGTCATGCCGGCGCGCTGCTCAACGCGGCGCGCTCGGCCACATGCCCCAGGCTGTCAAAATTGATGTTGGCACCGGAATCGATGGCGACCAGCGTCTGGCCGCGTACCCCGCTGCGTGCCACGTACTGCTTGATTCCGGCCACGGCCAGCGCACCGGAAGGTTCGGTGATCGAGCGGGTATCGTCGTAGATATTCTTGATGGCGGCGCAAAGCTCATCATTGCTGACCGTCACCACCTCATCAACGCCAAACCGGCAAACCTCAAAACCGTAAGCGCCGATCTGCGCCACCGCCACCCCATCGGCAAAGGTGCCGACCTTGGGCAGGATGACTCGCTCACCGGCCAGCAACGCGGCTTGCAGACACGCCGAATGCTCCGACTCGACGCCAACGATGCGCACCTGCGGCCGCAAGTATTTGATGTAAGCGGCGATGCCTGCGATCAGCCCCCCGCCACCCACCGGCACGAAGATCGCGTCCAGCGGACCTTGATGCTGACGCAGGATTTCCATGGCCACCGTGCCTTGGCCCGCGATCACATCCGGATCGTCAAAGGGCGAAACAAAGGTGCGCCCGCTTTCCCCGGCCAGTTCCAGTGCATAGGTCAGCGCAAACGGAAAACTTTCGCCATGCAATACCGCATCGGCGCCCCGGCTACGAACTCCGATCACCTTCAATTGCGGCGTCGTGCAAGGCATTACGATGGTGGCGCTAATCCCCAACTCCCGCGCTGCCAGCGCCACACCCTGCGCATGATTACCGGCAGAAGCCGTGACCACGCCGCGAGCCTTTTGCGTATCACTCAGTTGCACCAGCTTGTTGTAGGCGCCGCGGATCTTGAAGGAAAAGGTCGGTTGCAAGTCTTCGCGCTTGAGCAGGACCTGGTTGCCCAGTGCCTCAGACAAGGCCGGTGCCGCTTGCAACGGCGTGCGCACCGCCAGTTCATATACCGGCGCGGCAAGGATTTTTTTGACGTAGCGTTCAAGCAAGGCTTGCTGGTCGGTTGTAAAACTCATGGTCGTCTCCTGACATTGATCGGGGCCCGAGAGACAGAAAGTAAAAACCCGCCTCGAGGGCGGGTTGGGTGCTGCAGTCGTGAGCTAGCCCGCCAAATGAGGAATGGCGGTAATAATGCTTGGCTGGCAGCGCAATACGGTGGAAGTCATGGCTCGAAATTAGCCGGGCGTTGATGGCAAGTCAATGGCAAATTTGTGCAGATCCCTCTAGGCTGCCGATTCCGGTCATTGCCCAAGGAAGGAACACATGAATGCCATTGCCCTGCCCCTTATCGCCCTGATCGCCTTTGCCGGCTATACCCTTTCGGTGATGCTCCAGGCCGAACAATCGCTGATCGACTTCGGCATCAGCCTGATGTCGCGTCCCGATACTGCGCAGGTGGTGATCGATCTTTACTTGCTGGCAACGCTGGCGGGTATCTGGATGTACCGGGATGCGCGAAAGCGCGGGCGATCGACGCTTTCGGTGGTGCCTTATCTATTGATCACCGCTGTGTTTGTGTCGGTTGGGCCATTGTTGTATCTGGTGGTACGCGGGGTTCAGGATCGTAAGAGATTGGCGGCCGCGACTCGACAGTTGTAGAAACCTTGAAATTGCTTTCGCGAGCAAGCCCGCTCCCACACGGGTCTTGCGCCCACTGAAATCCCCTGTGGGAGCGGGCTTGCTCGCGAAGGCGGCGTGTGAGATTCACTTCAATCCGACTTTATACAACGCACCATCCTCTTCATCGGTCAACACATACAAATACCCGTCCGGCCCCTGTCGCACGTCGCGAATGCGCTTTCTCAACGCCCCGAGCAAGCGCTCCTCGTGAATCACCTTGTCGCCATCGAATTCCAGGCGGATCAGCTCCTGGCTGACCAACGCGCCGATGAACACATTGCCTTGCCAGGCCTTGAATCGATCGGCATCGTAGAACGCCATGCCGCTCAGGCCCGGCGACTTTTCCCAGACATGGTTCGGGGCAACGGTGCCTTCAACGGTTTCACCCCTGGCTTCGGGAATCGGTTTACCGGAGTAGTTGATGCCATGGGTCGCCAGCGGCCAGCCGTAATTCCTGCCGCGCTCGATGATGTTGATTTCATCGCCGCCCAGAGGGCCATGTTCGTTTTCCCACAGCGTGCCGTTCCACGGGTTGAGCGCCGCGCCTTGCGGATTACGCTGCCCGTAGGACCAGATTTCCGGGCGCACGTTGGCCTGGCCGACAAAGGGGTTGTCCTTGGGCACCGTGCCGTCCGGGTAGATTCGCACCACCTTGCCTTGCAGCTTGTCGAGGTCCTGGGCGGTCGGGCGTTCATTGTTTTCCCCCAGCGTCACGAACAGATAGCCGTCGCGATCGAACACCAGCCGCGAACCAAAATGGTTGCCTTCCGAAAGTTTGGGTTCCTGGCGCAGGATCACCCGGAAATCCTTGATCGCCGTCAGATCGTCGGAGAGCCGACCGCGCCCCACCACCGTACCGGCCTTGTTATCCGCTCCACCCCCTTCGGCATAAGACAGATAGACCATCCGGTCCTGTTTGAAATCGGGTGACAACGCGACGTCGAGCAAGCCGCCCTGGGCCTTGGCCCAGACCGTTGGCACGCCATTGAGCGGCGCCGACAGCTTGCCGTCGGCGGTGACCAGCCGCAGGTTGCCGGGCCGCTCGGTGACCAGCATGTTTTTACCATCCGGCAGGAATGCCAGCGCCCAGGGGTGCTCCAGCCCCGTCACGACGGTGGTCACCTCGAGTGTGCCTTCTTCGCTTTTCATTGTCTGGGTGGGCGCGGCAAGCACAGGGACAGTGGCGGCGATCAATACGCTGGCACAGAGGATTGCCAATGAGTTTTTGCGCAACATGCAGACTCCTTTTCTGATGATCATGAGGCCTGGAAAACAGGGTGGGCGTACGTCCTGCCGGCCACTCAACGGTTGCCGGTGCCGGCGTCTCGTGGCGCAGGATTGGGAATGAATGTCGGTGGGCTGGCGGGAGCGCTCCGCTCGGGATAGCGATTACCGATGCCGCCGTTGTCCAGTGTCGGCGGGCGCGGGACCGGCACGGTATTGGGCCCGCGAATGGCCGGGGCACTGGGTCGGGTGCCTTGCATGCTGTTGGGGTTGGCCCGGTTGATCGGGCTGCTGTAAGGGTTGTTGTTGGTGCTGCCCGGCAGGTTCTGGGCCACGCGCAACGAAGCAGAGGTGTCGGCCTCGACCAGTGGCACCAGCATGGCACTCAAGGCCAGCGCAAGGGCGCCATACACGTATCGGTTCATGGGGGTGCCTCGCTACGTCACGTGGATAAGGACTTCGATATCACGCTACGCCCGGGGTTCGTATTTGTTAACAAAAACCTCCCCGGCAAGATGTAACACGACGTTGATCCGGTTAAAGGAACGGCCCCCAAAGACCACGGAAACTTTTGCTCGAGGCCGCAGGTCACCTGAACATCACTTTCGAGTAGACGACCATGGCACGGGCAATCTGGAAAGGCGCAATCAGCTTCGGACTGGTGCATATCCCCGTGGCGCTGGTCTCGGCAACGTCCTCCCAGGGCGTCGATTTCGACTGGCTCGACAGCCGCAGCATGGACCCGGTGGGCTATAAGCGTGTCAACAAGGTCACGGGCAAGGAAGTCACCAAGGAGCACATCGTCAAGGGCGTGCAATACGAAAAGGGCCGGTACGTGGTGCTCAGTGAGGAGGAGATCCGCAGCGCTCACCCGCTCTCGACCCAAACCATCGACATTTTTTCCTTTGTCGACGGCGAGCAGATTCCCTTGCAGAACATCGACACGCCTTACTACCTGGCACCCGACAAGCGCGGCGGCAAGGTCTATGCACTGCTGCGCGAAACCCTGAGCAAAACCGGCAAGGTCGCCCTCGCCCATGTGGTGCTGCATACCCGCCAGCACCTGGCCGCGCTGATGCCGCTGGAGTCGGCGCTGGTGCTGGTGATGCTGCGCTGGCCGGCGGAAGTCCGAAGCCTCGATGAGTTGGCGCTGGGCAGCGAAGTGACCCGGCCGGAACTGGCCAAGGGCGAACTGGACATGGCCAGGCGCCTGGTGGAGGACATGAGCGCCCAGTGGACGCCGCAAGACTATCGGGATGGTTTCGAGGACAAGATCATGGCCCTGGTGGACAAGAAGGCGCACGAAGGCAAGATTGAAGACGTCGAAACCGCCTCTGGTGAAGAGCTACGTAAAACGGCGGATGTCATTGACCTGACCGAACTGCTCAAGCGTAGCCTGGGCAGCAAGGGTGCCGGCAAAGCAACGGCCAGGCCCAAGGCGAACAGCAAACCGGCCGCGAAGAAGAAAGCCGGTCAGTGATTGGCTGGATGTACCGGCCTCATCGTCTGGACGCCGCCCGGACATACCACTCAGATCAGAATGATGACCACCAGCAACCCGGCGAAGATCGACCACTTTTCGAGGTAATAAAGCTTGCGGTTGCGTTTTTTCAGTTGCTTGCCGTGCAGGCGAACCTTGTAGATCTTGCCGAACAGGCGGTTGAGGCCACCGGTCTTGTCGCCCGCCTCGTTGGGTGCACCCGCCGCCGACATGACATGACGACTGAACCAGCGATTGAATGCCGCTGCCCACCTGTATTTCATCGGCCGCTCGACGTCGCAGAACAAAATGATGCGGTTCTGCTGCGTGGTGTTTTCCGCGTAATGAATGTAGGTCTCATCGAACATCACCGCTTCGCCATCGCGCCAATGATAGTTCTGGCCATCGACATTGATGTAGCAACCCTCGGCGTTGGGGGTTTCCAGACCCAGGTGATAACGGTACGAACCGGCATACGGGTCGCGGTGGCGCACCAGTCTGGATCCCGGTGGCAACTCGGCAAACATTGCCGCCTTGATCGAACCAATGCCCTGCACCAGCTCGGTGGTGCGCGGGCACAGCTTCATGGCCGATGGATGGCTGTCGCCGTACCATTTGAGGTAGAAGCGCTTCCAGCCGGTCTTGAAAAACGAGTTGAATCCGACGTCATCGAACTGGTTCGAACGCTTGATCTGGCCGGCCCGAAGCAAATTCTGGCCTTCGGCACGAATTTCTTCCCAGTGCGCCTGCAGCGGACTCAGGTCGGGGAAGTCGGCCGGGTCGAGATAGGGTTTGTTGGGGATTTTCGAAAACAGATAAAGAAAGCAATTGATCGGCGCCAGAAACGTCGAGTGATCACTCAACTGGCGGCCCAGCTTATGGCGCACTTGACCACGCAGGTGGACATACGCAATAGAGACAACGTAGATAACGGCAATGATCAGTTTCACGGAAATCGTCACACGTCAGAAGAAAACAAACTGCGCCCTTTACCGGAATGCCGGTCTCCGGGTCTTGTGCAGCGGCTGAAAACGAAACAGCGGCCCTGTAGCGCCATTGAGCTACACCGACGATCGGCGCTTGGCCGACAGATGGCATTTTAGCCACAGTTTGTAATCAATAGTTAACCTGTAACTGTGAAAAACTGTCCACAAAATCCGTCGAAACGTCACTGCGGCCTCAACGCCCTATCGTTTAAAGAGCCAGACCAGTACAATCGCCGCCAAACTTTACGCGCCACCAGGTTGAAAGCGGGAAATCCCCCTTTCAGCGCACGTCGACTCGGGCCAGGCGCGCCACATGCTGCTGTCCACTTAATGCCAGATTGAACTTCCACTGCCGATCGGGATGAATGTCCCGCGGACCGGACAGTGGAAACGGGTACTGAACCGGTACTGCCGCACCCCTAGCTACTCTGAATGCTTCGCAGGAAAAACCTTTGATTTCTACAGCTAACATCACGATGCAGTTCGGCGCCAAGCCGCTCTTCGAAAACGTTTCGGTCAAGTTCAACGGTGGCAACCGTTACGGCCTGATCGGCGCCAACGGTTGCGGCAAGTCGACCTTCATGAAGATCCTCGGCGGCGACCTCGAGCCGTCCGGCGGCCAGGTCATGCTGGAGCCGAACGTGCGCCTGGGTAAATTGCGCCAGGACCAGTTCGCCTACGAAGAATTTACCGTGATCGACACCGTGATCATGGGTCACGAAGAGCTGTGGAAGGTCAAGGCCGAGCGTGACCGCATCTATTCTTTGCCGGAAATGAGCGAAGAAGACGGCATGGCCGTGGCCGAGCTGGAAACCGAATTCGCCGAAATGGACGGCTACACCGCCGAATCCCGCGCCGGTGAACTGCTGCTGGGCCTGGGTATTCCCCTGGAACAGCATTTCGGTCCGATGTCCGAAGTGGCACCGGGCTGGAAGCTGCGCGTATTGCTGGCCCAGGCGCTGTTCTCCGATCCGGAAGTGCTGTTGCTCGACGAACCGACCAACCACCTGGACATCAATACCATTCGCTGGCTGGAATCGATTCTCACCGTGCGTAACAGCACCATGATCATCATTTCCCACGACCGTCACTTCCTCAACAGCGTCTGCACCCACATGGCCGACCTGGACTATGGCGAGCTGCGCCTGTTCCCGGGCAACTACGACGAATACATGACCGCGGCGACCCAGTCCCGCGAGCAACTGCTGTCGGACAACGCCAAGAAGAAAGCCCAGATCGCCGAACTGCAAACGTTCGTCAGCCGCTTCTCGGCCAACGCCTCGAAAGCCAAGCAGGCCACTTCCCGCGCCAAGCAGATCGACAAGATCCAGCTGGCCGAAGTCAAGCCATCGAGCCGCGTGAGCCCGTTCATCCGCTTCGAACAGACCAAGAAACTGCACCGCCAGGCCGTGACCATCGAACAGATGTCCAAGGGCTTCGACGGCAAGACCCTGTTCAAGAACTTCAGCTTCACCGTCGAAGCCGGCGAGCGCGTGGCGATCATCGGCCCGAACGGTATCGGCAAGACCACCCTGCTGCGTACCTTGATGGGCGAGCTGACCCCGGACGCCGGTTCCGTGAAGTGGACCGAAAGTGCGGAGCTGGGCTACTACGCCCAGGACCACGCCCATGACTTCGAAGACGACGTCAGCCTGTTCGACTGGATGGGCCAGTGGACCCAGGGCGAGCAGATCATCCGTGGCACCCTGGGCCGCATGCTGTTCTCCAACGACGAGATCCTCAAGTCGGTCAAGGTCATTTCCGGTGGTGAGCAAGGCCGCATGCTGTTCGGCAAGCTGATCCTGCAAAAGCCGAACGTTCTGGTGATGGACGAACCGACCAACCACCTGGACATGGAGTCCATCGAGGCGCTGAACCTGGCGCTGGAAAACTACCCGGGCACGCTGATCTTCGTCAGCCACGACCGTGAGTTCGTATCGTCCCTGGCCACCCGCATCATCGAGTTGAGCCCGAACGGCGTGACTGACTTCAGCGGCACCTATGACGACTACCTGCGTAGCCAGGGTGTAGTTTTCTAAGACCAGCCTGTAGGAGCGAGCTTGCTCGCGATGGACCCAAGATCACCACGTTTAGTCAGTAAGCGCGCGTTATTCTTAACCTCCATCGCGAGCAGGCTCGCTCCCACAATTGAATGCAGGCCCCTGCTCGCGAAGGCTGATTCAAGAACGCTGAAAAGCAAAAACAGTTAGCCTGCTTCCTTTTACCCCACCACCGCGCCATGATGCAGCTCTCCCACCGCCGCCCGCGAACGAGCCCTCATGTCTGTGCAGCAAGTGCCCCCGCAAAGCTCCATGGCGATCACCCTGCAGATCGTCTCCATCGTGTTCTATACCTTTATTGCCTTCCTCTGCATCGGTTTGCCGATTGCGGTATTGCCGGGTTATGTCCACGAGCAACTGGGGTTCAGCGCCATCGTGGCCGGGCTGACCATCGGCTCGCAATACCTCGCCACCCTGCTCAGTCGCCCCATGGCCGGGCGCATGTCGGACAGCGTCGGCACCAAGCGGGCGATCATCTATGGCTTGTCCGGGATTGTGCTCAGTGGCCTGCTGACGCTGCTGTCGACCCTGTTGCAAGGTTTTCCGTTGCTCAGCCTGCTGATCCTGATCGCCGGGCGCTTGTTGCTGGGCATTGCCCAAGGCTTGATCGGCGTCGGCACCATCAGTTGGTGCATGGGTCAGGTGGGCGCCGAGCACACCGCGAGGTCGATTTCCTGGAACGGCATCGCCTCCTATGGTGCGATTGCCATTGGTGCGCCGCTGGGCGTGGTCATGGTGCAACAACTCGGTTTCGCCAGCCTGGGCATCGCCCTGTCGCTGCTGGCCCTGGCTGCACTATTGCTGATTCGCAACAAGCCCTCGGTGCCGGTGGTACGCGGTGAACGCTTGCCGTTTTGGGCGGTGTTCGGGCGCATTGCGCCGTTTGGCGCGAGCCTGAGCCTGGCTTCCATCGGCTATGGCACCCTGACGACTTTTATCACCCTGTATTACGTCAATCGCGGCTGGACCGGTGCCGCCTATTGCCTGACCGTGTTCGGGGTCTGTTTCATTCTGTCGCGGCTGCTGTTCATTTCCGCCATCAGCCGATTCGGCGGGTTCACCTGCGCCATTGCCTGCATGTGCATCGAGACGGTGGGCCTGGTGCTGCTGTGGCTGGCACCGTCGACCGGGTACGCGCTGATTGGCGCCGGCCTGACCGGCTTCGGCCTGTCGCTGGTGTATCCGGCGCTGGGTGTCGAGGCAATCAAACAGGTGCCCAATTCCAGCCGGGGCGCGGGACTAAGTGCCTATGCGGTGTTTTTCGACCTGGCGCTGGCGATCGCCGGCCCCTTGATGGGCGCGATCGCATTGAACATGGGGTATTCGTGGATTTTCTTCAGTGCGGCGTTGTTGTCGGTGACCGGACTTTGTTTGACACTGATGCTGTCTCGTCAGTTCCGACACAGAACCGGTTGAATCTTCTAATAACAATAAAGATTAAATTATTTCAGACTGCAATTTAAATTCAACATCCAGAATCGATTAGTTAGAAGTGCCAGCATTGTTTTGGCTGTACGCTTTGACAAAATCCGGCGCACTACTTCCTCATAAGATCGAAAATCAGGATGAACCAAAAATGCGCATACTGCCTTTAGCTATACTCGCCCCGGCGATGGTTCTTACACTTTCTTCCACTGCCCATGCGGAAAGCTCGACACAGCAAATCTGTCATAACGGTCAATGCTGGGACATCGGCGACTTGCCGGGGCCGGGTGACGAGTGCTGCCCGTTCAGCGACGAGCGACTGAAAACCGATGTGAAACGCCTCGAAAACCCAACAGAGACTCTCCTGAAACTTCACGGAGTTACATTTAACTGGAAACAAAACAACCAGGCTGATGTTGGCTTGATTGCTCAGGACGTACAAAAGATTTATCCACAATTAGTGCGCACCGATGGCGAACACCTACAAGTGGACTATCAAAAACTGGTGGCGCCGCTTATCGAGTCTGTTCGCGAACTTGATGCCAGAGTTAAAACACTGGAAACAGCGCTGGCCAATAAGTAACGGTTAATGAAATCCGCCGATCCTGCGTTCATTGATCGGCGGTCTGCATCCCGGCCCGGTTCGCCCTGCCCAGGGTGCGCGAGAAGAAGCTTGCGGCTTCAGAGATCAGATTGCGATGAATGTCTTGCCGATCGACGCCATCGGCATCGGTACACAGCGCGGGCATGATCGCTATCTGCTCGTCATTGCACGGCGCCATGAAGACGAAGTGCCCTGCTCCCGCCAGTAACTTGAAGTCAGGCGCCGTCGGCAACTTGCGCGCCAGTGCCGCGGCATTCTTGTCCACCGCCACCAGCTTGTCGCCATCGCCGCTGTAAAGCAGCACCGGCACGTGCACATCGGCCAGGGTGTGGCGACCGAACTTCAGGCTCAACGGCGCCATCAGCATCAAGGCGTGCACCCGTGGGTCCGCCACCGGTTGCAGGTCGTCGCGGTCGACAATCAACTCGCCTTGGGTATTGCAGGCGTCGCGGTCGTCCGGACGTTCCTGGCAATAACGGCGCAAGCGATCCAGGTCCGGCGTGGCGCCGGACAGAATCAATGCGGTCTCGCCACCGGCCGAATAACCAATGACGCCAACCTGATCGGCGTTGACGAAGGGGGACAACATGCGGTCGCCCAGGGTGGCAGTGATGGCTTCGGAAATCTGGATCGGCCGGCCATACAGGTTACTCAAAGTACCGAGGCGGCTGTGGTCCCTGGAGTTGTCACCGGGGTGGATCACCGCCACCACCACGAAACCTTTGCGTGCCAGCGAGGTGGCGAGGTCGTGCAAGGCCAGGGGGGTTCCGGTGTTGCCGTGGGACAGCATCAGCATCGGGAACCGGCCAATGGCGACCTTGGTGTCCTCCCCGGCTTCGACGGTATAACCCTCGAGTTTGCTGGTGTGCTCCCAATCACTGGAAGGATAGAAGGCGATGGCACGCATCGGCTGCAGGTCCAGTGGGTCGAGAAACGTCATCTCATGAAAGCCGACGCTCCAGTGCGGATGCGGTGCAGGCGCGGCGTGCACTGTATTCAGGCTGCTGAGCAGGCAAATCAGTAAAGTTGCACAAAGACGCACCATGAGATGCCCACCTTGTTACCGGACTTGAGACGTACACCCCGAATTGCATAAGTCGGACCACCACCCGAAACGACCAGAAACAAAAAACTCCGCAGCTGGTACTTGCGTAGCCAGAATACAGAGTTTTTTGGGCTTTACCTGAACGGTTGCGAACTTTTACGCAGGCCTTACGCAGCAGCGAACAACTGCTCGCTGATTTGCGCCTGAGCAGCGCTCATGGCTTTGCTGCGTACGTCGTCACCGTAAGCCAGGCCTTCGGCGCGGACGATTTCGATGTCGGTGATACCGATGAAACCGAACAGCAACTTCAAATATTCTTCGTGGGCAACTCCGGTTGCCTGACCGGCGTGCATGCCGCCGGAAGTCGAAACGATCACCACTTTCTTGCCGCCGCACAGGCCTTCAGGGCCGGCTTCGGTGTAGCGGAAGGTCTGGCCGGCGACGGCGATGCGATCGATCCAGGCCTTCAACTGAGTCGGGATGGTGAAGTTGTACATCGGTGCGGCAATCACCACGGCATCGGCGGCCAGGAATTCGGCCAGGGTCGAGGCGCTCAGTTCGGCTTCGTGCTGTTGTGCGGCGTTTCGCAGTTCAGCGGTGGTGCCGGCGGCGACCAGGGTAGTGGAAGAGAAATGGCTGATGGCATCAGCGGCCAAGTCGCGGTAGGTCACTACGGCGGTTGGCTCGGCGGCTTGCCAGGCCTTTACGACTTCACCGCTCAACTGACGGGAAGCGGAGTTGTCGCCCAGGATGCTCGAATCGATATGCAGCAGTTTCATGTGGGATCTCCAAGTGAGGATCGCCCACAAGGGCGATCTGATGGGACTAATCCTACAGACGAAACCAATAGCTGATTAGTCGGCAACAATGCGATAGTTCGTCCCACAGATAGAACAATCGGATGCACATCATGCAAGACCTCAACGACCTGTATTACTTTGCCAAAGTCGTGGAAGCCGGCGGATTCGCGGCAGCCGGACGCTTGCTGGGCATCCCCAAGTCCCGACTGTCGCGGCGCATCGCCGAACTGGAAGAGCGCCTGGGTGCACGTTTGCTGCAACGCACCACCCGACAGCTGAAACTGACCGCTGTGGGTGAACGCTACCTCAGGCACTGCCAGGCGATGCTGCTGGAAGCGGAAATGGCCGACGAGGCCGTGGCCAGCATGTCCAGCGAACCCCGAGGGCGTTTGCGGGTGTCCTGCCCGGTCGGGTTGGCCCACGAAATACTACCGGGGGTAATCAGCGACTTTCTCGAACGCTTTCCGCAAGTCCAGCTGGAGGTCATGCTGCTCAACCGCCGGGTTGACCTGGTGAACGAAGGCATTGACGTTGCCCTGCGCGTGCGGGAGCTGGGCGACGAAGACCCGCTGCTGGTCACCCGCCGCCTGCGTCAGGCGCAGATGCTGATGGTCGCCAGCCCCGGTTTCCTCAAAGGTCGTGAGATCAATCACCCCGAAGATCTGAAAAGCCTGCCGGTGCTCGGCGCCTTGGAACCCGACCGCCTGGTGCACATCCGCCTGCTGGATCAAAACGGCAAGAGTTGTGAACTCGCGCTCGAGGCCCGGCTGGGCATCGATGACTTTATCGTGCGCAAGGCCAGCACCCTCTCCGGCATCGGCTTTACGATGCTGCCCATGATGTATTGCGAACAGGAGCTGGAAAACGGCTCGCTGGTGCAGCTGTTGCCCGAGTGGTCCCTGCCCGGTGGCTGGCTGCAGGCGGTCTATCCTCATCGACGTGGGGTGATGCCGGCGGTACGCGCCTGGATTGACCACCTGGTCGAATCCTTCAATGCCTGTGGGGAACGATTGTTATGAAAGCTGGACGGATGAGCGAAGAGGACGTCGCGAAGTTCTGCCTCGCCCTGCCTGGAGCGCGGGAAGACTATAAGTGGGGAGGCGTGCGGGTGTTTTCGATTGCCGGGAACAAGATGTTCGCCTTGCAGGGCCTGAGGGGTGATTCCCTGGCCTTCAAGGTCGACAAGGATCTGTTTCTCGGTCACTGCGACCGTCCGGGCATTCACCCGGCGCCGTACCTGGCCCGCGCCCAGTGGATCATCATGCAAACGCCCTACCCGCTCGGCAGCGAAGAACTGCAGGGCTTGCTGCAGCGCTCCCACCAATTGGTGGTGAGCAGACTGCCCAGGCGCACTCAAGTCGGACTGCTACTGTAGGGCTTTGTTTAAAAGGTCAAGGCGAAAACATGTGCGCCGAGAAACAGGCGATCGATCCAGAACACCTGGTGCAATAGCACTATGATCCAGAACACCAACTGGTACGAGACTTTGCGGGTTTTATGGCGAAACGCCTGCTGAGCCAGCAATGCACCGGGCCAGCCGCCGGCGAGCTCCAGCGCATGCAGGACGTTCTCCGGCGTACGCCATTGCTCGGCGCGTGCCTTGCGCTTGTCGCTCCAGTACGGGAAAAACGTCACGACGCTGACGATGCCGTAGGCCGCGAGGGGAATCAGCGACTCCCCGTGCAGCCATAACGACAGCGAACCCGACAGCGGCAACGTGCACAGGACTGCAAACAACAGCCACTTCAGCCGTGGATGGCGGAACTGTCCCCCGGACGAGCGTCCGGGGTTGTTGCGCGAGCGCGAGTCACTCACGGCTTGACCGCACTCCAGTCGACCCAGCCGAACTGCCAGGTCGCCAGGATGATCAGGCCGAACACAATGCGATACCAGGCAAACGCCGCATAGCTGTGGTTGGCGATGAACTTGAGCAGCCCGCGGACCGCAATCATCGCAAAAATGAACGCCGTGACGAAGCCGATGGCGAACACCGGGAAATCCGCCGGGACAAACAGTTCACGGTACTTGTAGCCCGAGTACACCGCTGCGCCGACCATGGTGGGCATCGCCAGGAAGAACGAGAACTCGGTAGCGGTCTTGCGCGACAGGCCGAACAGCAAACCGCCGATGATCGTCGAGCCCGACCGCGAAGTGCCCGGAATCATCGCCAGGCATTGGGCGAAGCCGACTTTCAAGGCATCTTTCCAGGTGATGTCATCCACGGATTCGGCGTGTACTTCATGCTGGCGGCGCTCGGCCCACAACATCACGATCCCGCCCACGACCAGCGCCGTTGCCACGGTGATGGGATTAAACAGGTAATGGTGAATCAGGTCGGCGAAGATCACGCCCAACACCACGGCCGGCAAGAACGCGATCAACAGGTTTGCGGTAAACCGCCGGGCGCCCGGCTGGGTTGGCAGACCGATGACCACGTCGAAGATCTTGCGTCGAAACTCCCACACCACCGCCAGGATGGCACCCAGCTGAATGATGATGTTAAACGCCATCGCCCGCTCGCCCCCGAAGCCGAGCAAGTCGGCCACGATGATCTGGTGGCCGGTACTGGAAATGGGCAGGAACTCGGTAAGTCCTTCTACAACCCCAAGAATCAATGCCTGAAAGGCGGTCCAAAGATCCATCAATCCCCCAAAAGGCTATGCACGCCGGCATGCCCCGTTAATATTTTTCAAATGCTTTTTGCGATCAGCCTGGCTGAGCTCTCCCGCGCATCAAGGATCACCACAGAACCGTTAAAATCCTGTGAAAAAACCGCCTTGAATCAGCTTTACCTGTGCGAGGGGGCGAAATCCTATCAGACAAGTCCGATCGGCGGTTACAATCCGCCCCTCTTTGATTTCCCAAAGGTATCTCCATGTCCGGGCTTGAACTGTTTGCCGCCGCCCTCGGTGTCATTGCCGTCTGGCTGACGGTCAAACAGAACCCCTGGTGCTGGCCTATCGGCCTGGTCATGGTGCTGCTCTACAGTTGGATCTTTTTTGAGGTGAAACTGTATTCCGACATGCTGCTGCAAGTCGTCTATGCCGCCTTGCAGCTTTACGGCTGGTGGCAGTGGACACGGGTTGGCGACACGACCCATGGTCGCGAAGTCAGTCGCCTCGACGCTCGAACCGTGGTGTTGAGCCTGGCCATTGGTGCCGTCGGCAGTCTGTCGCTGGGAGCCGCCATGGCCCACTGGACCGACGCTGCACAGCCCTGGCTTGATGCGGCGCTCACCGGGTTCAGCCTGGTGGCGCAGGTCTGGATGGCGCAAAAACGTGTCCAGTGCTGGCCGTTGTGGATCGCTCTGGATGTGATATTCGTCGGGTTGTTCGTCTATAAAGGCCTGTACCTGACCGCCACCCTGTACGGGTTGTTCGCCGTCATCGCCGTACAGGGCTGGCGCGAATGGCGTGCCGACCCGGCATTGCGCGCATGAAAGTCCTGGTCCTCACAGGCCCTGAATCCAGCGGTAAAAGCTGGCTGGCAGCCGAGTTGCAACAGCGTTTCGGCGGAATGCTGGTTGACGAGTACGTGCGCTGGTTCATCGAGCAGAATCCGCGGGACACCACGTTGGCCGACATTACGCCCATCGCCCGCGGTCAATTGGCATGGGAAGACCAGGCGCGGGCGCAACAGCCACCTTTGCTCATCCTCGACACGCACCTGCTGAGCAATATCCTCTGGAGCCAGACCCTGTTTGGCGATTGCCCCGCCTGGATTGAACAAACGCTACTGGCCCGGCATTACGATTTACACCTGCTGCTGTCACCGGAGCACGTCGAGTGGACGGATGACGGCCAGCGTTGCCAGCCCCGATTGAGTGAGCGTCAGGCATTTTTCGAGCAGACCCTGGCCTGGCTTGAACACCACGCACAACCGGTTCAAGTGCTGCACGGAGATTGGACAGAACGCCGAATCCAGGCACTGAACGCCGTGACCCGATTGCTCGGCGCCTGACCGGCGTTTGGGGCATTTTCCCCACCCTCCCCCTGCTGTGGGGGGGAAAGTGTCCGATCCTGAAACAACCTCCCTGCCTGAAACTACCCGTTTCAACACCCCTCACCGCTTGCCCACAGGATGTGTTAAAGCATTGTTACAACAACACTAGAACCCTTGTTCCAGAGGGGTTTGTCCGCAATTACGGGCTGCCAGCGCATGGATTCGTCTCACCGTTGGTACACCCTCGACAAAGGGTTCCCGAACCAAGTCTGTAAGCCATTGAATCAACTCGATATTCAAAAGGCGGCACAGCTTTCGCTGTATTCCTCACACAGCTGACCGTGGCCAGCTTACAAATGAAGGAATGAATGTCGTGGAGATATTCAAAAAAAAAGGCTTGATGTGCCTCCTGCTGATCGCGACCGCTGCTGGCACTGTTCTCAGTTTAAACGTTCAAGCCGAAGGCAACGGTGTCATCGTGCTTGACCGTACCGTTCACCCAACGCTCATCGGTCGCAGCGGCGGCAGGGATCCGAACCCGGCCACCATCAGCGCCAACCCTTCTGCCCGCGTCACCGGCGAACTCAGCGACGCCGACATCGCCGGGGTAACCACCGGTACGACCCCTCATAACAGCTTCGGGCAAAACCCGGGCGGCATGCACGGCCTGAATGTCATCACCAACCCCAACGGTTTGCCCGGCATGTCCGTCGGCCACAGTGGTGGCAGCGGCGGCACCATTTCCGGAACCATCAACCGCGCCATGAGCAGCGGCCTCAGCCCACTGGGCAGAATCACGGGGGGGCAATGAGATGGATCGTTCCCTTTTTTTAACTGCCCTTTTACCTGCCCTGTTACTTGCCCTGCTCGGCGGCACCAGCGTGATGGCCGATTCGGGCGTCAGTTCGGTGAACAACGCCACCCTCCTGGATTCCGGTACCCAATACCGAGGCAACTTCAGCGTCAACCAGGCGGCGGGTGATCAACAGCAGCAGGCCAACGTCCGCGCGATCGCCATTGGAACCGAAACCGGGGCGACCACCAGCGTCAGGCAGAGCATCACCACGCCGGCCAATCCGTCGATGGATGCGACGGCCAATATCGGTGGCACCTCTTTCAGTAATGGCAACGGCGTACTGGGCGTCAACCAGAGTGCCGGGGCGAACAACCAGATGGCCAACGCCCTGCGCATCAGCATCGGCGCTGCACCACAAGCCATCGACGACAGTGCTCTTTCTCAACAGAACGTGGCGTTGCTACCGAGCTCGGGAGCAACTGGCACCCAAAACGGCAGTCGCCAGGTCGTGACAAGCGACCAGGCCTTTACCGGCAGCCGGGGCGTGATCCAGGTGAACCAGAGTGCCGGGGTGGGTAATCGAATGGCTAACACCCTGAGTATCCGGGTCTCTGACTGACCCCGATACAGTGCGAATGGGGAAGTATCAACACTTGACCAACTAATGAGCACGGAGAATCACCATGAACCCGACAACTGCTCTCAAACCACTGGCTTTTGCCCTGGCAGCAGTGATGGCATTCGCAGCCCAGGCAGCCGGTGTTGATGATCCCGAACAGGCCAATGGACAGGGCAGCAACCAACAGCCTAATGGCCCGTCGCTGGAACAGATTCTGCAGATAACCGCAGGTGCCGGGGCCGCCGTGCTGGACTCGCAGGAAAGCAGTGACAGCAGAGTAGTGAACCGGGGCACCCAAAACGACGCCAAAATCGATAACTCCCTGAACAACTCCAACGGCAACATGGGCGCCAACGTTGCAGCGGGTAACGGCAACCAGCAAGACAACGCCGCCGCCCTTGCCACGGCTGACGAAGCCTTCATCTTCGGCTCCGCCGTAACCGTCTCCAGCGCGACTCAGAGGAGCAACGGCAACACCGCCAGGAACCACTCCAACACCAACAACACATCACTCAATAACGCGGGCAACAGCGGTTCCGGCAACATCGGCATCAACGTGACCACCGGCGACTTCAACCAACAGAAAAACAACCTGGCAATTGCCGTTTCCGGCGGCCGTGTAGCAGTAGCCGCGGCGGCGGCCAACCAAAGCACGTCCGGGCTGAAAGTCACCAACAACGCCAGGACTGAATTCGTACCCGTGGGTGTACTCGGCCTGTCCGGCATAACCACTCAACAAGTGATGACGCCAGAAGGCTGGAGACCTCCTGTAACCAACAATGCTTCGATCACGAGCTCGATGAACAACTTCTCCGGCAACGGCGGAGCCAACGTATCGTCCGGCGTCGGCAACCAGCAAAGCAACTCGCTGTCCATCGCCGCAGGCTGTAAATCATGCCCATAATCGCGACCGCCATGAAAGCCCCGGCGACGGCGCTTTTCCTTGGTTTGAAGGCGTATCGTCCATGCGTAAGACGGCCCTTTTCGTACTGCTGTGCCTGTCTGGCCTGACCCAGGCTGCACAGATGCCGGTTGCCGCCCTGCCGGGCGGCGTGCTGGTGTACAAGCACGTACAGAGTTTGCGTGAGCGCAAGTTCAGCGACATCGTCGAACAGAAAACCGATTTCAGCTGCGGCGCCGCCGCGCTGGCAACGATACTGCGCCAGGCCTATTGGCTCGACGTCGATGAGGAGCACATCATCAAAGGCATGCTGGTCTTCGCCGACCAGGACCTGGTCCGTACCCAGGGTTTTTCCATGCTGGACATGAAGCGCTACATAGAAAGCATCGGCATGCGCGCCCGGGGTTACAAGATCCCGCCTGAAAGACTCGATGCCGTGACGATTCCGGTGGTAGTACTGATGGAAACTCGTGGCTACAAGCACTTCGTGGTGTTGCAGCGGGCGGACAAGAACTGGGTCTACATCGGCGACCCGGTGCTCGGTCACAAACGCTACTCCCATGATGATTTTGTCAAAGGCTGGAACGGCATTGTCTTCGCTATCATCGGTCCCGGTTACGACAAGACCAATGCGTTACGCAGTCCACCGGAACCGCTGACTGCCAAGAACAAGATGGATAATTTCAACCCGGTCAAAGATGCTGAATTGATGGAATTTGGTTTCATACAGAGCGACTTCTTCTAATCGCCAATAAGATGACAGGGGGCAGGATGCTCCGGGAGCAGCAAATGAAAACCTCGTATTGGGTGGTCACTGCCTGTCTGGCAGCGACCACTTCAGGTTTTGCTGATGAGTTCAGACCCATCGAAATCAACGACCAGGAACTGGCCGAGTTGCGTGGCCGGTATGTAATGCCGGGGCGGATCATCAGCTTCGGTGTTGTCATGAGCAGTACCTGGCGCAACGCCAGTGGTGACCTGATCGGGGCAACCACCTCGATGCGTCTTCAAGCCGAAACGGTCAAGCCCGAGTTCTACGTATCAACCATCAAACACAGCGGTAAAGGCGGTTCGCCCAACTCGGGTACCGGTCGTGTAACGGGTGGCGCCGGACTGAGCACCTCTCAGGGCATTACCCAGGTCACACGGGCTGCAGGCGATGGCAACCGCTCAAACAACAAGATCGCCATCAACGTCAAAGAGGCCAGTACGGCCCCTGCGCCGGTGCCTAGCCGGGGCCAGGCGCTGATAGCCGGTCAAACCATCACCGGCAGCAATGCTGCAGGGAGTGTCGCCGTGTCCGCGACCGGCGGCGGTGTTCAGCTGGCCATTACCGCCAACAACAACCAGGGCTCAAGCCTGCAACAAGTCGCCCAGGGCGGATTACTTCAAGACACCCGATTGCTGGGCAGCAGCAATGTGGTCAACAACATGACTCGACTCAACGTCGTGCTCGACAATAAAAGCCCGAGTGCTGGTGCATTGGGCTACAACCTGAACCAACTCACTGCATTACGAACCTTGGGGTATTGAACTACGCTGAATCACGACCATTGGGCACAAATGGACGGCTTTTTCATGTACCGATCGGTATCACTGCGTACAGTTATATGCTTGTGTACTCTACTCCCGGTGGCGTTGGTGCAGGCAGCACCTGACCCGGAACTGGAGGCTCTCAAACGAGAGCTTCTGGAGTTGAAACAACGATACGAAGTCCAGCAAAAAGCTCTGGCGGTTCTCGAACAACGGGTCCGCCAGGTCGAAGAACAGCCCGCGCCCCCACCTCCCAAACGGCTGGCCAAGTCACCAGCAGACCTGAAGGGCAATCCAAACGTCGCCACCGGCACCGGTGCCGCGGCGGCTTCAGGGGGGGCCGCCGGAGGCAGCGGCAGTTCGTATGGACAATCGCTGGCCGAAGACTCACAACCGGCGCAAAGCGTTTCAAACCTGTATGACGAGGCCAGCGGGTTCTTCGGCGGTGGCAAGTTCAGCGTCGAAACCGGGATAACCTACTCCAGGTACGATACCCGCCAACTGGTCCTCAACGGTTTTCTCGCCCTGGACTCGATCTTTCTCGGTGCCATCAACCTGGACCGGATCAAGGCTGACACCTGGACGCTGGACCTCACCGGCCGCTACAACTTCAACAATCGCTGGCAGTTCGACCTGAACGTGCCGGTGGTCTACCGCCAGTCCACGTACCAGTCCGGTGGCGGCAATAGCGGTGCCGCCAACGTCACGACCGAAGACACCGTCAAGGAAGACCCGACCATTGGCGACGTCAACTTCGGTATCGCCTACAAATTCCTCGACGAGTCGGCCAACACGCCGGATGCCGTGTTGACCCTGCGCGTCAAGGCACCGACCGGCAAAGACCCGTTCGGCATCAAGCTGGTTCGGGTGGACGAAAACTCCAACCTGGCCGTGCCTGAATCCTTGCCTACCGGTAACGGCGTCTGGTCGATCACGCCGGGGATCTCTCTGGTCAAGACCTTCGATCCGGCAGTGCTGTTCGGCAGCCTGTCGTACACGCACAACCTGGAGGAGTCTTTCGACGACATCAGCTCCAACCCGGCGCTCAAGACGCCGGGCAAAGTGCGCATTGGCGACAGTTTCCAGATTGGCGCCGGTATTGCGTTCGCCTTGAACGAAAAGATGAGCATGTCGTTCTCGGTCTCTGACCTGGTGCAACGCAAAAGCCAGCTCAAGGAAGATGGCGGGGATTGGCAATCGGTGGTGTCCAGCGATGCCAACGCCGGTTACTTCAACATCGGCATGACCATTGCGGCCACCGACCGCCTGACCATCGTACCCAACCTGTCCATTGGCATGACGGACGACGCCCCGGACTTCCAGTTCAGCCTGAAATTCCCTTACTACTTCTGACGGCTCTTCACGTATTCCAGGGAAACTGTAGGAGCCAGCTTGCTGGCGATGGATTCAAGTGCGCCGCGTTTATCCAGATCACCCGCGTTATCGTTAACGACCATCGCTGGCAAGCCAGCTCCTACACGGGCCATGCCCACGCTGAAACTGTAGGAGCCAGCCTGCTGGCGATGGACTCCAGTGCGCCGCGATCATCCAGTTCGCCCGCGTAATCGTTAACGACCATCGCCAGCAAGCTGGCTCCTACAAGGGGCCATGCCCACGCTAAAACTGTAGGAGCCAGCCTGCTGGCGATGGACTCCAGTGCGCCGCGTTTATCCAGTTCGCCCGCGTTATCGTTAACGACCATCGCCAGCAAGCTGGCTCCTACAAGGGGCCATGCCCACGCTGAAACTGCAGGAGCCAGCCTGCTGGCGATGGACTCAAGTGCGCCGCGATCATCCAGTTCGCCCGCGTAATCGTTAACGACCATCGCCAGCAAGCTGGCTCCTACAAGGGGCCATGCCCACGTTGAAACTGCAGAAGCCAGCCTGCTGGCGATGGACTCAAGCGTGCCGCGACCGCAATTTCCATTGCAGCGGTCTTTTTGTTTGAAGCAGGAGTTCAACGAATCTGATGCTTGTGCAACAACCGGTAGAAAGTCGGGCGCGACACGCCCAAGACTTTGGCGGCGACACTCAGGTTATCGCTGTGGCGGTTCAATACATCGCACAATGCCTGGCGTTCGGCACGGGTCTTGTATTCTTCGAGGGTGCCCATCGGCGCGGCAATTGCGTGTTGACTGATCAACCCCAGGTCGCGGGCCTCGATCTGCCGGCCTTCGGCTAATACCAGTCCGCGACGTACGCGATTGGCCAGTTCACGCACATTGCCTGGCCAGTCGTGTTTGCCCATGGCAATCAAGGCGTCTTCGCTGAAACTGCGGGGGCGACGTCCGGTTTCACGGCTGTAGAAATGGGAAAAGTGATTGGCCAGCATCGATAAGTCGCCATGGCGCTCGCGCAACGGAACGGTCAGCACTTGCAGTACGTTCAGGCGGTAATACAAGTCTTCGCGAAAGCGTTTCTTCGCGATTGCGGCTTCAAGGTCGACATTCGTCGCCGCCAGCACCCGCACATCGACCGGAATCGGCTGACTGCCGCCCACCCGCTCAATGTGCTTTTCCTGGAGGAACCGCAGCAGATTGGCCTGCAACTCCAGCGGCAGGTCACCGATCTCGTCGAGAAACAGGGTGCCACCATTAGCGGCTTCTATTCGTCCGACCTTGCGTTGATGTGCGCCGGTAAACGCGCCTTTCTCATGACCGAACAACTCGGACTGGATCAAGTGTTCGGGAATCGCACCACAATTGATCGCGATAAAGGGTTTGCTGTGACGCTGGGACAGGCGATGCAGGGTTCGTGCGACCAATTCCTTGCCAGTGCCGCTTTCACCGCGGATCAATACCGGAGATTCGGTCGGGGCCAGTTTACTCAACAGTTTTCGCAGTTCACGCACAGGTTTACTGTCGCCGAGCAACTCGTGCTCGGACTGGTCAACATGCACCGTACCCTGCCCACGCAAACGCACCATGCCGTATGCCCGGCCCAGCGTTACCTGAACCCTGGACACATCGAATGGCAAGGTATGAAAGTCAAAAAACCACTCACAGACAAAGTCGCCGACATTTTTCAGTCGCAGCACTTCCTGGTTGAGTACGGCTATCCACTCTGCGCCACTGCGGCTGATCAACTCCTTGACGGGCTCCGGGTGCTCAAGGTGATACGGCTGCAGGCGTATCAAGCCCACGTCACAGGTTCGCTCAGCGGCGTGCTCCAGCGTGCAGCTGTCAACCTCCCAACCGATTTCGCGCAGTCCAGGGAGCAGACGATAGCAATCGTCACAGGGGTCCACCACTAATAGACGTCGTGAAGCTGACACATCGCTCATGACTGTTCCTTGGCGCCAAATTTTAGAAAATTTATTAAAAACAATCATTTGGCGGACCTGACTGTAACGTTAGCAAGAACTTGACAGTCCCTTGTACCGTTTGACTATAGGACTGCAATAAATGCAGTTATAAAAAGCGCCTTTGATAGTTACCTAACGACTCTTTCCTTTCATTCAGCTTTCAATGCCGGACTCATTCTTGAGCCTATGAAATAAAGTCGAAATTTCTTTTGATTGTGTGTGACCCGGACCCCGGTTGCGGGCATCAGTACAAGTAACCAGCCGAACGGTAAGCCCAACCGACGGCACATCACTTGATTGGGCATACAGAGAGAAGACCCTATGAACGCCCCGCTCCGTATCAACGAAGCACTTCTGATTGCCGACCGCGCATTCAAACCATTCAAATGCGTGGCCTGGGCTCCACAAGACGGTAATGGCGAACTCAGCCTGACCGTTATCGATCGCACCAGCACCAGCATTGGCCGCAAGCAGATCCCGAGCAGTGCTTATTCCGATCCTGCACAACTCGAACTGCTGCTGGAACAGGCCCGCGCCGAATTGAGCGAGGAAGGTTACACACTGCAGTCGTGGTCGATGCCGCACTAATCGTTTTGCGGATTACTCAGGGGTAATCCGCGCCCTCCCCCCGTCTTTTAGTTGGGCTGATGGTTCTCGCCCATACGCACTCATTGTCCCGTTAGTTTGACCTTTTGTGCGCCTGATACTTTGCAGGCTTGCCATTGGTTCGAAAAGACACTGTTGTGGCACACAGCGACTCTCCGTCTGTTAGTTCATACCGTTGTGCATCTCCCCATTCAGGGATTGAATATTCTTCTTATAAAGTCGCCACCCAAACTTCTGGATAAGGACGACTCGCAAGGAGATGCGGTTCATGCCAATCCAGTCCGCCATTGCCCGTCCCGCCGTCCGGAACACTGCCGGCACTCTCGATTCGACGTTTGCAGGCAACGGTAAAACCCAGGTGTATTTCGCCGACAGCCTTTGCAGCATGGCCAACGACGTCGCAATCGATGCCCGGGGCCGTATGCTGGTGGCGGCAAAGGTCGCCATGGCCGATGGCAGCCGCTTTGGCCTGGCCCGCTTGCTGGAGGATGGTTCGGCAGACCTTGCGTTCGGCAGGCAAGGCAGCGTCATCGGGCAATTCGAACCCGGATTCGAAGCCATGGGCGCCAGGGTTCTGGTCATGCCCGACGGCAATATCCTGTTGGCCGGCCTGCAATACGATAACGCACATCGCACGCTCCCGGGTCTGGCACTGTTCGATCAAGAGGGGCGCCTGGTTCGAAGCTTTGGCGATAATGGCCGCCGCGTCGTGCGATTGCCTGGTGGTCTGTCCCTCGGTATGCGCGATATGTGGCTGCCTCCCGGTGTGCCGGGCGCTGAAGCCTGCGATGTGGGCGTACAGCGAGACGGCCGGATCCTGATTCTGGCCAACCATCACTTCGAACAGGCCGATCACGTGGGCCTGTTGATACGACTGGATGTCGAAGGCTCGCTGGACTGCTCGTTCAATGGCCGTGGCTTTGTGGTGGTCCGGCACCTGCTGATGAATACCTGGCTCAGCAGCCTGACGGTACAAGGTGACGGCCGGGTTCTGGTGGGTGGGTCGATCAACTTTCCTGAAGAAGGCTTGCTGGCGCGCTACCACGCCGACGGCCGCCTCGACGACAGTTTTGCCGTGGATGGATTCCTGACGTTCAAGGCGCGTGGGCATGGCGCCCGGGTCAGTCAGGTGGTCCAGCAAAGCAACGGTGACGTCTTGTGTTTTGGCAGCAGTCGCGAACCGGTGCACTGCCTGACTTTCAAGATGCACAGTAACGGCCGCCCCGACAACCACTGCAACGGAGGCCAGCCGCAACGTCTGGTAATTGGCCACAAGGGCTGCCAGTGGAATACCGCGCAGTTACAGCCCGATGGCGGTGTGCTGACGGCGGGCGCAACCATCGGCGGCATCGAAGCAGACTTCATTGTCGGGCGATACCTGCCCAACGGCCTTCCCGATCGCCGTTTCGGCAAAGGCAGCGGCTATACACGTACTCGCCTGGGCCCGAGCCTGGATACCGCCACCTGTGTCGCGGCGCAGGCCGACGGAAACATCGTCGTCGGCGGCTATTCACTGCATGGAAACTACAAGGCGGTCATCGCTCGCTATCAGGGGTAGGCACATGCATGTTTCCTGCGCTTGATCTTCTCACTCGCTTGCGGCAACTTGCGCGCTTCTTAAAACAAGGAGCAGCCGATGTCCGGTTCAATGGCCCAGGCGTTCGCGCACAACTTTCTCGGGCATTCGCCCCGTTGGTACAAGGCCTGCATCGTCGGCTTTCTGATTCTCAATGCCCTGGTAATGTGGACCGCAGGCCCGGTGGCAGCCGGCTGGCTGCTGGTGCTGGAGTTCATCTTCACCCTGGCCATGGCGCTCAAGTGTTATCCGCTGATGCCCGGCGGCCTGTTGTTGGTCGAAGCCCTGCTGCTGAAGATGACCACGCCCCAGGCGCTGTATGACGAGTTGCTGCACAACTTCCCGGTGATCCTGCTGCTGATGTTCATGGTGGCCGGTATCTACTTCATGAAGGACTTGCTGCTGTACCTGTTCTCGCGCCTGCTCTTGGGGGTTCGCTCCAAGGCTGCGCTGGCCCTGATGTTCTGCTTCCTGTCGGCCTTCCTGTCAGCGTTCCTCGATGCCTTGACCGTGACCGCCGTGATCATCAGTGCCGCCGTAGGCTTTTACTCGGTGTATCACCGCGTCGCCTCGGGTAACGACCCGCGCCAGGACAGCGAGTACAGCGACGACAAACATCTGCCGACCCTGCATCAGGGCGATCTCGAACAGTTCCGCGCCTTTTTGCGCAGCCTGCTGATGCACGGTGCCGTAGGCACCGCACTGGGTGGTGTGTGTACGCTGGTCGGCGAGCCGCAGAACCTGCTGATCGGCCATGAAATGGGTTGGCATTTCTACGAATTCTTCATCAAGGTTGCACCGGTATCCCTGCCGGTACTGGTTGCAGGCCTGGTGACATGCGTCCTGCTGGAAAAGCTGCGCTGGTTCGGATACGGCACGCTGCTGCCGGATAACGTCCGTGCGGTGCTGGCCAACTACGCCGCCGAAGACAATGCCGAGCGCACCGCCCGCCAACGTGCCGCGCTTCTGGTACAGGGCGCTGCCGCATTGATTCTGATCGCCGGGCTGGCGTTTCACATCGCCGAAGTGGGCTTGATCGGTTTGATGGTGATCGTATTGATCACCGCGTTTACCGGCATCACCGACGAACACCGCCTCGGCACCGCGTTCAAGGACGCCATGCCGTTTACCGCCTTGTTGGTGGTGTTTTTCGCCGTGGTCGCGGTGATTCACGACCAGCAATTGTTCTCGCCGTTGATCCAATGGGTACTCGCGCTGCCGGCGGACCAACAACCGGGCATGCTGTTCATTGCCAACGGCCTGCTGTCAGCCATCAGTGACAACGTGTTCGTCGCGACTATTTACATCACCGAAGTGAAGCGCGCATTCATGGCCGGTGAGATGACCCGCGAACATTTCGAGACACTGGCCATTGCGATCAACACCGGCACCAACCTGCCGAGCGTGGCGACGCCCAACGGCCAGGCAGCGTTCCTGTTCTTGCTGACCTCGGCGATTGCACCGCTGGTGCGCCTGTCTTACGGGCGAATGGTCTGGATGGCGTTGCCCTACACCGTGGTCATGGGCTTGCTCGGGTGGTATGCGGTGAGCTACTGGTTGTAATCCCCCAACCCTGTGGGAGCGAGCCTGCTCGCGATGGCGTCGGCACATTCACATCCAAGTGCCTGACAGACCGCTATCGCGAGCAAGCTCGCCCCCACATTATCCGAGGCGGTGCCAGACGCGACCGTCACGGGTGAGCAATTCTTCGCCGGCCTTCGGGCCGTTTTCCCCGGCGGCATAGCTCTGCACGCTGGCGTCCTGCTGCCAGGCATCGAGGAACGGCTGCACGGCGCGCCAGCCGTTTTCGATGTTGTCGGCGCGCTGGAACAACGTCTGATCGCCGGTCAGGCAATCGTAAATCAGGGTTTCGTAGCCCGTGGACGGCTGCATCTCGAAAAAATCCTTGTAGGCAAACCCCAGTTCGATGTTGTCCATTTTCAGGGCCTGACCGGGACGCTTGGCCAACAGGTCGAACCACATGCCTTCGTTGGGCTGGATCTGAATGCGCAAATAAGTCGGCTGCAGTTCATCGACCTCGGTATCGCGAAACTGCGCATAGGGCGCCGGCTTGAAACAGATGACGATCTCGGTGTCACGCACACTCATGCGCTTGCCGGTGCGCAGGTAGAACGGCACCCCGACCCAGCGCCAGTTATCGATCATGACCTTGAGGGCCACATAGGTTTCGGTATTGCTGTCGGATGCGACCTTGTCTTCCTGGCGATAGCCCGGCAGCACCTTGCCGTCGATTTCACCCGCGGCGTATTGACCGCGCACCGAGTTGGCACGGGCCTCCTCGACCGTCCAGGGCCTGATCGCGCCGACGACCTTGGCTTTCTCGCCGCGTACCGCATCGGCGCCGAACGCGGCGGGAGGTTCCATCGCCACCATCGCCAGCAACTGGAACAGGTGATTGGGCACCATGTCCCGCAGCGCGCCCGTGTGCTCATAAAAACTGCCACGGGTTTCCACGCCGACGGTTTCAGCGGCGGTGATCTGCACGTGGTCGATGTAGTGATTGTTCCAGAACGCCTCGAACAGACTGTTGGAGAACCGGCTGACCAGAATGTTCTGTACGGTCTCTTTGCCCAGATAGTGATCGATCCGGTAGATCTGCTTTTCCGTCATCACCTTGAGCAGGCAGGCATTCAAGGCCTCAGCCGTTTGCAGGTCGGAGCCGAAGGGTTTTTCGATCACCACCCTTCTGAAGGCCTCGGGGGTTTCTTCCAGCAAGCCGGCGGCACCGAGTCGGCGCGCCACCTCACTGAAGAAGCGCGGCGCGGTGGCCAGGTAGAACACCGCATTGCCGGTTCCGCTGTCGGCGATTTTCGCCGCCAGCGCTTGATAAGTGCTGTCGTCCAGGAAATCGCCCTGGACGTAGCTGATGCCTTTGGCAAGTTTGGACCAGACCGCTGGATCAAGGGTGTGATCGCCCTTGCCAGCCATCTCGTTGCGAATGAAGTCTTCGAGCTTTTGCGCAAAACCCTCATCGCTGATGGCGTTGTGGTCAACGCCGATGATCCGCAGTCCATCCCCGAGCAACCCGTTGCGCTTGAGGTTATACAGCGCGGGCACCAACAGACGCTTGACCAGGTCGCCATGGGCGCCAAACAGAAACAGCGTCGTCGCGGGTGCCGGCTCAGCCTTGGATTTCCTGCGGATCACGTGGGTCATTTTTTCGAGGTCTCCACATGGCCGCCGAAGCCGAAGCGCTGGGCCGAGAGAATCTTGTCGCCAAAGGTGCCCTGGCCGCGCGAGCGGTAGCGGGAAAACAGCGAGTTCGACAGCACCGGCACCGGCACCGCTTGCTCCATCGCCGCTTCGATGGTCCAGCGCCCTTCACCGCTGTCTGCCACCGACCCGGAGAAACCGTCGAGCTTTGGATCACTGGCCAGGGCGTCGGCCGTCAGGTCGAGCAACCACGAGGAGACCACGCTGCCACGACGCCAGACTTCGGCGATGTCGGCGACGTTCAGGTCGAAACGCTGGTCGGCTGGCAAGCTCTCGCTGTTTTTGGTTTGCAGGATGTCGAAGCCTTCAGCGAAGGCCTGCATCATTCCGTATTCGATGCCGTTGTGGATCATCTTCACGAAATGCCCGGCGCCGGCGGGACCGGCGTGAATGTAGCCACGCTCGGCACGATCGTCGTCGGACTTGCGGTCCTTGGTACGCGGGATGTCACCCATGCCCGGGGCCAGGGTTGCAAACAGCGGGTCGAGACGCTTAACGGTCGCGGCATCGCCGCCGATCATCATGCAGTAGCCACGCTCCAGGCCCCAGACGCCGCCGGATGTACCGACGTCAATGTAATGCAGGCCTTTTTCCGACAGGGTCTTGGCCCGGCGGATATCGTCCTTATAGAAGGTGTTGCCACCGTCGATGATGGTGTCGCCGGCTTCGAGCAAAGTGCTCAGGGTGTCGATGGTCTCTTCGGTCGGCGCGCCTGCCGGCAGCATGACCCACACCGCACGCGGCCTGGCCAGGCCAGCGACCAGCGCAGGCAGATCGGCGACGCCGGTGGAACCCTCAGCGGACAAGGCTTCGACAAAGGCGGTATTGCGGTCGTAAACAACGGTGGTGTGCCCGTTGAGCATCAGGCGCCGCGCAATATTGCCGCCCATGCGGCCCAGTCCAATAATCCCGAGTTGCATGTGCTGATGCTCCCTACTACAAATAAAAAGTGTGTCAAAGGTTATAGCCCAACGCGACTCATGAGGTTAGTCCAGAGCGTTGGCGTGAAGTTTCCGGGCATTGTGCCCGATCCTGATGGATAACGTCGGGAATCAAACCGAAGACACAACGACAATGAAAAATAAAAAAGTTCCCTTCGGGAGCAAAAGAAATCAAAATTGGCGCCGATAGTAGATCAGCCGTTGATTTCGACGCGGCTCTACAGTTGAGACACGCCATTTGCGAGGTGAGCAATGGGCACAGTACATACCGCACTGCCAGCACAAACCCTTTACGTCACTATCCGTCGCGATGAATTGCGTCAGTTGAAGGACGAACGCGATCAATTGAAACAGGAGCTGGCGCAGTTGCGACTGCTGCTGCAAACAGGTCAGGCGCAGCCCCTGGCTGCGGTGCAACGCGCCCCACTCGCCTGATTCCCCGTCTCAAGCGGGAGCAGTCTGCACTGCTTCCGCACCGGCTCACGCCCTGCCATCTGCGGCAACTCACGAAATTTTCACAATTGTCTCACGATAATTACAAGTTCCAGGCTGCCCGGTTCCGTGCGGCCCTCGTTCGTCGTCCGCGATCTCCAAGTCCCGGCGGTGGTAGTGAATTCTCGGCTGGAGCGCTGAATGTCTTTGTTCGAACGCAGCAAAACGACTGCGGCAGGTTTTGATTGGGCCGGATTCGTCTGGCTGTTTGTATTCTTCTGGTACTTTTCCGGCATTACCCAACTGTTGATCCAGCTGACGGGCACCTCCGGGTTTTCCGGATTCCGCCAGGCCTTCGTCATGAGCGCGATCTGGCTGGCACCGATGCTGCTGTTCCCCAAACAGACCCGTGTCATGGCCGCCGTGATCGGCGTCGTGCTGTGGGCGTGCTCCATGGCGAGCCTGGGCTATTTCTTCATTTACCAGCAGGAGTTTTCCCAGAGCGTCATCTTCATCATGTTCGAGTCGAACGTGGCTGAAGCCGGCGAGTACATGACCCAGTACTTTGCCTGGTGGATGATCCCGGCGTTCCTGGCCCACACCGCATTTGCCTACTTCCTGTGGACTCGCCTGCGCCCGGTGTACCTGCCCCGTGGCAAGGCCATCGTGGCGGCGCTGGGCATTGTCGTAGCGGTGGTCGGTTATCCGCTGATCAAGCAAACCTTGCGCACCGGCAGTTTCGCCGAAGGCTTCGACAAGTTCGAAACCCGCATCGAGCCGGCGGTGCCATGGCAGATGGCCGTGGCCTATCACCGTTACCTGGAAACCCTGGCCGGCATGCAGGACATGCTCAACAGCGCCAGCAGGATTGCACCGCTGCACAACCTCAAGGACGCCATGGCCAACACGCCTGCGACCCTGGTGCTGGTGATCGGCGAGTCCACCAACCGTCAGCGCATGAGCCTGTACGGTTACCCACGGCAAACCACGCCGGAACTGGACAAGCTCAAGGATCAACTGGACGTTTTCGACAACGTCATCACTCCGCGCCCCTACACCATTGAAGCGCTGCAACAGGTCCTGACCTTCGCCGACGAAGAAAACCCGGACCTGTACCTGTCGACGCCATCGCTGGTCAGCATGATGAAACAGGCCGGTTACAAAACCTTCTGGATCACCAACCAGCAGACCATGACCAAGCGCAACACCATGCTCACGACCTTCTCCGAACAGGCCGACGAGCAGGTGTACCTGAACAACAACCGTAACCAGAACGCCGCGCAGTACGACGGCGACGTGATCGAGCCGTTCAACAAGGCCCTGGCCGACGCGGCGCCGCGCAAACTCATCGTCGTGCATCTGCTCGGCACGCACATGAGCTACCAGTACCGTTACCCACAGGCCTTCGACAAGTTCCAGGACCGCAATGGCGTACCGGCCGGCGTACGTGACGATCAGGTGCCGACGTACAACAGCTATGACAACGCCGTGCTGTACAACGACTTCGTGGTGTCCAGCCTGATCAAGGATTACGCCAGAACCGATCCGAACGGCTTCCTGCTGTACCTCTCCGACCATGGCGAAGACGTGTTCGATTCCGCGGGTCACAACACCCTGGGGCGTAACGAGAACAAGCCGACGGCACCGATGTACACCATTCCGTTCATGGCCTGGGCTTCGCCGAAATGGCGGGCAAGCCATGACTGGAACCTCGCCGGCGATCTGTCGCGTCCTTACAGCAGCTCGCACCTGATCCACACCTGGGCCGATCTGGCAGGCCTGAGCTTCGACGAACTCGATCGCAGCAAGAGTGTGGTCAGCGACAGCTTCAAGGCCCGGCCATTGATGATAGGCAACCCCTATGAGCGTGAGCAGCGCGCGTTGATCGACTTCAGCCTGATGAAGCCGAAAACGTCACCCGCGGTCGTTCAGCAGTAATCCTTTCAGGGGCCGCTTGCGGCCCCTTTTTCATGGGGCGGCCAGCGGTGAAGTTAATTCCCATTTAAGCGAATCGGCGGATAATGCCATTTCGACACTGCTTCATTGATTCATGGACGAAAGGCATCCGACAACTTTAGTGGGAGGCATACCATGAAACGCACCGCCGTGATCCTCGCCGGCCTGATGGCGCTGGGTTCAACCAGCGCATTCGCCGAAGGTGGAGCCGAACGCATGCGCTATTACTTCGAAAGTCTGCGACTGGCCCAGCAAGAAGCCCTCGGCCATCCGATCCAGAGCACCGAACTACGGGTGCCTGACGATCAAACCGCACAAATGACTGAAACCTACAGACCGAAATGATCCTCTGACTGCGGCTCTACAGTCGCAGAAGACCGTTTGGGCGTCCCGATGGACGCCCTTTTTTTGGGTTCCTCACGCATACCCGCGACACTGTAGGAGCCAGCCTGCTGGCGATGGACTCAAGCGCGCCGCGTTCATCCAGTTCACCCGCGTCATCGTTGACGACCATCGCTGGCAGGCCAGCTCCCACAAGGGGCTATACCCACGCTAAAACTGTAGGAGCCAGCTTGCTGGCGATGGACTCAAGCACGCCGCGTTTAACCAGTCCAAACGCGTAATCGTTAACGACCATCGCTGGCAAGCCAGCTCCCACAAGGGGCCATGCCCACGCTAAAACTGTAGGAGCCAGCTTGCTGGCGATGGACTCAAGCGCGCCGCGTTTAACCAGTCCAAACGCGTAATCGTTAACGACCATCGCTGGCAAGCCAGCTCCCACAAGGGGCCATGCCCACGCTAAAACTGTAGGAGCCAGCTTGCTGGCGATGGACTCAAGCGCGCC
>NZ_JAVAJJ010000024.1:0-99944 GCF_052112305.1 Pseudomonas sp. QLc11A
AAGTGCGCCGCGTTTATCCAGACCACATGCGTCATCGTTAACGACCATCGCCGGCAAGCCAGCTCCCACAAAGGACTGCGCCCACGCTGAAACTGTAGGAGCCAGCTTGCTGGCGATGGACTCAAGTTCGCCGCGTTTATCCAGATCACACACGTAATCGTTAACGACCATCGCTGCGATGCGGCGACCCGACAAGCCAGCTCCTGCAGGTGGCCGTGCCCACGTTGAAAATGAGCCCCATAAAAAAGGTTGTTCACGCAATTCCGGGGAACACCGATACGTGTAGGAGCGAGCTCGCGATGGAGGTCAAGGATGCTGCGGGGAGCCTGACACCCCGCGGTGCTCTCAGGTTTTTCGTCGGAACGCCGCCCGCCGCCATCCATGGCCGTACGCGGCTAACCCGGCATCCATGCCGGGTTGCCCAATGCTTAGAACCTGCGCTCGACCTCGTTGTTTGGTGGTGCACGCATTCCCCTGTAGGAGCAGCCTTCGGCAGCTCCAGATATTCTGTTATCTGTGTTCCCCCAGGATTCCGTGAAGAACCATAAAAAAGGCCGCTGCAAACGCAGCGGCCAAAGTAAGACGTTGGATCAGGAGCTACAAATCAACGTCAGTGAACACGGGGCGATGAACCGAATCCTCAACTCATCTGAAATCGTTCAGTCACGGCGCAGGCCGGTACAGGGTGCTTGCGTTGGTTTACTGTGACAGCGAGGTAAGAATAAGCCCTCGGCGCCGTAGGAAAAATACCAATTCCCGACATGCACTGTTGCAGCACGGGCAACAGTCAGGATTCGGCTGCTCGATGTCCGGGTAGTGACCCTGTGCCAGTCATCCTTTAGAGGTACACCACGAATACCTCTTTGGTGCGCTTATCGATCCCGGTGCCCCGGCAGTAGGGTGAGGCCTTCTGTCACTCACCGGGGAAGACGCATGACAAAAACAACAATGCGCGCCATCTTCACACCGCAGGCGCTGGCGGCCGCGGTCGCATTGGGCTGCTGTGCCCAGGCTCAGGCCATTTCGTTCAGCATCGGGGAAATCGAGGGGACGTTCGACTCCTCATTGTCGGTCGGCGCGAGTTGGGGCATGCGTGATGCGGATGATGCCCTGGTAGGCACCGTCAATGGCGGTTCCGGCCAGTCTTCGACTGGTGACGACGGGCGCCTGAACTTCAAGAAAGGCGAAACCTTCTCGAAGATCTTCAAGGGCATTCATGACCTCGAACTGAAGTACGGCGACACCGGCGCGTTTGTGCGTGGCAAGTACTGGTACGACTTCGAGCTGAAGGATGAAAGCCGCCCATTCAAGGACATCAGCGATCACAATCGCAAAGAAGGCGCCAAGTCTTCAGGCGGACAAATCCTCGACGCATTCGTTTATCACAACTACTCCCTCGCCGATTTGCCGGGCACGGTGCGTGCCGGCAAGCAGGTGGTCAGTTGGGGGGAGAGCACCTTCATCGGCAACTCGATCAACAGCATCAACCCGGTCGACGTGTCCGCGTTCCGTCGTCCTGGAGCCGAGATCAAGGAGGGCCTGATCCCGGTCAACATGCTCTTCGCCTCCCAGGGCCTGACGGAGAAGTTGACCGTGGAAGGCTTCTATCAACTGGAATGGGATCAGACGGTCGTCGATAACTGCGGCACCTTCTTTGGTGTCGATGTGGTGGCCGATGGCTGCAACAAGGGCTACACCGTCGCCAGCCCGGCCATTGCACCCTTGCAGCCGATTGCGGCTGCCTTTGGCCAGGGCTTCGAGGTCAGCAAAGAGGGCGTGATCGTTCCCCGTGGTGGCGACCGTGATGCCCGGGATTCCGGACAGTGGGGTACGGCGTTGCGCTGGCTGGGGGACGACACCGAGTACGGCCTGTACTTCATGAACTACCACAGCCGCGGCCCCAACGTCGGGACCACCACCGCCGGGCTCAGCACGCTGGCAAGCCTTCCGGGAATCGTAGCCGCCGCCAACCGAATCGCCCCCGGCAGCGGTTCAGGCCTGGCCCAGAGTGTGATGCTCGGTCGCGGCCAGTATTACCTCGAATATCCGGAGGACATCCGCCTCTACGGCGCCAGCTTCGCCACCACCTTATCGACCGGCACTGCGTGGAGCGGGGAAATCAGCTACCGCCCCAACCTCCCGGTACAGGTCAACACCAATGACCTGACCCTGGCCATGCTCAATCCGATTGCAGGCGGTGCGGCGTCGCCCATCGCCACGTCACCGGGGGCTGACAACACAGGTTACCGCCGCAAGGAGGTGACGCAGATCCAGAGCACCTTGACGCACTTCATCGATCAGGTCGCCGGCGCCGATCGCCTGACGCTGGTGGGTGAGGCGGCGGTGGTTCGGGTCGGTGGCCTGGAAGCACGTACGAAGTTGCGCTACGGCCGCGACTCGGTGTATGGCCAGTATGGTTTCGGCGGCGATACCGACGGCTTCGTGACCTCGACTTCATGGGGTTATCGCGCTCGGGCCATCCTCGACTACAACAACCTCATCGCCGGGATCAACGTCAGGCCCAATCTCTCGTGGTCCCACGACGTCTCCGGCTATGGCCCCAACGGCCTGTTCAACGAAGGCGCCAAGGCCATCAGCCTCGGTGTCGATGCGGACTATCGCAACACCTATACCGCAAGCCTCAGTTACACCGATTTTTTCGGCGGGGACTACAACGTCCTCACCGACCGTGACTTCGTGGCGTTGAGCTTTGGTGTGAACTTCTGACCCGGCTGATAAGGATGATTTCGATGCGCAAGATGATGTTGCAATTGGGCGTGCTGACCCTCGGGTTGCTGGCCGCCAACGTGATGGCCGCGGTGTCGCCAGAGGAAGCCAACAAGCTTGGCACCAGCCTGACCCCGCTCGGAGCCGAGAAGGCCGGCAATGCCGATGGTTCGATTCCGGCCTGGACCGGTGGCATCCCGAAAAACGCTGGCGCGGTGGACAGCAAAGGTTTCCTGGCCGACCCGTTCGCCAACGAAAAGCCATTGTTCGTGATCACCGCAGCGACCGTCGACCAGTACAAGGACAAGCTTTCCGACGGCCAGATCGCGATGTTCAAGCGCTACCCCGAGACTTACAAGATTCCGGTCTATCCCAGCCATCGCACCGTGGCGTTACCGGCAGAAATCTATGAGTCGGCCAAGCGCAGTGCACTGAACGTAACACCGATCAATGACGGTAACGGTCTGGCCAACTTCACCGGCAATCGCTACTACGCGTTCCCGATTCCGAAGAATGGCGTGGAAGTGATCTGGAACCACATCACCCGTTACCACGGCGGCAATCTGCGTCGCACCATCACCCAGGCGACGCCGCAATCCAATGGCGATTTCACGGTGATCCGCTTCAAGGACGAAGTTGCCGTGCCGTCGTTGCTCAGCGATCTGAAACCGGGCAGCGACGATAACGTGCTCAACTACTTCAAACAGGAGGTGACCGCACCGGCGCGGCTGGCGGGCAACGTGCTGCTGGTTCACGAGACGCTCGATCAGGTCAAGGAACCGCGCAAGGCCTGGATCTACAACGCCGGCCAGCGTCGGGTACGGCGTGCGCCACAGGTCGCCTATGACGGTGTCGGCACCTCATCCGATGGCCTGCGCACCACCGACAACTTCGACATGTTTTCCGGCGCGCCGGATCGCTACGACTGGAAGCTGATTGGCAAGAAGGAAATGTACATCCCCTACAACAGCTACAAGCTCGATTCGCCAGACCTCAAGTACACCGATGTGATCAAGGCCGGGCACATCAACCAGGACCTGACCCGCTATGAGTTGCACCGGGTCTGGGAAGTCGTCGCCACGGTCAAGCCGAACGAGCGGCACGTGTACGCCAAGCGCCACATGTACATCGACGAAGACAGCTGGCAAGTGGCGCTGGCCGACCACTACGACGGGCGTGGACAGCTCTGGCGCGTCGCCGAAGGGCATGCCCAGTTCTACTACGATCACCAGGTGCCGGCCTACACCGTCGAAGCGCTGTATGACCTGATTGCCGGTCGCTATATCGCACTGGGAATGAAGAACGAAGAAAAGCGCAGCTTCGAATTCAACATCGATGCAAAAGCGGGGGACTACACGCCGGCGGCCTTGCGTAGCACGGGGGTCAGGTAGGTTTCCTACAGGCCCCTACACAAAAGGGTGACTTTGCGGTCACCTTTTTTATAGGGGACGATCAGTGTGTTGAATACTTCTTCAACAAGCGCTCGGGAGAGGTCTAGGGTGGCGCCAGAATTATAAAAAAGGCGCATCACAATGACTGCAATGACGCACTGTCTGGACCGCCCAGGCCTTGTGCCCCGACTGTCGTCTCATCATCTGTCCCGCGAGCGGCTGATCGAGCCCATGCTGGTGTCGACCGCGAGGGTGAAGTTGCTTTGCGCACCGCCCGGCAGTGGCAAGAGCGCGTTGCTCAGCGAATGCCTGCTGCGGGCGCCGAAGCACTGTCGGGTCTGTTGGCTGCCGCTGGCGGGGGAGTCGTTGAGTGCTGCCGATTTTCTGTTGCGACTGACGCAAGCGCTGGATCTGCCCTCGGCGGATGAGCCTGGGCTGCTGGCGCATCTGGCCCGATTACAGACCCCGACCTGGCTGTTTCTGGATGATTACTGCCGTGCACCCAACCCGGAACTCGATCGGATGCTCGATCGCCTGCTGGCCGTCGCCAGCCCGGCGCTGACCTGGTGGCTCGGTTCCCGTCGTCGACCCTCCTGCAACTGGCCGCGGCTGCTGCTCGATGATGAGTTGTACGAGTGCGAAGGCCGGGCGCTGGCGTTTACCGAGGCCGAGGTCGGGCAGTTGCTCGGTCATGTCGAGCCGACCCTGGCGGCCCAGACCGCCAAGAGGGTGGTTGAGCGCAGCGGTGGCTGGTGCGCTGGCGTGCGGATTGCGTTGCTCAATGGTTGCCCGTGGTCGGTTGAGCAGGGGCGTTCGGCAACGTTGCTCGATTATCTGCAGCACGAGTTGTTCAACACCTTGCCACCGGAGTTGGTTGAGGTCTGGCAGGTGTTGGTTCATCTGCCACGCTTCAACGCCAGCCTGTGCGAGCATCTTTTCGGTACGGGGGAGGGCGCGCAGTGGCTGCACGCGTTGCAGGACATGGGCTGCTTCATTGAGCCTTGGGAAGACTCCGTCGAGTGGTTGCGGATCTTCGAGCCACTGGCCCGGGCAATGGCGGAAGAGCCGACCCCGGCCGGGCGATCCTGGCATCGCCGCGCGTGCCAATGGTTCAGCGCCGAAGAGGACTGGCAAGGTGCGTTCGAGCAGGCGCTGTTGGCGCAGGAGTTCGAAGTGGCGGTCAGTCTGTTGCAGCACTTCAGCCTCGAACATTTGTTCCGGCGCGAAAATGTCTGCCTGTTGTTGAAACTCCACGAGCGTCAACAGGCTGAGCTGACCCTTGTTACGCCGCAATTGGTCGGGCTGGTCAGCGCGGCGTTGTTGTTTGCCGGACGTTTCGATCCTGCCGCCGCGTGCATCGGGCAACTGGCACGATTTACCCCGCAGCCTACGCAGACGCTGCAACGGCAACTGCTGGCACGCTGGCAGGCGCAACAGGGCTGGCTCCTGCATTTGCAAGGCCGTATGGAGGCGGCTCGCGGGCACTTTCTCGAAGCGCTGGCCGAGTTGAGTGTCGATGCCTGGCCGGCGCGACTATTGTGCCTGTCAGGACTGACCCAGCAGGCGTTGCTCAACGCCGAACTCGATGTGGCGCAGACGTTCAATCGCGAGGCACTGTGCCTGGCGCGCGCCCAAGGCTCGCTATTGTTCGAAGGGCTGCTTGAACTCGATCACGCGCAGTTGCTGGAGATGCGCGGAGCGCCCCGACGCGCCGAGAGCTTGTTGGCTGATACTGTTGCGCTGTTGTCTCGAGAGGCTGATCGACCGACGCCGCTATTGGGGCGAATTGCCCTGCGCCGAGGACGGTTGGCCCTCTGTCAGGGACAAGATGAACTGGCCGCCGGTTTCTTCCAGTCCGGTCTGGAGGACTGCCTGCAAAGCCAGGACAAGCACGCGCTGTATGGCTTTCTCGGGCAAGCGCAGATGGCCGCCAACCAGCGCGATTATGCCCATGCGTTTGATCGTCTGCGCGAAGCCGAACGGTTGATGCAGCAACGACAGATCCCCGACACGGTTTATCGCAGCGTACTGCTGCAAATCAGCAGTCATTTCTGGCTGCAGCAAGGGCGCCCGGAGTTGGCCCGGGAAGCGCTGACCCGAGTCTTGCGTCATTATCGCGGGACTCATGCACGCCAGGCGCCACCGGCCACGCTGCAACTGATTGCGCGTATCGAATACCAGTTGGTGTTGGCCGAGACTCAACTTCAACTGGCGCAAAGTCCAATAGATCGTCTCAAGGCGTTACTCAAGCAGGCGCAACAACAGGCCATGCTGGCGCTGGAAACGGAGTTGCAATTGGCAATCTGTGAAGTGGCGGACCTGACGGATGAGCCGGACATGGCTCATCCAGCGCTGGAGGCCGGCCTGGCCTTGGTGAAGCGTTGTCATGGGCAGCAGACATTGCGTGATTTGAATTTGCGCCAGCCGGGACTGATCTGTCGTCTACAGGGAACGGCGTCAATGGTCGATAGGGACACCGATGTCTGTTTGCTGAGCGGGCGAGAGCTTGAAGTGCTGGACCTGATTGCCCAAGGCAACTCCAATCAGCAAATCGCCGAACAACTGTTCATTTCGTTGCATACGGTGAAAACCCATGCCCGGCGCATTCACAGCAAGTTGGGTGTGGAGCGACGCACACAGGCAGTTGCCATGGCGAAGAAGCTGGGATTGATAATGCAGGTTTGGTAAGTGTTGGTTTTTGGTTTTGGAATGAATTAAAGGCATGCCAACCCTGCCTGGTTGGCACAGCTGTGGCAGTCAGGTCGCGGATGCGGCGGGTTCATAACCCATGCGCCAGCTGACCGCACGGCTGGCGGATAACAGGCGCTTCGCCGCCGGTCCGCTTTCATCGGCATGGAACAAGGATGTCGGCCCCACCACCGTCAGCACGGCAACCACTCTGCCCATCGCGTTGAACACCGGTGCCGACAAGGCATCCACCCCAGGCAGCAGCAAACCATGTACATGGTGCAAACCGCGTGCGCGGATTTGTTCGCACTGGGTCGCGTAGGCCTGATCGTCTGCCAGCACATGGGCTGCGTGGGACTGCAATTCCTGTACACGCAGATCCTCGGTCTCGCGCTTCGGCAGGTAGGCGCCAAATACCAGTCCCGTCGAAGAGCTGAGCAGCGGCAGCACCGAGCCCAGTTGTGTCACCACTGTCACCGCACGCACTGCCGGCTCGATGTGCACCACGGTCGCGCCTTGATTCCCCCATACCGCCAGAAAGCAGGTTTCGTTCAAGTCGTCGCGCAGCTCGGCCAGGGGCAGGGCGGCGACTTTCAGCACGTCCATACTGTTGAGTGCTGCCAACCCCACGCGCAAGGCTTCACGACCCAGGCCGTAATGGTTGGTCGCTGCGTTCTGTTCGGCAAATCCGCTGGCGATCAGCGCCTGCAAATAGCGATGGACCTTGCTCGCCGGCATCTGCACGTGTTCGGCCAGGCGCGACAGCGAAGTCGAAGGCGACAACTCAGCCAGAGCCTTGAGGATGTCAGTGCCCACCTCGGCCGAGCGGACTTTCTGTTTACCGTTGTTGTCGCTGGTGGGCTTTTGCATGGAGGCAGTTTGATCCTGTTACGAATGGGCGTCTTTATAGCTTGACGGTCAATACCAATCAAATTACGTTATGCGTAATCAGATTACGATAAAAATAACCCAGGCGTGCCTCGACCTCTGCAACAGAGTGAGCGGCCACTGCCGACTCCCTGTTCAGGAGGCTCCATGAACCCCGATTCAACGATGCCAGCGCTGGCCTACCTGTCAGGCTTCGGCAACGAATTCAGCAGCGAAGCCTTGCCCGGCGCACTGCCTGTTGGCCAGAACTCCCCGCAAAAAGCCCCGTACGGTCTCTACACCGAACTGTTCTCCGGCACGGCGTTCACCATGCCGCGCAGCGAGGGGCGGCGGACGTGGATGTACCGCATTCAGCCGTCGGCCAATCACCCGGCATTCGTCAAGCTGGACCGGCAACTGGCTGGCGGCCCACTGGGTGAGGTGACCCCAAACCGCCTGCGCTGGAACCCGCTGGACATTCCCGCCGAGCCGACCGACTTCATCGACGGCCTGGTGAGCATGGCCGCCAACTCGGGCGCGGAAAAGCCGGCCGGTATCAGCATCTACAACTACCGTGCGAACCGTTCCATGGAGCGGGTGTTCTTCAACGCCGACGGCGAGATGTTGCTTGTGCCTGAACTGGGGCGCCTGCGCATTGCCACCGAACTGGGCGCGCTTGAACTGGAACCGCTGGAAATTGCCGTGCTGCCACGCGGTCTTAAATTCCGCATCGAGCTGCTCGATCCGCAGGCCCGTGGTTATGTCGCCGAAAACCATGGCGCGCCGTTGCGTCTGCCGGACCTGGGGCCGATTGGCAGCAATGGTCTGGCCAATCCGCGGGACTTCCTGACCCCGGTGGCGGCCTACGAGAACCTGCAACAACCCACCACGTTGGTACAGAAATTCCTCGGCCAGCTGTGGGCGTGCGAGCTCAATCATTCGCCGCTCAACGTGGTTGCCTGGCACGGTAATAACGTGCCATACAAATATGACCTGCGCCGTTTCAACACCATCGGCACCGTCAGTTTCGATCACCCCGATCCGTCGATCTTCACCGTGCTGACCTCGCCGACCAGCGTTCATGGCCTGGCCAACCTCGACTTCGTGATCTTCCCGCCGCGCTGGATGGTGGCCGAGAAAACCTTCCGTCCGCCGTGGTTCCACCGCAACCTGATGAACGAATTCATGGGGTTGATCCGGGGCGAATACGACGCCAAGGCCGAAGGCTTTGTGCCCGGCGGTGCGTCCTTGCACAGCTGCATGAGCGCCCATGGTCCCGACGGAGAGACTTGCACCAAAGCGATCAACGCTGACCTCAAACCGGCGAAAATCGACAACACCATGGCATTCATGTTCGAGACCAGCCAGGTATTGCGTCCGAGCCGTTTCGCCCTCGATTGCCCGCAACTGCAAAACACTTACGATGCCTGCTGGGCTACGTTGCCCGCCACTTTCGACCCGACCCGGAGATAACCCATGACGCAGACTTCCATCACTCGCAGCTGGGTTGCATCCGCCAACGACCATGCGGATTTCCCCCTGCAAAACCTGCCGCTGGGCGTGTTCAGCCTCAACGGCTCGGCACCGCGCAGTGGCGTGGCCATCGGCGAACACATCTTTGACCTGCAAGCGGCCCTTGAGGCCGGGTTGTTCGATGGCGCTGCGAAAGCCGCGGTCGAAGCGACCCTTGGCGGTCAGTTGAATGCCTTCTTCGAACTGGGGCGCGAGGCTCGCGTCGCGTTGCGCGAGCGTTTGCTGGAACTGTTCGCCGAGGGCAGCACCCTGCACGGCAAGATCGAAGCCCAGGGCGCAAAACTGCTGCCTCTGGCTGCGGATTGCGAAATGCACCTGCCGGCGAAAATCAATGATTACACCGACTTCTATGTTGGCATCGAGCACGCGCAGAACGTCGGCAAATTGTTTCGTCCCGACAACCCGTTGCTGCCGAACTACAAGTACGTGCCAATCGGCTACCACGGTCGTGCGTCGACCATTCGCCCGTCCGGTACCGACGTCCGCCGCCCGAAAGGCCAGACGTTGCCGGCCGGTCAGAGCGAACCGACGTTCGGCCCTTGTGCGCGCCTGGACTACGAACTGGAGCTGGGCATCTGGATCGGCCAGGGCAACGACATGGGCGACTCGATTGCCATCGGCGACGCCGCCGATCACATCGCCGGTTTCTGCCTGCTCAACGACTGGTCGGCACGGGACATTCAGGCCTGGGAATACCAGCCTTTGGGGCCGTTCCTGTCGAAAAGCTTCATCACCAGCATCTCGCCGTGGGTCGTCACCGCCGAAGCACTGGAGCCATTCCGCCGTGCCCAGCCTGCACGTCCGCAAGGTGATCCGCAGCCGCTGCCGTACCTGCTCGACAAGCGCGATCAGGCCGCTGGCGGGTTCGACATCGAACTGGAAGTGCTGCTGCTCACCGAGGCCATGCGCGAGCAGAACCTGCCGGCCCATCGCCTGACCCTGAGCAACACACAGCACATGTACTGGACCGTGGCGCAAATGGTGGCGCACCACAGCGTCAACGGCTGCCAATTGCAGGCCGGTGACCTGTTCGGTTCGGGCACCTTGTCGGGGCCGGAGAACGGTCAGTTCGGCAGCCTGCTGGAAATTACCGAAGGCGGTAAAAAGCCGATCGAACTGGCCTCGGGCGAGGTGCGCAAGTTCCTTGAGGACGGTGACGAAATCATCCTGCGCGGCCGTTGCCGCCGCGACGGTTTCGCGTCCATCGGTTTCGGTGAGTGCCGCGGCAAAGTGCTGCCGGCGCGCTGAGAGGAGCGGGGCATGGAACTCTATACTTACTACCGTTCGACGTCGTCGTACCGGGTGCGTATCGCGTTGGCGCTCAAGGGCCTGGATTATCAATCCCTGCCCGTCAACCTGATCGCACCCCAGGGCGGCGAGCATCGACAGCCGCCTTATCTGGGCATCAACCCACAGGGCCGCGTGCCGGCCTTGCGTACCGATGAAGGCGAGTTGCTGATCCAGTCTCCCGCGATCATCGAATACCTGGAGGAACGTTATCCACAGGTGCCGCTGCTGTCCAATGACCTCGCCACCCGCGCACATGAGCGTGGCGTGGCGGCAGTGATCGGCTGCGATGTGCACCCGCTGCACAACGTCAGCGTGCTCAACCGGCTGCGCCAGTCGGGCCACGACGAACCGCAGGTGGTGGAGTGGATCGGCCACTGGGTCGGCCAGGGGTTGGCCACGGTAGAGCAGTTGATTGGTGATGACGGTTACTGCTTCGGCCCCGAGCCGGGGCTGGCGGACGTCTACTTGATTCCGCAGCTGTACGCGGCCGAGCGCTTCAATGTTTCTCTTGAGGCTTATCCACGCATCCGGCGAGTGGCGGCATTGGCGGCGACGCACCCGGCGTTCATCCAGGCGCATCCGGCGAATCAGCCAGATACGCCATAACGGTTCACACAGACCCAATGTGGGAGCGAGCTTGCTCGCGATAGCGGTGTGTCAGTCATATTGATTTGACTGACACACCGCTATCGCGAGCAAGCTCGCTCCCACAATGATTTTTGATCAGTGAACGATGGCATTCGGCGGTAAATGCCCCAGCCGGTCCGTGAGGCGAATCCGCTGGATGGGATCGTCGCTGAGCAGCAGTGCGTGCTCCAGGTCAAAACGCTCGGCGTTCGGGCAGTCCAGCCGTTGGTACAGGCTGGCCCGGGCCAGATAGTCGGCGCTACTGGCATTGCCCAGTTCCAGGACGCGCCCGGCGTCGATCAGGGCATTGATGAAGTCGTCGTGGGAGAGGTACAACTGGCGCAGGTTGCGCGACAGCCGTTGCAGCATCTGCACCGGCTCGGCGGTGACCAGATGGTCGGCGCTGAGCTTCATGTCCGGGCCATACTGGCGGTGCAACAACTCTCGGCAATCGTTCGGATAAAGGCGACGGCCGCCGCAGGGATCGAGCAAATGATCGGAGCCCGGCACCCGCAGCAGGAAATGCCCGGGAAAGTTGACCCCGACCATGGGGATCTCCAGGCCCCTGGCCAACTCCAGCGCAATCAACCCCAGCGTCAAGGGTTGCCCTCGTCGGCGCTCCAGCACTTTGTCGAGCAGTGCCACTTGCGGGCGCAAGGGTGTGAAGTCGTCCTGGGCGAAGCCCAGGTCGTTCATGCGCCGCAATAGCGGTTGCGCCAGTTCACTGACCGGCAGCATCGGCAAGCCACCGCTGACCCGTTGCTGCAACTCCTGGAAGTGGGCCAGTACCGCCTGGGGCTTTACTTCACCGTCATGCTCGACCGCAATCCATAGCGCCGCCTCGAACAGCGCGGGCGGTGAACGTTGCAGACAGGCGAAGAACGATTGGCGCGGGGTCATCAAAATCTCCGGGCAATGCCTCGTTTTAGTCCCCTCTCCGGCATTCGTCCAGTGCTGCGCAAGAGCGAATTCCGGTTATTTCCGAAAGCCTGCATCGCAGCCGTGCTTATTCCGGTGCGCTTCTGCAATTTTCGGGCGCAAGCCTATACTGGCGTCTACAAGAAGTGATTCGGGAGCCTGACGATGTTCGCTCTCATGCAAAGTACTCGCCTTGAATCGCTGCATCTGAGCGTTGACCCGGTCACCGGGTTAAAGGCGGTCATTGCCATTCATAACAGCCGACTGGGGCCTGCCCTGGGTGGTTGTCGTTATCTTGCCTATCCCAGCGACGAATCTGCGGTCGAGGATGCGGTGCGCCTTGCCCAAGGCATGAGTTACAAGGCGGCACTGGCCGGCCTGGCCCAGGGCGGCGGCGTGGCGGTGATCATTCGCCCCGTTCATGTGGCCAACCGCGCCGCGCTGTTCGAAGCCTTCGGGCGCTGTATCAATCAGCTGGACGGGCGCTACATCACAGCCATCGACAGCGGCACCTCAGTGGCGGACATGGATTGCATCGCCCAACAGACCCAGCACGTCACCAGCACCACCTCGGCGGGTGACCCCGCGCCGCACGCGGCGATGGGCGTATTCACCGGCATTCGCGCCACTGCGATGGCGCGACTGGGCAGCGATAACCTCGAAGGTCTGCGCGTCGCCATTCAGGGCCTGGGCAACGTCGGATATGCCCTGGCAGAACAGTTGCACGCCGCCGGTGCCGAACTGCTGGTCAGCGATATCGATCACGGCAAGGTGCAACTGGCGATGGAGCAACTCGGGGCTCACCCCATCGCCAACGACGCACTGCTCAGCACACCTTGCGATATTCTTGCGCCATGCGGTCTGGGCGGGGTGCTGAACAGCCACAGCGTGACGCAACTGCGCTGCTCGGCAGTGGCCGGTTCGGCGAACAACCAGCTGACACATCTGGATGTCGCCGACCAACTGGAACGTCGCGGCATCCTGTATGCGCCGGACTACGTGATCAACGCCGGCGGTCTGATCTATGTGTCGCTCAAGCACCGCGGCGAAGAACTGTCGACCATCACCGCACACCTCTCGAAAATCAGCTCGCGCCTGACCGAGGTGTTTGCCCACGCCCAGGCGGAAAAACGTTCGCCGGCCCGGGTGGCGGACGAGTTGGCGGAAAAGGTGCTGTATCGATAAAAAGATCGGACATGAAAAAGGCCCTGACTCCATCGGACTCAGGGCCTATTCAATTCGGGTGTCGCTTATTTTGCTGTTTTCGCAGCCTTGGCTGGCTTGGCCGGGGCAACCGGCTCAGCGTTTGCCTCTTCCACAGGAGCGGGCACTGCAACCGGCTCGGCGACTTCAACAGGTGCCGCAAGCAGTTCGGACAGGGCGTCCGGCTGGCTCTTGAACGCCTTGGCGAACACATCGCGATTCTTCGCCATGTAGATCCCGGCTTCTTCCACTTGCTGCTCGGTCAGGGACGGAACGGCTTTTTGCAACACTTCAGCCAGCAATTCGGCCAGTTCGAGCATTTTGTCATGACGGTCAGCTTCGGCTTTATCCATGAACAAGCGCTCCAGATCTCGGCTGCTGCGGTATACCACTTCGACGGCCATTCACCACCTCACATGCCTTCACATTGGTTGTCGGTTTCGACTACTGTATCTATATACAGCGAAAGGATAAGCGAAACCCTGTCGTTTGGGTAGTGGCTTTTTAATGTAGACCGGTTTCGGCATTTGTCAGGCGAGGCCCTGCACAGGTGCGACCAAACGCCACGGCGCGCAATCCGGAACGCCTCGCCATCATGGGCTGGCCTTTTTTCTGCATGCAGAAAAACCGTCACGTCCAACCCGCATCATCCGGTCGAACCGACCTAAGGAAGCATCATCGTGAAAATCAACTGGGCCGAGAAACTGCGGCAGAGCGTGCATGAACTGGCCGAGTCCCTGGGCAATCTGTTCGTCGAGACCTTTCATTACCTGGCGCTGTTCGCCATCGGTGCGGTGACCGCGTGGGCGGCGGTGATGGAATTTCTCGGGATGATCGAAGAGGGGCACATCAAGATCGATGACATCCTGCTGCTGTTCATCTACCTGGAACTGGGGGCGATGGTCGGGATTTACTTCAAGACCAACCACATGCCCGTGCGCTTCCTGATCTACGTGGCGATCACCGCGCTGACACGGCTGCTGATTTCCAACGTTTCGCACCACAACCCGCCGGACCTGGGGATCATTTACCTGTGCGGCGGGATCCTGCTGTTGGCGTTTGCGATTCTGGTGGTGCGTTACGCTTCGTCGCAATTTCCCTCGGTGAAGATTGAAAATCCGCATCGCAAGACCGGCGCGGGTTCCAGTGAACATCCAGAGGTCGAGAAGGGCGAAATCTAGAGTCCGAGAGTGGGGCGCAGCCGCCCTTTGACGGCAGGGGGCGGCAAGTTCCGTCCGCTGCCGGTGGTCATGGCTTCGAGGATGGCCACGGCGCTGTGGCCCTGTTCGATGGCAATGCCGAATTGAATGCTTTGAACCAGTCGCTTGAGGCGTTGGGGGTCATTGCGTTGTTCGGCGCTGATCATGCGTTTGGCCACTACGCGCCCACTGTTGGAAAGGGTCAGCATGATGCTGCCGTCCAGGCCCTGAATGCTCAGGTTGATCTGGTAATCCGCTGCAAAGGCATCGGTAATGAGCTGGAAAGGGTTGTCCATGATGCGTCACCGCCTGATTGAACGTGCAGTTGTTGACCGGCCGATATCGGGATTAGTTCGCAATGCCAGACCATCGGCCATCTCGTCATCATTGTTCCAGCAGGGAAGTAGCAAGGCCCATGCCGGAAAAATTGTCGGACAAAAAACAGGTTCTGTAGGAGCGAGCCTGCTCGCGATGGTCGTCAACGGTAACGCGTAAACCCGGACACCCCACGGCGCCTTTTGGTTTTTCGCGAGCAAGCTCGCTCCTACAGCGGGCCGCGTTTCCTGCACGTTTCAGGGCAATAACGGCGGGCGTGCAACCAAAACGGTCAACACTCCACCCAATTCACCGCCAGTCCGCCCCGTGACGTCTCTTTGTACTTGTCGTGCATGTCGGCTCCGGTATCGCGCATGGTGCGGATCACCCGGTCCAGGGAAATGAAGTGCTTGCCGTCACCGCGCAGGGCCATTTGTGTGGCGTTGATGGCTTTCACGGCGGCGATTGCGTTGCGTTCGATGCACGGCACTTGCACCAGACCGCCAACCGGGTCGCAGGTGAGGCCGAGGTTGTGTTCCAGGCCGATTTCGGCGGCGTTTTCCAACTGTTCGGGGCTGGCGCCCAGTACCTCTGCCAGGCCAGCGGCGGCCATGGCGCAAGCAGAGCCGACTTCGCCCTGGCAGCCGACTTCGGCCCCGGAGATCGATGCGTTTTTCTTGCACAGGATACCAACGGCGGCTGCACCCAGGAAGAACGCGACCACGTCGTCGTCAGACGCATCGGCATTGAATTTCATGTAGTAATGCAGCACTGCCGGGATGATTCCCGCTGCGCCGTTGGTCGGTGCCGTGACCATGCGCCCGCCTGCAGCGTTTTCTTCGTTCACGGCAAGGGCGTACAGGTTGACCCATTCCATCGCTGACAAGGTGGAGGTGATGACATTCGGCTTGCCGATTTCCTGCAGGCTGCGATGCAGTTTTGCCGCTCGGCGTGGAACATTCAGACCGCCGGGCAGGATGCCTTCGTGACGCAAGCCCTGCTCGACGCATTCGCGCATCACCGACCAGATATGCAACAGGCCCTCGCGGATCTCGGTATCACCACGCCACGCCCGCTCGTTGGCCATCATCAGTTCACTGACCCGCAGCCCGTGCTCGTTGCACAGCTTGAGCAGTTCGGCGGCGCTGGAGAAATCGTAAGGCAGCACCACATCGCCGGCCGGTGCGATCCCGGACTCGGCTTCGGCGGCTTCGATGATGAAACCGCCGCCCACCGAGTAATAGGTTTGCTCGAACAGTTCGCCGGTTTCACCGAAAGCCGTCATGGACATGGCATTGGGGTGGTAGGGCAGGCTTTCGTCACGCAGCAGGAGATCGTGTTGCCAGTCGAAGGCAATGTCCGCAACGCCTGCCAGACGCAATTTGCCGGTTTCACGCAGGGTGTGAATGCGGCTGTCGATGGTGGTGGGGTCGATGCTGTCGGGCCATTCGCCCATCAGGCCCATGACGCAGGCGCGGTCTGTCGCGTGACCGACGCCGGTCGCCGACAGGGAACCGTAAAGGCGAATCTCCACGCGTCGCACGTCCGTCAGAAAACCCTGTTCGAGCAGTTGTTGAGCGAAGGTCGCGGCGGCGCGCATCGGACCGACGGTATGGGAACTGGACGGGCCGATGCCAACTTTGAAGAGATCGAAAACACTGATAGCCATGCTAAAGCCTGTACAAGCAATGGAAGAGGAATCGCCGCCATTTTTGTAGGACAAGCGCTATGTCGGCGATACTGCCCGCCAAGGTCCTACGTGACCAACGAAATTTCCTAAGACATCCTTTAGCAGGACTAAACGATGAGCCGTCAATTACATGCCCAGACCTATGTCTGGCTGAACGTGTTTGCCTGTGCCGCGCGGCACCTGTCGTTCACCCGTTGCGCCGAAGAACTGCACATCACACCGGGAGCCGTCAGCCAGCAGATCCGCCAGCTGGAAGAACGCCTGGGCTTTCGCCTGTTTCACCGCCGCGCCCGTGGCGTGGAGCTGAGCGCCGAGGGCCAGCGCCTGGCCATTACCGTCAACGAAGCCTTTGGTAGCATCGACGCGGAATTGCGGCGACTGGATGCGGGCATGATCAGCGGGATTCTGCGGGTGCGTTCGATTCCGTCGTTCCTGAGCAAATGGCTGACGCCGCGCCTGCCGCGTTTGCAGCAGCGTTTTCCGGACATTCAGTTGCGCCTGGTGGCCGAGGACAGCAGCGTGCCGTTGCATGAGGGTGACTTCGACCTGGCGATCGACCTGAACGACGGCAGCTACCCGGGTCTGTTATCCACAGCCTTGCTCGATGAGCAGATTTTTCCGGTGTGCGCGCCGAGCCTGTTGCGGGGGCGTCCGCCGCTGCACGGTCCGGCAGACCTGATGCACTTTCCGTTGTTGCACGACATCACCGCCTGGCGCGGCAGCTACGAATATGCGGAATGGGAGTTTTACCTCAACGCCATCGGCTTCGAAGGGGCGGATGTTCGACGCGGGCATACCTTCAATCGCAATCACCTGACCATCGAAGCGGCCATCGCCGGGATGGGCGTGGCAATTGCCCGACGAACGCTGCTCAACGATGAGCTGGAACGCGGGGCGTTGATCGTGCCGTTTGGCCTGGCGGTGCCCAATCACAAGCGCTACATGCTGCTTTACGCACCGGGCGCATTGAGCCATCCGGGTGTACGCGCGGTGCACGATTGGTTGGTGGAGGAGGCGGGGGTTTTTCGCAGTCTGCATCCGTTGGGGGAGCAGCAAATGTGAGCAATTGTTACGCAAGAGCAGGGCGACCCAACTCCCGACCTTAACAGCGCTTTTACCGGTTGTCCGGCTTTTTTTGCGATTGAAAATTTATCTTTTTTTAGGGGTTGAATTGTTCAGCGTACAGACCGATTGTGTAACCAAGAGGTCACGGTGATGACGCCCAAGGGCTTAGCTGACCGGCCTCTCGCGAGCTAGCTGAAATAAGGGATGAACTATGCAAATCCAAGTCAATAGCGATAACCATATTCAAGGCAGTAAACGACTGGAGGAGTGGGTACGTACGACCATTGAGAGCACGCTCGAACGCTACGAAGAGGACCTGACACGCGTCGAGGTTCACCTGCGGGACGAGAACGGCGACAAGCCGGGTCCCCACGACATGCGCTGCCAGCTGGAGGCGCGGCCAAAAGGCCATCAACCGGTTTCCGTTACCCATAAAGCCTCCACCATGGAGCAGGCGATCGACGGAGCAGCCACCAAACTTGAACATGCGCTGGAGCATATGTTCGGCAAACTACGCGGCAAACGAGCAAATGTGGTGCCCATCGAGAGTGGCGCCCATGCCGACCAGCTGCTGGAAGAAGAGTTTCTGGAAAACGAACAGGCGGCGCTTAACGGCTGACACCTGATTCACTTTTTACCTTCCCATGAGAACGGGCCTGCATTGCAGGCCCGTTCTCGTTTCGGTGGCTTTTGGATTCCATGGTCATTGGCATGGGCTGTGGTGAATCAACGGGCGAGATAGAGGGCTGCACCCGATCTTTTTGCGTATGAGAATATTTATCATTAATATTGCGGCCTTGCCGGCCCCCTGACGCTGTCGTGGCCCCCCGGTTTCCAGGTCGAAACATGAACGATGATGACTCTCCCACCCGACCCCCACGATATCGAGCGTGATCAACAGCGCGGCGACCGTGCACATTTTCTCCAGGTGTTTCTCTCCCAGCGTTCGCAAATGGAAGCGCTGGTGAGTCGGCGTGTCGGTTGCAAGGCGACGGCAGCGGACCTGGTTCAGGACTTGTTCCTGCGGTTCTGGCGGCGGCCGCTGGTGCAAGTCGAGGAACTCAGTACCTACCTGTTGCGCTGCGCCGGCAACATCGCCATCGATCATTTGCGCAGTGAAGGCACGCGGGTGCGGGCCAGCGAAGGCATGCTGGTGGAATCACCGGACAGCCATGGCAGCGGACCGCAAGCGGCGCTGGAGGCGGGCAACGATCTGCGTCACGTCGAAGCCGCATTGCGCGCGTTACCGCAGCGCACGCGGCAGATCTTTTTGCTCAATCGCATTCACGGCCGTAAATACGCCGAGATCGCCAAGGCCATGGGCTTGTCCCAAAGTGCCGTGGAAAAACATATGATGCGCGCCCTCGAAGCCTGCAAGGCCAGCCTTCGGGAACCCGAACCGCGTACGCCAGGGAAAGCACCGTGAACCACTTCGAACGCGTCACCCCGACGCCCGCTCAGGAACAGCAAGCGCTGGCCTGGCTGAGTCTGTTGCATGACCAGCCCGGCAGTGGTGATCAGGCGACTTTCAGTCATTGGTTGCAGGTCGATCCCGCCCATGCCGAGGCCTATGCCCGGGCGCAGGTCTTGTGGGAGCTGAGCGAAGGACCGGCGCGCATGCTCGCCAATGAAGATGCTCTTGCCTTGCAGAGGTATCTCAACGCCATGGACAAGCCTCGGCGCAGCACGGTCGGGCGTTGGTCCGGTGCGCTGGCGATGGCGGCGTGTCTGCTGTTGATGGTCAGTCTCGGTACAGGCTGGCAGCCCTCGCGCTGGATCGATGACCTGGGCGCGGACTTCGTCTCGGCACCGGGGGAAATCCGCACCGTCACCCTGGCCGATCAGTCGCAGGTGACACTGGATGCCGACAGTGCCATCGCCGTGGATTTCAGTCGCGGCGAGCGGCATGTGCAACTGCGTCGCGGCGCCGGGTTTTTCAGTGTTACTCACACCGGTGAGCCGTTTGTGGTGGACGCCGAGAAAGGCCAGGCACGGGTGCTGGGCACGCAGTTCGAAGTCCGTTTGCAACCTCGGGGGGCGCAGGTCACGGTGCTGTCCGGGCGAGTCGGGGTGACGGCGGACCAGGATGCCGAACAGCAAATCCTCACCGCCGACCAGCAAGTCGCCTACGGCGAAGGTTCGGCGCAAAATTTCCACGCGGTGGACAGCGAGGCGCAGTTGGCATGGCGCCAGGGCTGGCTCAATTACTACAAGGCGACGCTGGCCGATGTGGTGCGGGATCTGGGGCGCTATTACCCGGGACGGATCGTAATACTCAATAGTGAACTGGCGGCACGCCGGGTCAGTGGCAGCTTTCCGAGCAGGAATCCGCAGGCGGTGTTGAGTTCTTTGCAGGGAGTGTTGGGGTTTGAGCAGCATCAGGTGTTGGGGCATCTGATTATTTTGCGTTGAACCGAATGTCCTCTTCGCGAGCAAGCCCGCTCCCACAAGTTTTGAGTCGGTCACCAAATTGGGGACAACATAGAACCTTGTGGGAGCGGGCTTGCCCGCGAAGGGGCCAGTTCAAACACTGCATCACCCTGAGTAAAAATATTTTCAAATTGTGATGAGGTAAACCCGATCGCCATCCGTGTAGTGACTGAAACTGCGAGTCATTCGCATCCGTTGCGGTTCTACACAGGTCATGAGTCATGAAGTCCAGGGCAAAATCGGGTTCGGTCAAACAATGGTTGGGTGTGTCTGCGTTGAGCTTTTCGGCATTGGCGTTGTTGCCGCTTGGCCTGGCGCTGGCCGCAGAGACGGGCAGCAGTCAGCCGCGTGCGCAGTTCAGTTTCTCGCTGGCCGCCAAACCGCTGCCCCAGGCCCTGAGTGATTTCAGCCGGGTAACCGGCATCAGCGTCGTCTATACCGATGAAGCGCCGTACGGCCTCAATGCACCGGCGGTCAATGGACAGATGAGTGCCGAACAGGCCCTGCAACGTCTGCTCACCGGTTCGGGATTGACGTTCCGCCGCACCGACGGCCATACCATGGCCCTGGAGCCGCAGCCGACTGAGGGTGCGTTGACACTGGGTGCGACCACCATCACCTCGGTGATGGATGAGTCCATGAGTTACCAGCCGCCACCGACCTCTTCGGTGATGCGCTCTTCGGCCCCGATTCAGGACATCCCGCAGACCATCAATGTCGTCCCGGCCCAGGTGATCCGCGATCAGGCACCGCGCTATCTCGATGACGCGCTGGCCAACGTCAGCGGAATCACCCAGGCCAACACCCTGGGCAGCACCCAGGACTCGGTGATGGTTCGCGGTTTTGGGGACAACCGTAACGGCTCGATCATGCGCGACGGCATGCCGATCGTGCAGGGCCGCGGTCTCAACGCCAGCGTGGACCGGGTCGAAGTGCTCAAGGGCCCGGCCTCGTTGCTCTACGGCATCCAGGATCCGGGCGGCGTGGTCAACATGGTCAGCAAGAAGCCCGAACTTGAGCAGTACAACGCGCTGACTGCGCGCGGTTCGAGCTACGACGACGGCAAGAACGGCAGCGGCGGCACTTTCGACAGCACCGGTGCCCTCGGCGATTCCGGGCTGGCCTACCGCATGGTGCTGGACTACGAAGACGAAGATTACTGGCGCAACTTCGGCGTGCATCGCGAAAGCCTGATTGCGCCGTCGCTGGCCTGGTACGGTGAAAGCACCCAGCTGCTGTTCGCCTATGAGCACCGCGAATTCCTCACGCCGTTCGACCGCGGTACGCTGATCGACCCACGGACCAACCACCCGCTGGATATCTCGCGCAACGAGCGTCTCGATGAGCCGTTCAACAACATGGAAGGGCGTTCGGACCTCTATCACTTCGAGGCCGATCACGAACTCAACGACAACTGGAAAGCCCATTTCGGCTATAGCTGGAACCGCGAAACCTACGACGCCAGCCAGGTGCGAGTGACCGCCATCGACACAAAAAAGGGCACCCTGACCCGCAGCATGGACGGCACGCAGAACGCGATCAGCACCGACCGATTCACCACCGCCAGCCTCGAAGGCAATGTGAATGTGCTCGGCATGCAGCACGACCTGCTGTTCGGCATCGATGACGAGTACCGCAAGATCTACCGCGAAGACCTGATCCGCCAGAAAAGCCTGACCACGTTCAGTTACGTCAATCCGGTCTATGGTCGGGAAGTGGCGGGCACTACCGTCAGTGCGCCCGACAGCGCGCAGACCGATGAACTGCGCAGCGATTCGGCCTTCCTGCAGGACTCCATCCACCTCAACGAGCAATGGATTCTGGTGGCTGGCGCGCGCTTCCAGGTTTATGACCAGTACGCCGGCAAAGGTGTGCCGTTCCACGCCAACACCGACAGCAACGGGCAGAAATGGGTGCCGCGCGCGGGCCTTGTGTACAAGTACACCGATGCCTTGTCGTTCTACGGCAGCTACACCGAATCGTTCAAACCCAACTCGACCATCGCGCCGTTGAGCGGCAGCAGTACCGTGCTTGACGGTGGCTTCGCGCCGGAAGAAGCCAAGTCCTGGGAGTTGGGTGCCAAGCTTGATCTGCCGGGCCGCGTCACCGGCAACATCGCGCTGTTCGACATCGAGAAGCGTAATGTGCTGGTGGCCAACGCCGAAGGCCCGACCACGATCTACAGCGCCGCTGGCAAAGTGCGCTCCCGTGGCCTGGAAGTGGACTTGAGCGGTCAACTCACCGATCGCTGGAGCATGATCGGCAGCTACGCCTATACCGATGCCGAAGTCACCGAAGACCCGGTTTACAAGGGTAATCAACTGCAAAACGTGGCGAAGAACAGCGGTTCTTTGTCGGCGGTCTATGACTTCGGCAGCGTCATTGGCGCTGATCAACTGCGGGTCGGCGCCGGGGCGCGTTATGTGGGTGAGCGCGCGGGCAACGCGGTGAACGATTTCGACCTGCCGAGCTACACCGTGGCCGATGCGTTCGCCACCTACGACACCCGGCTCGACGGGCAGAAGGTCAAGTTTCAGCTCAACGTGAAGAACCTGTTCGACCGCACCTACTACACCTCGGCGGCGAGCCGGTTCTTTGTCTCCATGGGGGATTCGCGGCAGGTGACGTTGTCCAGCACCCTGGAGTTCTGACGATAGACCGTGTCATCGTTCATCGTCGGAACGCCGCCCGGAGCAAGCTCGCTCCCACAGGTTCAGAGGTTGCCTCAAAATCTGAGAGCAGCGCCAATTCCTGTGGGAGCGGGCTTGCCCGCGAAGACGGTAATTGAGGCGCCGAAAATCCCGGGACTAGCGCAAAAACGCCTGTCGATACTCGCCGGGCGTTGCGCCCAATGCCTGGCGAAAGCGGTTGGTGAAGTGGCTGGCACTGGAGAAGCCGCAAGCCAGCGCAATCTCCCCCAGTGGCTGCGCCGTCGTGCGCAGCAATTCCCGCGCCCGGTTCAGGCGCCGCGCCAGCAGGTACTGGTGGGGTGGCAAGCCGAAGCTTTCGCGGAACATCCGCGCGAAGTGGTACTCCGACAACGCGCACAACGCCGCCAACTGACCGAGGCTGATGGCCTCGTCCAGATGGCTGTCGATGTACTCCACCAGATGTCGGCGCTGATGCGCGGCCAATCCACCTTTAAGGCGCAGGCCTTGTCGGGCGTTGACCTGGCTGAGCAGGGCATGGCTGAGCAGTTCGTGGGCCAGACTGCTGGTCAGCAGGCGCTCGCCCGGCTCGTCCCAGTTCAAACTGATCAATTGCCGAAAGCGCAGCGCCTGCTGCGGGTCATCGAGAAAGGTCTGCTCGCGCAGCTGCAGTTCCCGTGGCTCGCGATCAAGCAGGGTGACGCAGCCGAGGGCAAATTGTTCGGGGCTGAAGTACAGGTGTGCCAGGCGGATGTCGCCGTTGATCACCCAGCCTGACTGGTGGTCGGCGGGCAGGATGCACAGTTTGTCCGGGCCGCCCTTGTTGCCGGGCTGGTCGCGACGGAAGGTGCCGGTGCCGCCGGCTATGTAACAGGACAACGTGTGGTGGCTGGGCGCTTCGTATTCCTGGGCGTCGTGGTGATTGCTCCACAAGGCTGCAGACAAGCCGTCACCCAGCTCGGCGCTGTGCTCCAGACGAGCATTTGGCGAGCGGTTGAGGGCTTGAAAGACCTGTAGGGTATCCAGTGCAGCCATGATCGTTGCTCTCTAACACCTGTATCCAACGCCCTGCATCCTACTCCGTAGACGTGCGCCTGCCAGCCTGTCGCCAGACAAAAGCGCAAGTTTATGCAAGTGCGTCCAGGCGTGGCGCCGGACACTGGGCACCTATCGAGGAGCCTTGTCATGAACCTTTCTTTGTACCTGCTGACCGTGCTGATCTGGGGCACCACCTGGATTGCCTTGAAATGGCAGCTGGGCGTGGTGGCGATTCCCGTGTCGATCGTCTATCGCTTCGGCCTCGCCGCGCTGGTGCTGTTCGTGATCCTGTTGCTCAGTCGGCGCCTGCAAGTGATGAACCGTCGCGGACACCTGATTTGCCTGGCTCAGGGCTTGTGCCTGTTCTGCGTCAACTTCATGTGCTTCCTCACCGCGAGCCAGTGGATCCCCAGCGGTCTGGTGGCCGTCGTGTTTTCCACCGCCACCTTGTGGAATGCCCTCAACGCGCGGGTGTTCTTCGGTCAGAGAATCGCCCGCAACGTGCTGATGGGCGGTGCGCTGGGCCTGCTTGGGCTGGGCCTTCTGTTCTGGCCGGAACTGGCCGGGCATACCGCCAGTCCGGAAACCTTGCTCGGCCTCGGTCTGGCCCTGTGCGGCACCTTGTGTTTCTCGGCGGGCAACATGCTCTCAAGCCTGCAACAGAAGGCCGGTCTCAAGCCGCTGACCACCAATGCCTGGGGCATGGCCTACGGGGCGGCGATGCTCTCGGTGTGGTGCCTGGTCAAAGGCATTCCCTTCGACCTGGAAATGAGCGCGCGTTATATCGGCTCACTGTTGTACCTGGTGATTCCCGGGTCGGTGATCGGTTTCACCGCCTACCTGACGCTGGTCGGCCGCATGGGGCCTGAGCGGGCGGCGTACTGCACAGTGTTGTTTCCGGTGGTGGCGCTCAACGTGTCGGCGTTCGCCGAGGGTTATCAGTGGACGATGCCGGCACTGTTGGGGCTGGTGTTGGTGATGTCGGGCAACGTACTGGTGTTTCGCAAACCCAAAGTGCCGTTGATGCAGGGAGCTGGCAAGTTAGCGTGATTCAGCAGAGGCGGGCGAGAGTGGCGGCTCTTCGCTCTCGATCGGCAAAACAATATAGATCAGGGATAACAGTATGAAGTCAACGGCTTGCCGACCCCAGTCCGTGTAGTTCCATTTTTTTGATTCGTCCATATTGAACCATTCGATACCAATGGCCTGAAAACAAACGTAATATATAAAAATAGCAATCACTAGTCCGACGACTGCAAATTTCTTTGCTTCGTGGAACGCTTCCTTGCTGGTGTTTATGTTTTTATAAAGATAGTAGGCTCCTATTGTGCAGAGGAGTGTAAACATGATTTCAAGTGTAATGATCAGCCAAAAGATCCGATGATGAAGCAGGGGCGATGTGATGGCTCTATTACTGTACTTGAGTTGATTCAGGGTCGTGTCCATGCTCAGTATATGGCCGAGATACTCGTAGTTTGTGGAGTAGTCGGCGAAATTGTTGTAAGTCGTCAATAACCCGAAAAAGCTGATAAATAGCAGGATCGAGGCTTTGCTGATTCTAATGATCTGGTTGGTGTTGAGTGAGTTCAAGATTTTCTCCGTTATTATTAAGGAAGGTTTCCTTTTAAGTAACGGATTTTAGCGGATGGTTCTATTGCTGGGTGATGTGCTGAATTGCAAAGTGTGTATGAGTTGAATTCAAGTTTGTTTTAATCGAACTTCTGAAGGCAAAGGGCAGGCGCTTGTAACACCTGCCCGTTTTGCGTCAGCCCTTCCAGACTTGCGGGTTTACCAGATCCTGTGGCCGTTCGCCCAGCAGGGCGCTGCGCAAGTTGGCCAAGGCACGGTTGGCCATGGCATCGCGGGTCTCATGGGTGGCCGAGCCGATGTGCGGCAAGGTTACGGCGTTGTTCAGCTGGAACAGCGGTGACTCGGCCAGTGGTTCTTTTTCGTACACGTCCAGCCCGGCACCACGAATGCGTTTGTTTTGCAGCGCTTCGATCAGCGCCGGTTCATCCACCACCGGGCCACGGGCGATGTTCACCAATATCGCGCTCGGCTTCATCAGCGCCAGTTCGCGATGACTGATCAAGTGCCTGGTTTTCTCGCTGAGCGGCACCACCAGGCAGACGAAATCAGCTTCGGCCAGCAACTGATCGAGGCTGCGAAACTGCGCGCCGAGTTCCTGCTCCAGCCGGGTCTTGCGACTGTTGCCGCTGTAGATGACCGGCATGTTGAACCCCAGGCGACCACGTCGGGCGATGGCAGCACCGATATTGCCCATGCCGACGATCCCCAGGGTCTTGCCATGCACATCGCAACCGAACAGCTGCGCACCGACAGTGGCCTGCCATTGCCCGGCTTTGGTCCAGGCATCCAGTTCGGCGACGCGGCGTGCGCTGCTCATCAACAGCGCGAACGCCAGGTCGGCGGTGCTTTCGGTGAGCACATCCGGCGTGTTGGTCAGCATGATTCCGCGTTCGTTGAAGTAGGCCAGGTCATAGTTGTCGTAGCCCACCGAGACGCTGGACACCACTTCCAGCCTGGCGGCGTTTTCCAGTTGAGCGCGGCCGAGTTTGCGCCCAACGCCGATCAGGCCGTGGGCGTGGGGCAGGGCTTCGTTGAACTGGGCGTTGATGTCGCCGTTTTTCGGATTCGGCACGATGACGTCGAAATCCTGTTGCAGGCGTTCGACCATTACCGGGGTGACGCGGCTGAAGGCCAGGACAGTCTTTTTCATGAGAGGCGGGCTCGTCGGGCGGTGAAGAATGCTTAGCAAGCTACAAGTTTCAAGCGGCAAGCTGCAAGTTTAAAAGTCGCCCCCATCGTTTTTAACTTGAAGCTTGCCGCTTGAAGCTTGTCGCTGCCGTTCCGGTATACTGCCGCACTTCTTATACTGTGGCATGCGGCTCGCTCACCGGGCCCGACATTTCATGCATCACCCGGAGCTTTCATGACTTCCCCGAATCAACCGCCGGTCGCCGACGCCCAGAGCGACGTGCAGGCCGAGCTGCCAGTCAGCGTTGACTCCAGCACCGACAGCGAAGCCAAAGCCGGGATCCCGGCATTCAAGTTCCCGTTCAAGCCGGGCGAACTGGCGGCAGCCAAAGGCTCGAACCAGCCGTGGTACAAGAACGGCGCCAAGAACGGCCACACCAAGACGCCGGGCATGGCGCCGCCGGGGACTCGTCGGTCGATGGGTAAACGCTGAAATTTCCAGTGCCTGGCCTGCCGTCTTCGCGAGCAGGCCAATACCGGTAGCACAAGTTATTGATCAAACTGCCCGTAACGAAATGTGCGCCACTCAATTGACCTTGGCGGCCGGACGGATGGAGTCCCATTCGGTAACGTACGCGGTTTTGCTCTTTTTGTTGTAGAGGCACAGCTCGGCGCCTTGTGCACCTTTCATGTGCTTTTGCGGGTACTGGCCCTGGAGCAGGAGCGCGGTATAGCCAACCCGGTCATCGAACTGCGCGGCGTTGCCCACGGGTTTGGCGTCTTTCAGGCCGCTGGCCTTGGTGCAACTGGCGAGTACGGCCTTGTCGTAGGCGGCCCAGGCGTCGGGGCTGGAGGCGTAGGTCTGAGAGGTGAGGGCGGTGAGGCAGAGAAAAGTCAGGGTGGCTGCTTTCATGGTCCAGGCGTCCTTGGGGCTGTGGCCGAAAGGTGAGTATGCCTGAAGACTTGGCGCCTTATCGCGAGCAGACTCGCTCTTAAAGTAACCGAGTGTGGCCACAGATTCTGTGTACGACGGGTAACCTGTGGGAGCGAGCCCGCTCGCGATTGCGGCGTATCAGTCTGGAACCGGCTCCCGGCGAACGGCACGCATCCCGACACTTTCATACAATCGCCGCGCCCGGTGGTTGTCTTCCAGCACCTTCAAATCCACATATCCTTCGCGCCGTTGCTGGAACACCTTGAACGCCTGCAACAACAAGGCACGTCCCAATCCTCGGCCCTGAAACCGTGGATGCACCACCAGGTTCTTGATGTAGGCGCTGGTCCAGCACTGGCACACGCCAACAATGCCTTCGGCATCCCGGGCGATAAAGCACAGCGCCGGGTCATATTCCGGGTCGCTTTCGAACTGCCATTGCCACATGTCCAGCGCTGCCACGCGACCGCCACCTTCGAGGTAACCGAACTCCATCAACCGGTGCACGGCTGCGCCGATTTCGGGATGGTATTCGCTCAGTTGCAGGCCAGCTGGCCAATCGGGTGACGGCACGACTTCAGTGAGGTCGCGCCGCATCAGCCAGCAAAAATCCTCGGCCAAGACTCAATAACCCTGTTCAGCGACAGCCTTGGCCGCAGTGATCAGGCACTGGGTCAATTCCGGCGAAGAGAACTTGGTCAGCACCGCGTTCGCCCCCGCCAGCCGTGCTTTCTCGGCGTTCATCGCACTGTCCAGCGACGTGTGCAGTAATACATAAAGATGCGCGAAGTCCGGCGTTTCCCGCAGGGTGCGGGTGAAGGCGTAGCCGTCCATCTCGGACATTTCGATGTCCGAGACGATCAGGTTGATCTGCTGCGCGGTGCCTTGCAGATCCAGCAGGCAGTCAATGGCTTCCTTGGCGCTGCGGGCGGTATGGCATTGCAGGCCAAGGTTACGCAAGGTGTGCACTGATTGCTGCAGGGCGACCTGGCTGTCGTCGACCACCAGGATGCGCGCGTTGCCGAGCAGTTCGGCGTCTTCCATGCTCAGTTCGGTCGGCGCCATTTCTATTTGTGTCGGGGCGATGCCGTGGATGACCTTTTCGATGTCCAGTACCTGCACCAGGGTGCCATCGACCGACGTCACGCCGGTGATGTAGGCGCGCAAACCACCGGAGCCGAAGGGCGGCGGGCGGATGTCGGTGGTCAGGCAATGGACGATCTTGCTCACGGCCTGAACGTGCAGGCCCTGCTTGGAGCGGCTGACATCCGTGACGATCAGGCAGCCGCCGTTCGGGTCTTCCAGCGGGCGCTCGCCAATGGCGCGGCTGAGGTCGATCACCGACAGCGATGCACCGCGCAGGGTGGCGATGCCTTTGACATGGGGGTGTGACTCCGGCAGCCGGGTCAGCGGCGGGCAGGGAATGATCTCACTGACCTTGAGCAGGTTGATCGCCATCAGCTTGCCGCTGCGCAGGGTAAACAGCAGAAGCGAAAGTGAGTCTGCGCGGGCTTTGGTGGAGGACATATGAACCTTCTCTGGAAAAGGTGACGGGCAATCCCGGGATTGCCATGACTTCGATGCCGGGTTATCGACTTGTCGGGGGCAGGCTTTAGGGCACATGCCCTCATCTCGGATCAAATGGCAGACGATTGTGGCGAGGGGGCTTGCCCCCGTTGGGTCGCGAAGCGGCCCTCAGCTTTGTATCAGTTAAACCGCGTAACAGGATTTGCGACCGCTGCGCGGCCGAACGGGGGCAAGCCCCCTCGCCACAAGATTTCACTCGACACTGAAAAACACTATTTCATCCCCAACCGCTTGGCCATCCGCCCCAGGTTCGCCCGATCCAAGCCTAGCTCACGGGCCGCGCTTGCCCAGTTGTTGTTGTGCCGTTCCAGGCAGGCACCGATCATTTGACGCTGATAACGCTCGGTGGCCTCACGCAAATCGCCGGTCGGCGCTTGGGCGACGGTGGCGACAGGTTGCTCTGCAGCGGTTTCAACGCTGGCGTTGGGCAAGTCCAGGTCGGCGGCGCTCAGGCTGAGAATCTTCGGCCGTTCCTTGCAGTTGCCCAGGGCTTTCAAGGCGCTGCGGCCGATCAAATGTTCAAGCTCGCGCACATTGCCGGGCCAGTCGTAGGCCAAAAGCGCGGTCTGGGCGTCACTGTTCAGGCGCAGGCTGTTGAGGCCCATGCGCGAGCGGTTCTGCTCGAGGAAGTAACCGCTGAGCAGCAGCACGTCGCGCCCGCGATCGCGCAGGGCCGGCACCAGCAGCGGATAAACGCTGAGGCGATGGTAGAAGTCGGCACGGTAACGACCGCTGCGCACTTCCTCGGCGAGGTCGCGGTTGGTCGCCGCGATCAGGCGCACGTCGACCTGATGCTCCTGGTCCGAACCCAGTCGCTGCAATTGACCGCTCTGCAACACGCGCAACAGCTTGGCCTGCACGGTCAGCGACAACTCACCGACTTCATCGAGAAACAGCGTGCCGCCATTGGCCAGTTCGAACTTGCCACGACGGTCGTTCATCGCCCCGGTAAAGGCGCCGCGGACATGGCCGAACAACTCGCTTTCCACCAAGGTATCGGGCAATGCGGCGCAGTTGAGGCTGATGATCGGCTTGTCGGCGCGGGGCGAGGCGGCATGGATGGCCTGGGCCACCAACTCCTTGCCGACCCCGGTTTCGCCGGTGATCAGCACGGTCAGGTCGCTGCCGCCGACCAGGTTGATTTCTTCCACCAATCTTTTATGGGTTTTGCTCTGGCCAATCATCTCGCGATTCTGCTGGCCACTGGCCTGACGGTAGACCTCGGCGCGTTGATGCTCATCTTCGACCCGGTTATTCAATCGCTCGATGCGCTCGGCGGCGTTGACCGTGGCGGCCGCGAGGCTGGCGAAGGCTTGCAGGGCATCCAGTTCGATCGGTTCGAAGCGCTCCGGATCGAGGGCGTCGAGGGTCAACAGACCCCATGGGCGCTCGTCGATGAACAAGGGGCAACCCATGCAGTCGTGGACTTCCAGATGATCATCCAGGCCATCGACCAGGCCGTCATAAGGATCAGGCAAGTCGCTGTCGGCAGCGAAACGGGTCGGGCCGGGGCTGCCGAGCAGCGCTGCGAAACGCGGGTGCTCACTGACCTTGAAACGCCGACCGAGGGTGTCGGTACTCAAGCCGTCGACGGCCAGTGGCACCAGCCATTCACCATCAAGGCGCAGCAGGGCGGCGGCATCGCACGGGAGCAAGGCGCGCATGGCTTCCAGCAGGCGGCGATAGCGCTCGCCCTCGGGCAGTTCGCGGGACAGGTCGGAGACCAGGGGCAGCAAAGCGGTGAGCAGTGGTTTTGCAGTCATAGTGACTCCGTGTAGTCGGTATGACTATAAATCAGGCAGTGTCGAAATGACTATAGCGTTATTAACTTATTGAATTTTAACGATTAAATAGTTGGCACGAAAGCTGATATGCATAGGGTAATCCGTTAGCAACCCAAGAATACCGGGAGTCACCTTATGCTGAGCGCTCAAGACCGTGCCATCGTCAAATCCACCGTACCGCTGCTCGAAAGCGGTGGTGAGGCGCTGATCACGCACTTCTACCGCATGATGCTTTCCGAATACCCGCAAGTCCGCCCGCTGTTCAACCAGGCCCACCAGGCCAGCGGTGACCAGCCGCGTGCCTTGGCCAACGGCGTATTGATGTATGCGCGCCATATCGATCAGCTCGACCAGTTGGGCGACCTGGTGGCCAAGATCATCAACAAGCACGTGGCCCTGCAGATCCTGCCTGAGCACTATCCGATTGTCGGCAGCTGCCTGCTGCGGGCCATCGCCGAAGTACTGGGCGAAGAGATCGCCACCCCTGAAGTGATCGCGGCCTGGGGCGCGGCCTACGGCCAACTGGCGGACATCCTGATCGGTGCCGAAGCCAGCGTTTACGACCAAAAAGAACAGGCCCACGGCGGCTGGCGCGGGGCGCGGGAATTCATCGTGGTGGACAAGGTCAAGGAGAGCGCCGAGATCACTTCGTTCTACTTCGAACCTGCGGACAAAGGTCCGATCCTCGCGGCAGAACCCGGCCAGTACATCGGCATGAAACTGATCCTCGACGGTGAAGAGATCCGTCGTAACTACTCGCTGTCGGCGCTGGCGAACAAAGGCCAGTACCGCATCAGCGTCAAGCGTGAAGCCGGTGGTCGCGCCTCCAACTACCTGCATGACCAGATGCATGTCGGCGACAGCGTCCAGTTGTTCCCGCCATCGGGCGAGTTCACCCTGACCGCCAGCGACAAACCATTGGTACTGATCAGCGGCGGCGTTGGCATCACCCCGACCCTGGCGATGCTCGAAGCGGCGCTGGAGACTCAGCGGCCGGTGCATTTCATCCACTGCGCGCGCAACGGCAGCGTGCATGCCTTCCGCGACTGGATCGATGGCCTGGCCGAGCGTCACCCGCAACTCAAGCGCTTCTACTGCTATTCCGAGGACGATGGCGTGAGCCCGGCGGCGCACAAGGTCGGTTTGTTGAGTCAGCAGCAGTTGAATGCATGGCTGCCGGAGCAGCGTGACCTGGATGTTTACTTCCTGGGGCCGAAAGGTTTCATGGCGTCCATCAAGCGCCATCTCAAGGCACTGGGTGTGCCGGAGAAGCAAAGCCGCTATGAGTTCTTCGGGCCGGCAGCGGCGCTGGAATAAATAGTACCGGAGACCGCGTCGCCTTCATCGCGGGCAAGCCCGCTCCCACAGGGATTTGTGTCGAACCAGAATGATGTGAACGACACAAAACCTGTGGAAGCGTGGCTTGCCCGCGATGAGGGCCACGCGGTCTTGAATGGAAAAAAGCTGAAAAGTTAATCCCTCCTTAACCGCCTTATCGTCTATTCCCTCGAATCCCCCTCACATGCTCCAGACTCTCAAAGGTCCGGGCCAGCGTGTAGACTGGCGGGCACTCGAATCTTGAAGGGAAACGCGATGAGCGATGAATCCATGCGGTTGGGGCGTGAACGGCGCTACCTGGTGTTGTTGGGCATCATTTGCCTGGCGTTGATCGGCGGCGCGCTGTACATGCAAATTGTCCTGGGCGAGGCGCCTTGCCCGCTGTGCATCCTGCAACGTTATGCGTTGCTGCTGATCGCGATCTTCGCCTTCATCGGCGCGGCCATGCGCAACCGTCGCAGCATCACGGTGTTCGAAACCCTGGTGGTGATCTGCGCGTTGGCAGGTGCAGGCGTTGCCGGGCATCACGTCTATACGCAGTTCTATCCGGCGGTCAGCTGCGGCATCGATGTGTTGCAACCGATTGTCGATGACTTGCCGCTGGCGAAGATCTTCCCGCTGGGTTTCCAGGTCGATGGTTTCTGCTCCACGCCATACCCGCCGATCCTCGGTTTGTCGCTGGCGCAGTGGGCGCTGGTGGCGTTCGTACTGATCGTGGTGCTGGTGCCGCTGCTGACGTCGCGTAACCGCAAAGCGCTGCGCTGAGGTCATCTGCCGCTACGTATTGTCGGACAAAAAGCCCCGTTCCTTGCACAGAGGAGCGGGGCTTTTTTTTTGTTGAGCAGCGCATTCCAGAGACCAGGTAAAAAGACCCTGATGTGGGGCAGCCAAGGGTGCGACACATGTGCGACATGTTGTCACAGAGTCGGTGTCGCAGGGCGTTCATGGAAGCCGGATTGGCACATGGATTCGTAACGAAATTGGGCTGTTTTGCAGGTTCCCGTTTTTTTCCGTTCCGAACCCGAACAGGCAGTTTTAACAGGGGCTTGCGAATGGCCGGAGTCCCCGTCATATCGGGCCTCTGGCAGGGTCAATGGCAGCAGGGAGGCACCCGATACTGTCTGAACTGTGGGCGGAAGACCTACTTATTTTGGTGTTTTTGTTGAGAATCAATTTCGATAAGATGCGCCACTTTTGCGAAAACGGTGAATGATTGTTGCCGGTTCGGATAAAAATTATTTCGGGATGAGACATGGTTTATAAAACGCTACATATCTACAATCGCCCGCACTGAATTCCCGACGCTGCTCAAATCTTAACCAGGTATGTGCAGGAACAGGGTGTCGAGAGGTCTGGTGGCTTCATGCGATGCCCAGGTGTCGGAGCCTCCAACTACCCGCACCAAATGGAATTGGTCTGTAACAAGGCCTTTGACCACGAATTCGAATAAGAACTCACCGCAGGCCCGGGATTTGTCGTACAGCGTCTGACGCACGACGGGCATGCCCTTATTCAATCCAAGAAAAATGCCAACCCTTGGCAGGGTGAAGTGTTGGCGATCAAAACCCAACTGCATTGCGCAAGCTGCTTTAGAGGTCGTGAGATGAGTAAAAACAGGTACCCCAGACTACTAGGCTTATTGCCGCTGATCGGCACGTTGTTGCTGTCAGGCTGCAACATGACCTTGCTCAATCCCAAGGGCCAGGTCGGTCTGGACGAGCGAAACCTGATCATCACCGCAACGCTGCTGATGCTGTTGGTCGTGGTTCCGGTCATCGTCATGACCTTCCTGTTCGCCTGGAAATACCGCGCGTCCAACACCAACGCCACCTACACCCCGAAATGGAACCACTCCACCAAGATCGAGATCGCGGTGTGGGCCGTTCCAGTGCTGATCATCATTGCCCTGGGTTACGTCACCTACAAGTCGACCCACGCTCTGGACCCGTACAAGCCACTGGAATCGGACGTGAAGCCTGTGACCATCGAAGTGGTCGCTCTGGACTGGAAGTGGCTGTTCATCTACCCGGAACAAGGCATCGCCACGGTCAACAAGATCGTGTTCCCGGCGCACACCCCGATCAACTTCCGCATTACCTCTGACGCCGTGATGAACTCGTTCTTCATCCCTGCGCTGGGTGGCCAGATCTACGCGATGGCGGGCATGCAGACCAAGCTGCACCTGATCGCCAACGAAAACGCTGAGATGGACGGTATCTCCGCCAACTACAGCGGCGCTGGTTTCACCGGCATGAAATTCAAAGCGATCGCCACTTCCCAGGAAGAATTCGACGCCTGGGTAAGTGAAGTCAAAAAGGCACCTAAACAGCTTGAACAAGCTGAATACGCCGCCCTTGCCAAGCAGAGCCAGAACAACCCAGTCGAGCTCTACTCCTCGGTGACGCCGAACCTGTTCCAGACCATCGTCGACAAGTACGAAGGCATGAAACCGGGTCCGAAAGTGAAGCACGAGAAAGAAGAGAAAGAAGTGGCCGCTACGCAAGGAATGGACATGAACGCGCATTCAGCTGCCGGGGCAGAGGAGTAAACGATGTTTGGTAAATTAAGTTGGGAAGCGGTCCCGTTCCACGAGCCGATCGTGATGGTGACCATCGCCATGATCGCGCTCGGTGGTCTGGCGCTGTTCGCTGCAATCACCTACTTCAAGAAGTGGACCTACCTGTGGACCGAGTGGCTGACGTCCGTCGACCACAAGAAAATCGGCGTGATGTACATCATCGTCGCCATGGTCATGCTGCTGCGCGGTTTTGCCGACGCCATCATGATGCGTACCCAACTGGCCATGGCCACCGAGGGTTCGCCTGGCTACCTGCCACCTGAACACTATGACCAGATCTTCACCGCCCACGGTGTGATCATGATCATCTTCATGGCGATGCCATTCTTCACCGGCCTGATGAACCTTGCAGTGCCGCTGCAGATCGGCGCGCGTGACGTTGCCTATCCGTTCCTGAACTCCCTGAGCTTCTGGCTGCTGGTTTCCGGCGTGGTGCTGATCAACCTGTCCCTGGGCGTCGGCGAGTTCGCCAAGACCGGTTGGGTTGCCTATCCGCCGCTGTCGGGCCTGCAATACAGCCCTGGCGTGGGGATGGACTACTACATCTGGGCGCTACAGCTATCGGGTCTGGGGACAACGCTGACGGGGGTCAACTTCCTGGCCACCGTGCTGAAAATGCGTACCCCTGGCATGAAGCTGATGGACATGCCGATCTTCACCTGGACCTGCACCTGGGCCAACGTCCTGATCGTGGCTTCGTTCCCGATCCTGACCGCTACCTTGGCACTGCTGACGCTTGACCGTTACATGGATTTCCACATTTTCACCAACGAACTTGGTGGCAATCCGATGATGTACGTGAACCTGTTCTGGGCATGGGGTCACCCTGAGGTGTACATCCTGATCCTGCCAGCGTTCGGTATCTTCTCCGAAGTCATCTCGACCTTCACCGGCAAGAAACTGTTCGGCCACCACTCGATGGTCTACGCATCGGGTGCGATCTCGATCCTGGGCTTCATGGTTTGGCTGCACCACTTCTTCACCATGGGTTCGGGTGCCAGCGTCAACGCTTTCTTCGGTCTGGCGACGATGCTGATTTCCATCCCGACGGGTGTGAAACTGTTCAACTGGCTGTTCACCATCTACCAGGGCCGTCTGCGTTTCACCAGCCAGGTGCTGTGGACCCTGGGCTTCATGGTGACCTTCGCCATCGGTGGCATGACCGGCGTACTGCTGGCCATCCCGGGTGCCGACTTCGTTCTGCACAACAGCCTGTTCGTGATCGCGCACTTCCACAACGTGATCATCGGCGGTGCGGTATTCGGTTACATCGCAGGTTTCGCGTTCTACTTCCCTAAAGCGTTCGGCTTCAAGCTGCACGAAGGCTGGGGCAAGGCAGCGTTCTGGTTCTGGATCTCGGGCTTCTTCGTCGCATTCATGCCGCTCTACGCTCTGGGCTTCATGGGTATGACCCGTCGCCTGAATGCCACCACCAACCCTGAGTGGGTGCCGTACCTGTACGTCGCCATGTTCGGTGCGGTGATGATCGCCGTGGGTATCGCTTGCCAGTTGATCCAGCTGTACGTCAGCGTGCGTGACCGCAACAAGCCGGAAAACATGTGCGAACACGGTGACCCGTGGAATGCCCACACCCTGGAATGGTCGACTTCGTCGCCACCACCGTTCTACAACTTCGCCGTGCTGCCGAAAGCCGACTGCATCGACCCGTTCACCGAAGCCAAGGAAAACGGCACCGCTTACAAGGCTCCGGCCAAGTACCAGCCGATCCACATGCCTAACAACACCGCCACCGGTGTGGTCATGGGTGCACTGTTGACCGTGTTCGGTTTCGCGATGATCTGGCACATCTGGTGGCTGGCAATCGCTAGCCTGGCCGGCACCGTGATCTACTTCGTGATCCACGCGGCCCGTGATGATCAAGGCTATATGGTGCCGGTCGATGTGATCGAGCGCATCGAAGCCGAGCAGCACAAGCGTCTGGTAGCGGCAGGGAAAATCCCGGCCACCGCCACCCGTGTTGAAACCTCGTTGGAACAGGCTTAAACCATGTCGAATTTAGTGACCAATGCTGGACACACCCATGTCGATGGACATGGGCATGATGACCACCACCACGACTCGGGCGAGATGACCGTATACGGTTTCTGGCTCTACCTGATGACCGACTGCATTCTGTTTGCGTCGATCTTCGCGGTGTACGCGGTACTGGTTAACAACGTAGCGGGTGGCCCGTCGGGTCACGACATCTTCGAACTGCCATACGTACTGGGCGAAACCGCTCTTCTGTTGTTCAGTTCGATCACCTACGGCTTCGCCATGCTGGCGTTGTACAAGGGTAACAAGAAGGCGGTGCTGGGCTGGCTGGGCATGACCTTCCTGTTAGGTGCAGGCTTTATCGCCATGGAGATCAATGAATTCCACATTTTGATCTCCGAAGGCTACGGCCCTAGCCGCTCAGGCTTCCTGTCTGCGTTCTTCACCCTGGTTGGTACCCACGGTCTGCACGTGACCGCCGGTCTGATCTGGATGGGCATCATGATGTACCAGGTGCAGAAAAACGGCCTGACGGCGACCAACAAGACCCGTCTGAGCTGCCTGAGCCTGTTCTGGCACTTCCTGGACGTTGTCTGGATCTGCGTATTCACCGTTGTTTATCTGATGGGGACTATGTAAATGGCTAACCCAGCTCATTCCCACCACGACGACGCCGGTCACGGCAGCTACAAGTCGTACGCCATCGGCTTCATCCTGTCGGTGATCCTGACCGTCATTCCATTCGGTCTGGTGATGTACCCGACGCTGCCTAAGTCGATCACCCTGTTGATCGTCCTGGCGTTCGCGATCGTCCAGGTGCTGGTGCACCTGGTGTACTTCCTGCACCTGGACCGTTCGGCCGCGCAGCGTAACAACGTGATTGCGTTTGTCTTCGCCGCGATCGTGATTGTCCTGCTGGTTGGCTTGTCGCTGTGGATCATGTTCAGCATCCACACGTTCATGATGGCGAAGTGAGGTAGATCCGCATGTCCCTTAAGCACTTTATCCAAATCACCAAACCGGGGATCATTTTCGGTAACGTGCTTTCTGTGGCAGGCGGATTTTTCCTGGCCTCCAAAGGGCATGTCGATCTGGCCATCTTCCTGGCCGCCATGATCGGCACGTCCCTGGTGGTTGCCTCCGGTTGCGTGTTCAACAACTGCATCGACCGCGACATCGACATCAAGATGGAGCGCACCAAGAACCGCGTGCTGGTCCAGGGCTTGATCTCCCTGAAACTGGCCCTGATCTATGCGACCGTCCTGGGTGTCGCCGGCGTTACCCTGTTGTACAAGGTGGCCAACCCGTTGGCCGCACTGTTCGCCGTCATCGGCTTCGTGATCTACGTCGGCTTCTACAGCCTGTACCTCAAGCGCAAGTCGATTCACGGCACGCTGGTGGGCAGCCTGTCGGGCGCCATGCCGCCGGTCATCGGCTACGTCGCGGTGAGCAACACCTTCGACATGGCCGCGCTGACCCTGCTGGTGATGTTCAGCCTGTGGCAGATGCCGCATTCCTACGCCATCGCGATCTTCCGCTTCAATGATTACCTGGCCGCATCGATTCCGGTGCTGCCAGTGAAGCGCGGGATCGAAGTGGCCAAGAAGCACATCCTGATCTACATCCTGGCCTTCCTCGTGGCGACCTTGATGCTGACCTTCAGTGGCTACGCCGGCATGAGCTACCTCGCCGTCGCCGCGGCCATGGGCATGTACTGGCTGTACATGGCCTGGACCGGCTACAAGGCAGTGGATGACACGGTCTGGGCACGCAAGCTGTTCGTGTTCTCGATCTTCACCATTACCGCGTTGAGCGTGATGATGTCCCTGGACTTCAAAGTGCCGAGCGAGTTGCTGCTGACGTACGCGCCTTAAGCGTCGGATGCTGTAAAAAACCGTCCTTCGAGAGAAGGGCGGTTTTTTTTGCTTTTTGGAAAAGCGATAAACATGTACCGCACTAAATTGTTTGGGTGGTCGATAGTGGAGTGGCGCATTGAGGAACAACGCGCATAACCCATAGATGCCAGGAGGCACCATGTTAAATCTCGAACAAACCAAAACCATCTTGAATGCCGCTATCGGTAAACCATACAGCGAGTCACTGCGTGAGGCATTGTCGCAGCTCACTGGGCGCCCTGTTCGCCCAATGGGTTTTGGTTTCGCCGGTACGGCGGATTTACGGACAGAACGTGTGAGTCTGAACTTCAATGAAGATTTGGTGATCCATTCGTACAATTTTGGTTAAGCAAGAATCCCGCCCTTTGAGAGAAGGGCGGGATTTTTTGTCGGGGGTAATTCAGGTGCTACCGCCAATTTTGAGTTCTACGCCCCCCCTGTAAGAGCAGCTTGCCCGCGAAGGCGGTGTGTCAGGCAACATTGATGCTGGATGTGACGGCCTCATCGCGAGCAGGCTCGCTCCCACAATGGTTAGTGGTCATCGCGGATACCGGGCACGACGCTGGTCCCCTGTGGGAGCGAGCCTGCTCGCGAAGGCGGTGGATCAGGCGACATGGATATTGGCTGTGACGGCCTTTTCGCGAGCAGGCTCGTTCCCACAACATCGGTGACTGTTAGTTATTTACTTTGTGTGTCAAGCAACCGGAAAAACCGCTCACGCACCTGCAAGCTGTCACTGTGCGCCACGTTGAAGCGCAGGAACTGACTGGCATTCGGCCCTTTGCTCAGCAAGGTGCCCGGTGCCAATACCATATTGTTCTCCAGCCCCTGGCGAGCCAGGTTCTCGGCATGCAATCCATCCGGCAATCGCACCCAGATAAACACGCCTTCGCCGGGCAGCGAGGAAAGCGAACACCCGGCCTGCGCCAACCAGCCGGCCACTCGGCTGTTGGATTCATACAGCCGGTCCACCGTGCGCCGCGCATGCTTGGCGTAGCTGCCGTCGCTGAGCATGGTGCAGGTGATCTGCTCCGCCAGTTCCGAGGTCACGCCACCGCAGGCCATTTTCAGGGCGACCATCCGCGCCGCCAGTTGCGGTGACAGTACGGTGTAGCTGACGCGGCTGTTGGCGGTCAGGGTCTTGGAGAAGCCGGACACATAACTCACATTGTCCAATCCGCTGGCCGCCAGGCGCGGGGTGCGGCGTTGCTGGATGTCGCAGTACAGATCGTCTTCGACGATGTGGAAGCCATGGCGGTGGCTCAATTCCAGCAAGCGGTAGACCTGGGCCGGGGTGAACGAGTGGCCGGTGGGGTTATGCAGTGTGCTGTTGGTCATGTACAGCACGGGTTTGTGGGCGATCAGCAGTTGCTCGAGCGCGTCGAGGTCCATGCCGTCGCAATCCCGGGCGATGGTGATGACTTTGGCGCCGTGCAGCGCCAGGTTGGCGTGCATGTTGAAGTAGCACGGATCATCGAGCAGTACGGTGTCGCCGGGTTTGACCAGCAGGCGCATCAGCAGATCGATGGCCTGCATGGTGTTGGCGGTGGTGATGATCTGGTCCACCGGCGCTTCGATGCCGAAGGTCGCCAGTTTGACCCGCAAAGCCTGGCGCAATGGCAAGTAACCCCCGGCCACGCCGTACTCGCCCATGCGCAACGATGTCGCTCGCAGCGTACTGCGCACGGCTTTCTGCAATTCTTCGGCGGGTAGCCACGAGGTCGGCAGGAAACCGCAGCCGGGGCGCAGCGCACCGTTGTCCAACAGCAGTGCGCGGCGAATTACGCTGAGGGTGTCCTGGGGTTGCAGGTCCGGGCCGGTACCACTTTTCAGCGCCGCTTCGGAGCGATGCACGTAATGCCCCGAGCCCTGGCGCGACACCACCAGCCCCTTGGCCCGCATCCGGTCCAGGGCATCGACCACCGTGGACTTGCCCACGTTCATCAAGTCGGAGAGTTCGCGAATCGGCGGCAGCTTGGCGCCGTGGGGCAGGCCTCCGGTGCTGATGGCTTGCGTCAGCTGATCGACGATCTGCTGCACCAACGGCGCGCCGGGTTGGAATTCAATGGCGGCAATGACTGCACGTTGAACCTGCATTTTACTGGTCTCTCCGGCAGTAAAGTTCGTTGGATTCTATACGAACTTGCCCTGATCAGGACAAGCCTCTCTCTCTACCATGCCCTTACAGACTTTTCTGAATGTCGGCCTTGGTTGGCGGGCGTTCATCCGGTTCCTGAGGTGCTGCATGAGTGTCGAAACAACGGTCGCGGTGGCCAAGCCGGTCATTAACCTGCGGTTATTCACGATCCGGATCATCACGGCTGTTTCGCTGTTCGCGGTGCTGGGCAAGGCCAACGTCTGGCTCGACACGGCCACCAACAGCATCCTGGCCCTTGGATATCGTGCCTTGTTGCTGTTGTTGCCCCTGACTTTACTGGTGCTTGGCCGCCGCTCCCTGAGCGTCACGCTGCTGTGTGCCGGCCTGGGCCTGGTGCTGCTGGCGCTGACCAGCAATCAAGGCATGGTGATGTTTGCCGCCGCACTTTTTGCCTATGGCATTGCCATTGCCGGTTACCTGATCAAGAGCGAAGCGGCCCAGACCAAGGAAGGCGCGGCCTACAACCGCGTGGCCATGAACATGGGTAGCCTGGTGGCCGGTTTGATCCTGCTGTCGCCGCTGCTCACCCCAACGATGTTTTTCCTCGGTGCGGCGGCCTTTGTGTTGCTGTGCCTGCCGATCGCCCTCGGCGCAACCTTCACCAGCGAGCCGGTGCTGGCCCGTCCGGCCAGTCAGGTCGGCAGCAGTTGGGGCAACAAACTGCCGTGGGTGATCGCCGGGATCATCATGGGCATCAAGCTGTTCGGGGTGTTCTCGATCCTGCCACAGGCGATCCTGCTCAAGACCGGCGAGCTGCCGGCCTGGTACGGCCTGATGCTGATCCTCAACAGCGCCGTGGTGGTGTTCGCCCAGGTGCCGGTGATGAAGCTGATCGAGCGCACCGGGCGCTTCAAGGTCGTGGCGGTGATCGGGATCATCGTCGGCGGTTTTGCCGTGCTGTCTTCGCCAGCTGTGTTCCACGTCGAAACCCTTGCCGGGGCGCTGATCTGGGTGGCGTTGCTGTCGATCGCCGAATGCGCCTTCAGCTACCTCGATTACTTCTCGGTCAAGCAAAACAACATGTTCGTCAAGGAAGTGTCCCTGGGTGTGGGGGCCGGGCTGACCGTGTTGATCATGCGAGTGGTGCCGGCGCCGTACAACGCGCTGGTCCTCGCCGCCATCGGCGCCGGCGGGATCCTGGCCTGGTACTGGCTCAACCGTCAATCCAATGCGTCGCTGCATGACTGAGTCATCGCCGTTGCGGTTTTCACTTTGCAGGTCGGGGGCATTATGAATACGACTTCATGCGTGGTAGTGGTCGGTTACAACGGCAATCGGGTTCACGACATCCAGAAATTGCGCGAGCTGTGCAAGTCGCTCTACAACGCCAGGCTCATCCTGCTGGTCGAGAAGATTCAGCCCCATGACGACCAGGTGGCCGATCACGTCTGCAGCACTTCACTGGCCGAGAAAGACGTGGCGGCGTCCCTTGAACTGGTGGTGGGGTGCCTGAATGCCGACAACTGGAAGCTGATCGGCGTACTGCCGTTCTCCGATCGCGGCGTGCTGCTCGGTGCAGCACTGGCCACTCACTTCGGCCTGCCGGGCATTACCCCGGACGAAGCACGGGCGGGCTTGGACAAGCAGATCTTTCGCCGGCTTGAAGCCACGGCCAGCCGTTCCCCCGAAGAATACCGGCCGGTGTTTTCCGTGCGGATCGAAAGCCTGCCGGAACTGCGCCAGAGCGTCGTCGAACTGGGTGGCAAGGCCTTCATCAAGCCAGCCTGCGAAGGGGCGAGCCGAGGCTGTCGCGTGATCCATCACCCTTCGGAATGCGATGACGCCTGGCTCGCACTCAAGCCCTACCGCGAAGGCGGCATCGTCCTTGAAGAACTGGTGCAGAACGCCCGCGAATACAGCTGGGACTATGTGGCCGGCAGCACCTGGGTGACTGAAAAAACCACCACCGAAGGCGCCTACCGCGCCGAGATCCAGCAAGTCGTCCCTGCACCGCTTGCGGCGCAGGTTCAGGCACGCTTGATGGCTGCCGGTCGGCATATGGCGGGTCTGGTGTCCGGGGACAACGGTGCCTGGCACAACGAAGTGTTCCTGCGCCGCGACAACCTGACCAGCGCCGTGGAAACCAACATGCGCCCTGGCGGCATGCACATCTGGGACCTGGCCAAGCACGCCTTCGTCAATTTCGATCCGTGGGAACGCTGGGTGCGCTGGGCGGTGGAAGGCAAGACCGAGCAGCATGAGCCAGTGGCTCGCGGCTACTGCGGCATTCGCCTGCTAAGAGCGCCGGCCGGCGGCATCCTGCGGGCAACACCAGACATCGAGGCCCTGGCCCGCGTACTGCGCATCGACCTGGTGGAAGGGCAGTACGCCAAGCGTATCGGCGACTCGGTCAGCGCGCTGGTCAAAGACAACTTCTCATTCATCGGCCACATCGTGTTGTTCAACGAACACTACGGGCAACTGAGCAACGATCTGTTGCGCCTGGCCGAGTCGATTGAGTCACGCATCGAGGTCACTTGCCTGGCACCGGCCACCCGCGCCGTGTGTTGAGCCTGCAAGCACCCGTTTTTTGCATTACCGATCAAGAGGGTTCGATCAATGATCCAGCACATGACCTGCGATGAACGCTTCATCGCCCTGGCCAAAGAGTTTGGCTATGACATTTACGGCGAGAACACCGCAGGCGGGCATTACGCGCCGCTGATCCGTCATCACGATGAGCTGTACATCAGCGGCCTGGTGCCACGCATGAACGGCAAGATCCATTACCCCGGCCGCGTCGGGCTGGACCTCAGCATGGCCGATGCGCAAGCGGCCGCCAGCATCAGTGCGATGCGCGGGCTGGCGTTGATCGTCGATGCCATCGGTTCGCTGGACAAGATCAAGTCATTGATCCGGGTAACGGTCTATGTGAAGTCCACGGCGGATTTTGTCGACTTGAGCGAAGTGGCCAACGGCGCCTCGGATGTGTTCAGCCACGTGTTGGGCGATGCCGGTAAACATACGCGCACTACAGTCGGTGTTTATCAATTACCCAAGAATGCCGCGATAGAAGTGGATATGATCGCCGCCTTGCGCCCATCGGTTTTGTAAATTAATTTCAGACTTTACAGCGCTGAACCCTATAACTTAAGGTTTAGCGCTAAAGTGTGGGAAATAAAAAGAAAGGACGTGCGAATGGATAACTTTCAAGGTGCGTTTTTTTCATATAAGGACTTTCGTCAGAGCCTGCATCATCGACAGCAAAGTGCCAAGGTGTGGAAAGGCACCGAACTGGCGGGTATGCGTCAGACCCTTGAGGCCAGCGACGTGGATATTGTCGCCTTAGCTCATGACAAGAGCATTGACGGTTGTGCAGTGACGCCGGGGATGGCGATCGCCATGCAATGGCTGAACCCCGGTGTGACGCTCAACGGTCACGCCCATTCCTGGTGGCATCTGTTCGTTATCCAGTGTGGCAGTGGCGTGCTGACCCTCGGCGATGCCGATGGGGTCGACGTCAGCAGCGGCGACGTGCTGCTGGTGCCGGCCTGGACCCGGCATGGCTTCGTCAACACCAGCAAACACGAGCCTCTGGCGATGCTGAACATGAGCAACATGCCACAAATGGCACTGCTCTCGAACTTTGCCGACAGCCATGGCCTGATCACCACCCAGGCGTAAATTCCCAACGCATCAACCCAGGGAGCCAACCTTCGTTGGCTCCCTTTTTTTGTTTTAGAGACCTGCCCCTGTATTTCCATTTGCAGCGCTTTTGGCTGCGTGTCTGCCGGTAGGAAACAACTTTCTGTATCGATTGAAACGGACAAATTCTGTATCTATTCAGCCTTCATTCAACTAACTACGATCACTTCCAATGCACGTTAATCCCTGCAGTCAGTCAATGGAGTGCTCTATGGAAAACAGGAAGCTAAAACTGTATGTCGGCGCCGATCATGTCAGCGCTTTTGCGATGTCGGCTTTTGTCGCGCTCAAGGAAAAGCAACTTTCATTTGAACTTGTCACGGTTGATCTGAAATCACGCGAAAACTATAGGGCGAGTTATCGCGATCTTTCGCTGACCTGCAAAATTCCAACGTTAGTTCACGACGATTTTGCCTTGTCGGAATCCTCGGCGATTGCCGAGTACCTCGATGAACTCTGCCCGGGGCATAAAAAACTCTATCCGCAAGGCCTCCAGCAGCGTGCTCGCGCCCGTCAATTGCAGGCCTGGCTGCGCAGTGACTTGCTGGTGGTGCGCAAGGAGCGCCCGTTTGACCTGGTGTACTTCGGCAAGAAAAACACCGCGCTGTCCGACGAGGCCCAAGCCGCCGTCGAACGCCTGTTGTTCGTCGCCGACCATTTGCTGGAGGAGGGCGCCGAGCATCTGTTCGGTGACTGGAGCATTGCCGACACCGACCTGGCAATCATGCTCAACCGCCTGGTTGCCAACGGCGATCCGGTGCCGGCACGGCTCCAAGCCTATGTGCGTCGCCAGTGGGACCGCGACAGCGTTCGGGCGTGGATGGACATAGAGCGCAAAGCGCCGGCCATCGCCTAACAACACTCAGGGCAACCACCAGGAGCGCGGCCATGCAAGGACTGTCGGAGCACGAACGCTACAAACCCTATAACTCACGCACCATCCGCGACACACCTTACTGGCACAAGCTGACGCCGGCGTTGCAGGAGGCCATGACCGTCGTGGCCCGGGTCATGCCGTTTCGCACCAACGACTATGTGCTGGGCACGCTGATCGACTGGGACAACATTCCGGACGATCCGGTTTTCCGCATGACCTTCCCCCACAAGGACATGTTGCTGCCAGAGGAATACGCCTCGCTCAAACAACTGATCGAGCTGGATGACAGCGCGGCGATCAAGCGCCGGATCGAGGCGATCTGGCTGCGCATGAACCCGCATCCGGCCGGACAGTTGACCCACAACGGCGTCACGCTCAACGGCAAAGTCCTACCGGGCATCCAGCACAAGTACCGCGAGACCGTGCTGTTTTTCCCCGGTGCCGGTCAGACCTGTCACGCGTACTGCACCTTCTGTTTCCGCTGGGCGCAGTTCATCGGCGAGGAAGAACTCAAGTTCAACGCTCGCGAGTCCCAGGAGCTGGTCAGTTACCTGCGGGTGCATACCGAAGTCACGGACGTGCTGATTACCGGCGGCGACCCGATGATCATGAACACCCGTTCGCTGGCCGGATACATCGAGCCGTTGCTGCAATTGCCACACCTCAAGAGCATCCGCATCGGCACCAAATCGGTGGCGTACTGGCCGCAGCGTTTTGTCAGCGACAAGGATGCTCCCGAGTTGCTGGCGCTGTTCCAGCGCATCGTCGCGGCGGGTAAAAACCTGTCGATCATGGGCCACTACAACCACCCGGTGGAGATCCGCCAGGCCATTGCCCGCCAGGCCATCGAGCGCATCCGCTCGACGGGCGCGACACTGCGCATGCAGGCGCCGGTGATCCGCCACATCAACGAAAACCCCGCCGATTGGGCCGCGCTGTGGACCGAAGGCGTGCGGCTCGGGGCCGTGCCTTATTACATGTTCGTCGAGCGTGACACCGGCCCCAGCCACTACTTCGCGATGCCGCTGGCCCGGGCCTTCGAGATCTTCCAGGCGGCGTACCGCACGGTGTCTGGGCTTGCGCGAACGGTGCGCGGGCCGTCCATGAGCACCTTCTACGGCAAGGTGTTGATCAACGGCATCGAGACCGTCGCCGGGGAAAAAGTCTTCGTCTTGCAGTTCCTCCAGGCACGCAATCCGCAATGGGTGTTGCGCACGTTCTACGCGCGCTTCGATCCGCAAGTGACCTGGTTCGACGACTTGCAACCGGCCTTCGGCGAGCGTTCGTTCTTCTTTCAGGCCGAGCTCGCCGCCGTGCCGGAATTGATACCGGTGTTGCTGGAAACGGCGTAGGAAAATTCATGAGCAATGGGGAGATATGGAAATGAGCAGTATCCCGTTTGATCAGCGCGAGGGTGTTATCTGGCTCGACGGCGAGTTCGTCGAGTGGTCCCGGGCGCAGTTGCATGTGCTGACCCATGGCCTGCATTACGCGAGCACCGTGTATGAAGGCGAGCGGGTCTACAACGGCAGGATCTTCAAGCTGCGCGAGCACAGCGAGCGGCTGTACCGCTCGGCGCACCTGATGGACTTTGCCATCCCCTATGAGCTGGCCGAACTGGAGGCAGCGAGCCATGAACTGCTGCAACGCAACAAGGTGGTCGACGGTTATCTGCGCCCGGTGGCCTGGCGCGGCAGTGAAATGATCTCCACCTCGGCGCGCTTCAACCGTGTGCACCTGGCCATCGCCTGCTGGCAGTGGCCGAGCTATTTCGACCCGGCGGCGCGCATGGTTGGCATCCGCTTGAAAACCGCGAGCTGGTGCCGCCCGCCACCCTGCAGCAGCCCGTTCGAGGCCAAGGCTTCCGGGCATTACCAGATCGCCACGCTGAGCAAGCACGACGCCGAGAACACGGGGTACCACGATGCGTTGATGCTCGACTGGCGCGGCCACGTCGCCGAAGCCACCAGCGCCAATGTGTTTTTCGTCAAGGGCCGGACGCTGCACACCCCGCTGCCGGATTGTTTTCTCAACGGCATCACCCGGCAAACCGTGATCGAACTGGCCAGGGCGTTGGATTATCAGGTGGTCGAGCGAACGATTCTGCCTACGGAACTCGGCGACTTCGATGAATGTTTTCTCACGGGCACCGCCGCCGAAATCACCCCGGTGCAGAGCATCGATGAGTGGCGCTATCGACCGGGCGGCGCCTGCCGCGACTTCATTGCCGCTTACTCCTCAACCGTAAACGCCTGATCACCTGCCAGGAAACTCACCATGTCAGATCAAGGGATTGTTGCGTCTCAACCTTACATTTCGCTCGGCCATCGCCATGAAGAACTGTCGACGCTGGGCTGGACTGTGCTGACTGCGGACGAATTTGCCGATGATGTCACCGGCACCTTGCAGGCGTTCGGTCGGATCATTCCGCAGTTCAACGGCCAGACGGCCTTTGCCATTACCCGCAAGCCAGGTTACGAAGACTTGCCCTATTCCCAAAGCATGAACGGCATTGGCCCGCACACTGAGGCGCCGGTGTACGGACCGCCGCCCCGTTACCTGGCGTTGCATTGCCATAAGCAGGCCACGTGCGGGGGCGGGCACACCGGGCTGGTGGACGGCTATGAATTTCTCCGCGCCCTCGAACGCAGCGAGCCGCAACTGCGCGCATGGCTCGATGACACGCCGGTCGAATTTGTCGCCACCGCCAAACCGGGGGAACCGGGCCAACGGCGGGTCAAGGAGTACATCCTCACGCCTACGGAGGACGGGGATATTTTCCGTTTCAGTTACAACCAGTTTCACTACGGCGATGTAAACCCGTCCAGGGAAGCTCTACAACAATCCCTGGTCGCCAACAGCACCTCGCCGCTGGCCAGGTTTGCCGCGCTCGGCGAGGCGTACTTCGTCGAGCACAACATTCCTGTGCTCATTCCCGACGGATGCCTGCTGATTTGGGACAACTGGCGAATGATTCACGCCCGCAGTCGTTACACTGATCCGGCGCGCAACCTGACCCGCTATTGGCTGGCCTGATTTTTCCGTCGCCCTTTATTCTTTTGGCGTACCCCTTGGCGGGTACGCGCCTTACAGGTATCGCGTCATGCAAACAGCAATCGAGATCGCCCAGGTCGATCATCAACTGATCGTGCGGCTCAACCAGGCCTGGACCAAGCGCGCCTCCGTTTGTGCGCCGGACAGGGCCCGGATCACTGAAGAATTCGACCCGCTGCGCCCGGATTACCCGGAGTGCATGGTGCCGTTTTTCCATCACCCAAAATTCCAGGCCTTGAGTGACGAGCTCAAAAGCAGCGTGGTGACCTGGGGCTGGATCGGCTACAACCTGCGCACCGTCACCGCCGAAGAACACATTGTCAATCCGGCCCTCAGCGTCATTGCCAATCAGTACCTGGGCAAGGACGACTGGCATTTTCGCGAGGCCATGCAACAGACCCTGATCGACGAGCACTACCACACGCTGATGCACCTGCGCGCCATCGAACGGACCAGGCTGGAGCGGGCGCTGGATCAGAATCTGGATCTGCCACCGTCCGTCACTTACCTGCGCCTGAAGGCCTTGCAGGCAGAGCTGACCGAGCAATGGCAGCGGGATCTGGCGGCGATCACTTTTGCGGTGGTGGCCGAGATCAGCGTCAACGCCTATCTGGATTTGCTGGCGGATGACCAGACCATTCAGCCGCAGAACCGCCGGGTGGCCGAGCTGCACAACCGCGACGAATACGCTCACAGCAAGGTGCTGGCTGAAGTGGCGAAGGTCATGTACGCCAATATGCAGCCGACCCAGCGGGAATTTTTCGCACGTAACCTGTCGGTGGCGCTGAGTGCCTTTATCGCTCAGGACTACTCGATGTGGGAGGCGATTCTGACGCAGCTCGGGGTCGAGGAGGCGGCACTGATCATTGCCGACACCCGCGAAAGCAACAGGAACGCGACCATCATGCGCGACTACAGCGGCCTGCATAAACTGGCACAGGACCTGGGCATCAGCGAGCAGATCGATTTCGACTTCCGTCCGACCCTCAAAACCACGGCGGCCGCCTGAGCCCGGAGGTGTCTATGTCCATGCCTGTGTACGAAGTGTTCGCCATCCGTGTCGGCGCAAACGCCCAGCGCACCGCCAGGGAGAATTTTCTCTACGACGCCTGTTGCGGTGATCCGAATGCGCCGATGCCGCTGGATTACTACTTCTGGGTCATCCGCAACGAGCAGCAGGTGATCGTGGTCGACACCTGTTTCCAACCGGCCACGGCGGACCGGCGCAATCGCCAGATGTACCGCCTGCCGGAAGAATCCCTGCGGCAACTGGACATCGATCCGGCCCGGGTCGAACACCTGATCCTGACCCATTTGCACTGGGACCATGCCGGCAACCTCGGGCTGTTCCCGAAGGCGACCGTGCATTTGCAGGAAGCGGAACTGCGTTTCTGCACCGGGCCGAAAATGGCCCATCGCACGGTGAACAAAACCTACGAAGTCGAGGACGTGATGTCGGCGCTGCCGCCGCTGTTCGAAGGGCGGATGCGTTTGCACAGCGGCACGGTCGAAGTGTTGCCAGGTGTGACCCTGCACCCCGTGGGCGGGCACACGCCGGGCAGCCAGGTGGTGCGCGTGAACACTGAGCGCGGCTGGATTGTGCTGGCCTCGGATGCCGCGCACCTGTGGGTGAACATTCGTGAGCGCAGTCCGTTCCCGATCCTCGATGACCTGGCGCAAACCCTCGAAGCCTTCACCGAGATCGACCGCCTGGCCGATGGTAAAGACCACGTCATCCCCGGTCACGACCCGCTGATCGCCGAGCGCTTTCCGCACTGGAATGACGACCCGCATATCGTTTGTCTGCACCAACCCCCGAGCTGAAACCCACCCAAAAAACCTGTGGGAGCGGGCTTGCCCGCGATGGCGGAGTGTCAGACACATCTATGCTTAATGTGCCGCCGTCATCGCGGGCAAGCCCGCTCCCACAGGGGGGAGTGTTATCCCTGAGCTTTCAGGATACGTCCCAACGTCTGCAGTGCCTCATCGATCCGTGGCGAATACGGCGCGCCGCAGCCAATGCGCACAAAGTGATTGAAGCGCTCGGTGTTGGAAAAGATATCCCCAGGGGAAATCTGGATGCCGACCTTCAGCGCTTCGTGAAAAAACGCCATGGATGAATGCCGGCGAGGCAATTCCACCCATAACAGCGTGCCGCCTTGCGGATGAGTGACGCTGGTGCCGATGGGAAAATAGCGGGCGATCGCCGTGCTCATCTGCTCGCGTTGTACGGTCAGGGTTTTCCTCAACCGTCGCAGGTAACGTTCATAAGAGGGTGTGCGCATGAATTCGCTGACCGCCAGTTGCGATAACAGCTCGCACCCCCGCGACTGCGTGTGCTTGAGCATCTCCACACGGTCGTGCCATTTGCCAGCGCTGATCCAGCCCAGGCGCATGCCCGGTGCCAGGGTTTTGTTCAGCGAGGCGCAATAGATCACGTTGTCGGTGCGGTCCCAATGTTTGAGCGTGGACAGCGGCTGCTCGGTGTCCACCAGGTCGCCGTAGGTGTCGTCCTCGATCAGCACGGTGTTGTGCTCGGCGCACAGTTTAACCAGGCGTGCCTTGTTGGCGGCGGGCATGATGCTGCCCAGCGGGTTTTGCAGGTTGGGAATGACGATCAACGCCGTGACCCGTTCAGGGCCTTGCAGCAGCAGTTCCAGGGCCGCCAGATTGAGCCCGGTGTGGGCCGAGGCCGGGACTTCCAGTACTCGCAGGCTCAGGCTTTCGAGAATTTGCAGCAGACCGTAGAAGGTCGGCGACTCCACGGCCACGGTGTCTCCGGGGCGGGTGATTGCACGCAAGGCCAGGTTGATTGCTTCGGTGGCGCCGTTGGTGATCACGATCCGCTCGGGGGCCAGGTGGGTCTTGCTGGCCAGCGCCCGCCGCGCCAGGAGGTGGCGCAATGCGCTGTTGCCGCAGGTCGAGCCCGCGGCGCCGAGCAGGCGGGTGTCGTAGCGCAGCGACTTGATCATGTTGTCTTGCAAGGTCTTCAGCGGATAAAGCTCCGGCGCGCAGTAGGCGCTGGCGAAATTGACCTTGATCGTTGCGCGCTGACTGGCCTTGAGCACCGTTGAGACCTGTTGATGAATGCCGACATAGGCGCTGGTATCCAGCGCTGGCGCCGAGGCTACCGGGGTGGGCCTGGGTGAGGCGTCGGGCAGGCGAATGTAGTTGCCGGAACGCGGTCGGGCTTCCAGGACGCCGCAATCTTCCAGTTCCCGGCACACCTGCACTGCGGTCGACAGGCTGACGGCGTGTTTTTCCATCATCAAGCGGATCGAGGGCAAACGTTCACCGGTTTTCAAGGTGCCGCTGCGGATAGCGTCCAGATAGTGATTGGCCAGTTGGCGATACAAAGGGGTCGTGTTCATGATGACCTCAGCAGTTGCACCACCAAGGTCTGGGCTGGAAAGTGAGTTGACGCTCCCCGCAGGCGGACCCGTGGTGCTCATGGGTGAAGGGAAGTGTTGTTCAGCGTCGATACTGGAAGAGTAATCGCGGTTTTGCCTGAATCACGGGCAATAAAAAGCCCTGCGCTAGGGCAGGGCTCTTATTTGAGTCAGTGAGTGACCTGTGGCGAGGGGGCTTGCCCCCGTTGGGTGGCGCAGCCACCCCAATCAAGCTATTTGAGTCTTTCAGGAAAACCGCATTCACCGAGTTTACGACGGCTTCGCCGCCGAACGGGGGCAAGCCCCCTCGCCACAGACAAGCTCGCTAGCCACAACATCAGGTATTACTGCGCAGCGATGCTATAACCGTCGAATGCGGTCTGCTGCTGCAGGGCGGTGATGATGTTCTTGCGGTTGACCGCTTGCTCGGCGCCGCTGTTGTCCAGGAACGTCTCGCTTTCCAGTTCCGCCTCATCGCCTTCGCCAACGAAGGTGAAACCGAGGAACTCCAGGGCTTCACGGTCGACGTTCAGGCGCGAGCGTGGGGTGCGCAGCGGCAGGGTGACGCTGATGCCGTCCTTGCTGATGGTGAACACTTCGACTTCTTTCTTGGCCTTGGCGGCCTTGCTCTTGCCGCCGCTCGGGTTGCTGATGGCCTGGTGCGTCTGGTTCAGCACCTTCAGGGCCAGGCCGTAGACGATTTCTTGGAACGCCGGGTCGTCCTTGAAGCTGGAGAGGATGCGGCTGATCGGGAACTTGCTGCTCAGGTCTTCCAGCGCGGCGATGTCGGCGGCTTCGGCGTCCTTGAGTTGCTTGAGCTGGCCCATCAGTTCATAGGCCTTGTCGTCGTCGAAGCTGTCGTGGGCCTGCCGAATGGCGGCGCGCAGTTCGCGGATCTGATCACTTTCGCGGGTGGACTGGAAAGCGTCCAGCACCATCTCGCTGATGGTTTTCGCCTGGGGTACGTGTTGTGAAAGATTGATGGAGTTTTCGTATTCCGCTTTGGACGACAAGGTGACTACGGATTCAGCGGTGTTGGAATCGGACATTGAAATTTCACTACTTCTTTGAACTTGAATAGGGGCGAGAAAGCCCGGGGGCTTTTTCAGGCCGCCTAATCTATTGGACCGAGACGGCGTTGTCACGGATCAACAGGCGGCTGGTCATGATTTCGCTTTCTGTAGGAGCGAGCCTGCTCGCGATGGACGTTAACGATAACGCGTTCATTCTGGATGAGCGCGGTGCCCTTGAGACCATCGCGAGCAGGCTCGCTCCTACAGGAATGGCGGCGGTTGAACGAAAAAAGCCCCGCGCTTGTATGGCAAGCGCAGGGCTTTTTTTGAAGTGCTTACGGATGCAGGAGTTTCTGCGCCCGTTTATCCGCCAGATGCTGAACCACCAGTCGTCCGATCAGCACCAGCAACGTCAGCGAGATCAGCAACACCGAAATCGCCGCGACGCTCGGATCGACGTTATCGCGCAAGCCGCTCCAGATGCGCTTGGGCAGAGTGTCGACGTTGACGCTGGTGATGAACAGCGTCACCGCCACTTCTTCCCAGGACAGGGCAAACCCCAACAGCGCGGTGGAGGCCAGACCCAGTTTCAGGTTCGGCAGGATCACCATGAACGTGGTCTGCATCAGGCTGGCACCAAGGTTGCGCGAGGCCAGTTCGATGCGCCGGTCGATCTGGCTGAGGGCCACCAGCATGGTCACCACGCCGTACGGCACCACCATGATTACGTGGGCAATCACCACGCCGGTCAGGGTGTCGTAGCCCATACCCGGCGCGAAGCGACCGAGCTTGGTCTCCATGAAGTACAGCACCAGCGCGGAAATCACCGGCGGGATCGCCATCGGCAACAGCACCAGGCCGATCAGGGCCGTGGCCCATTTGGAGCGCATGTACCAGATGCCGAGGCTGAAACTCGCGGCCAGCAGGGTGGCGATGACGCTGGTAGCGAAGGCGATGGTCAGGCTCTGGCTGATGGCGTGGAACCAGTCCGGGTTGCTCACCAGCGCTTCATAGTGGCGCAGCGACCAGTTGCCTTCGGGCATCGACAGGAAGCGCTTGCTGGTGAACGACACCGGAATGACCGTCAGCAACGGGAACAGCATGAAGGCCATGGCGACCACGGCCAACAGCCGCGTACTCAGGCTTGTGCGATGGGTATTCATAGTGATCTCAGCCTACCAGTCGGTTGACGCGGGTCATTTTCAACAGCACCCAGATCAGCGCGCTGACCAGGGCCAGCAACACCACGCTCAGTGCCGCACCCAGGCCCCAGTTGCTGGTCTGGAACATTTGCAGGAACACATACTCGGCGATCATCACCGTTTGCCCGCCACCCAACAGTACCGGGGTGATGAAGAAGCCCAGGCAGAACACGAAAACCATGATGAACGCGCCCAGAATGCCCGGCAGGGTCTGCGGCAGCAGCACTTGCCAGAAGGTGCGCAAGGCACCGGCCCCCAGGCCGCGCGAGGCCATGAGCACACGCTGGTCGAGTTGACGCATGGTCGACAGCAGCGGGAACACCGCGTACGGGATCATCACGTGGAGCATGCCGATGACCACGCCTATCTCATTGCGGCTCAGTTGCAGCGGCTGGTCGATCAACCCCATGCCCATCAGGCCGTTGTTGAGCACGCCGTTGCTGCGCAGGGCGATCAACCAGCCGAAGGCCCGCACCAGCACGGAAATCCAGAACGGAATGAAGATGCAGATCTCCACCACGCGCTGCCAGAACGGCGGGCTGAACACCCAGCAGTAGGCCAGCAGGTAACCGATCATCAAGGCCAGGCCACTGACGGTCAGGCACAGGCGCAACGTGCGCCAGAGCATTTCGTGGATCGCCGGGTCCGTGGCGATGCGCTGGTACTGCTCGATGCCCGGCGTCGGCAGCGAGAAGCTCCAGCCGACCACGCCGAGGAACGGCAGCACGTAGAAGACCAGCAGCAACACCGGCAACGGAAACAGCAGCAGGCCGCGCTCCAGGCCCGGCGAGCTGAAGCGGGGCTTGGGGGCGGTCAGGGTCGAGGTCAGGGTGTTGGTCATGGTCACAGGCTCACTTGGACAACCGCGTCAGGTACTCTTCCAGGGCTTTGGAGTAGTTGTCGGCGTACCACTGGGCGTTGAGAGCGATCTGCTTTTTCAGGTTTTCTTCGGAGGCGCAGTTGGCTTCCAGTTGCTTGGCCGACATCAGCTTTTCCGTGGCGCTGTTGGACGGCCCGTTGCCCAGCAGTTCGAACAGCTTGAGCTGGCCTTCGGGTTGCAAGGCTTGCTGGATGAACTGCATGGTCGGTTGAGTGCCGCCGGGGTTGCCGTTCAATACCGCCCAACTGCTGGAGTTGATGAAGCCGTTGTCGAAGCTCCAGCGCACGCGGTTGTCGGTGTCTTCGCTGAGCAGCTTGGCGCGGGTGTGCCAGATCGCACCCACCGACACCTCGCCGTCGACCATCAGTTGCTGGCTCTCGGCACCCGAACTCCAGAACGACAAGACGTGCGGCTTGATCTCGTCGATCTTCTTCAGGGCCCGTGGCACGTCCAGCGGGTACAACTGATCAGCTGGAACGCCGTCGGCCAGCAACGCCGCTTCGAGCATGCCGTTCATCCACTTGTACAGCGTGCGCTTGCCGGGGAATTTCTTCACATCCCAGAAATCGGCCCAGGTCTTGGGCCCGTTTTCACCGAATTTTTCGCTGTCCCAGGCCATCACGTAGCTGAACTGGTAGCTGGCGATGCCGTAATCGGAGGAGAGCGCCGGGGCCACCTGATCGCGCTTGATGGTGTTGTAGTCCAGAGGCTGCAGGATTTTTTCCCGGCCCAGCACGATGGCACTGTAGCTCTCGACGTCGACCACGTCCCAGCTCGGTTGGCCACTGGCCAGCTGCGAGCGGATGGCCCCTTCGGTCGGGCCGGCACCGTCGATGCGCACCTGGATGCCGGTGTTTTTGGTGAAGGTGTCGGTCCACGCCGAACGGAATGCGTTCAGGGCGTCGCCGCCCCAGTTGACCACCACCAGCGGCTTGTCCGCCGACCAGCTGATGCCGCTGCGCAGCGCCAGGGGCACCGCTGCCAGCAGGCCCATGGCCTGGATGAAGGTGCGACGGTTGATCTGACCGTCGCGGGCCTTGTCGATAAGCACTTCGATGCAGTCTTGTTGGTGATCCTGGCGCATGGGCAAGTCCTCAGTTGGCGGGTGTCTGCGTGGACACCGGCCTTTTTGTTGTCATTGGAAGAGAGCTTTGTGACGCAGTTTTTTGCGGTTCAGGCCTGTAGCAGGAAGCTTTGCTGCACCGGCCAGCTCAGCCACACCGGCGCACCGCCGGGCATCGACGCGCCCGGGTGATTGCCCGGTACGGACAGGTTGATCGGCAGCGTGTCGCCGCCGACCTTGAGCGCCAGATGGGTGCTGGAGCCTTGATAAACCTTGTCGGTGAGTTGCGCGGGCATCACGTTGTAGCCCTCCCGGGTCGGGCACTCGCTGTGCAGCTCCATGTGCTCTGGGCGCACGGCCAGCACGATCGGTGCCGCACTCAGTGCGTTCGGCGCCTGGGCATGCAATACGCTGGTGCCGCAGCGGCCGCTGGCGGTCTGGCCGTTGCGGGTCAGGTTGTCCAGCGGGAACAGGTTCATCTTGCCCAGGAACTCGGCGACGAAACGGCTCTCGGGGCGGTTGTAGATGTTTTCCGGGGTGTCGACCTGGGTCAGTTTGCCGTGGTTGAAGATCGCGATGCGCGAGGACAGCGCCAACGCTTCGTTCTGGTCGTGGGTGACGAAGACGAAACTGGTACCGACCTGACGGTGGATGCGTTGCAGCTCGGTTTGCAGTTGTTCGCGCAGGTTCTTGTCCAGCGCCGACAGTGGCTCGTCGAGCAGCAGCAGTTCCGGCTCGAACACCAGCGCCCGGGCAATCGCCACGCGCTGCTGCTGGCCGCCGGACATCTCGGCGGGTTTCTTGTGCATGTGTGCACCGAGGCCGACCACTTCAAGGATGTGCTTGACCCGGCGATTGCGTTCTTCAACGGGGACTTTGCGGATGCGCAGCGGGTAGGCCACGTTGTCGGCCACGCTCATGTGCGGGAACAGCGCATAACCCTGGAACACCATGCCGTAGTTCCGCTTCTCGGCGGAACGCCGGATGATATCGACGCCTTGCTCCATCAGCTTGCCCGAGGTCGGGCTGAGGAAACCGGCCAGAATCATCAGCAAGGTGGTTTTGCCCGAGCCGGACGGACCCAGCAGGGTAAGAAATTCGCCTTGGCGAACGTCGAGATCGACGTTATCCAGCGCCGCGAAACGGCCGTAATACTGGCTGATACCTTGAGCGCTGAGCTGGATCGCTGAACGGCTGGACACAATGAGGTTCCTCTTTTTATTGCCCATAAGACGTACGAGGACGGATGCGAATCCGAAATGGGCTTTGGGCTTATTATTGTTAAAAATATCGCTACATCAATGGAATTATTTTGCTCGTATTGGTTAGTTTTATTGAACAAATAAGCTGTGTATTTCGCCTCGGCCAGAGGCCCCGAAATAGAGCTTCTACCCTGTGGGAGCGAGCTTGCTCGCGATAGCGATTTATCAGGCGACATCAATGGTGACTGTGGTGGCCTCATCGCGAGCAAGCTCGCTCCCACAGGGGAATGTGATGTGCTTTTACAGGGTGTCCTGCCAGGTCTGGTGGGACGATTGCAGCTGCGTCTTGACCCAGTTGCTGAAGGCCTGGACCACGGCACGCTCGGCTTTTTGCGGGTCGGCGACCAAGTAATAGCCACGGTGCAGGTCGATGCTGATGTCGAACGGGCGCACCAGCAAACCCTTGGACAAGGCATCGCCGCTGATCAGGTTGTCGCCAATCGCAATGCCCTGGCCGGCAATGCAGGCGGACTGTGCGCAGTGCGCATCGGAAAACAGAATGCCGCTCATTGCGTTGACCCCTGAAGCACCGGCAGCAGTCAGCCACACGCGCCAGTCCGAATAGTCGGTCATGTGCAGCAGCGGGTAGGCACTGAGTTCCTGCGGGTTTTTCAACCCGCTCAATGCGTTGATCAGACGCGGGCTGCACACCGGGAAAAAGCGCAGCGCCACAATCTCTTCGACGACCATTTCCGGCCAGTCGCCGATGCCGTAGGCAATGAACAGATCGGTGTTGGGGTTGTGGGTGTCGTCCGGCGTCCGCGGCGAGATCAGCTGCAACTGCACTTGCGGGTACTGCCGCAAAAAAGCACCGATGTGGTGACACAACCAATAGGTGGCGAACCCAGGCGCGCAACTGACGCATAGCCGCCCGGAGATTTCCTGGTCGTCGACCAACTGTCCGGCGTCGAGCAGGTTCAACAGAATCCCGTGCACTTCCCGCGCATAGCGTTCGCCCTGATACGTCAGGCCGATGCCTCGGCCAATGCGCTCGGTCAGGGCGAAACCGACACACTCCTCCAGCTTGCTGATCTGGTGGCTGATGGCGCTGCGGGTCAGGTTCAGTTCACGGGCCGCGACCGACACGCTGCCCAGACGGGCAACCGCATCCAGCGCACGAAGGGCTGTCATCGAAGGAAAACGCATAAATCATCCCGTTATGGTTTAGAGCGGTAGATATGGTGACGTAAATCGAACAGTCAGGCCAAAAAAAATCGATTGTTGTATCGGTTGATTCAACAATACTAGCCCCATTCGTCGTTGGGCCGAGCTGGCCCCTTATCCAAGAGGTGCTGCATGACCCGTTGTGCCGAGGCGCTCGTTCAGTTGCTGGAAGGCTATGGTGTTGAAACCGTCTTCGGCATTCCCGGCGTGCACACCGTCGAGTTGTATCGTGGCCTGCACGGCAGTCGCCTGAAGCACATCAGCCCGCGCCACGAGCAGGGCGCCGGGTTCATGGCGGACGGTTATGCCCGTGCCAGCGGCAAGCCCGGAGTGTGCTTCATCATCACCGGACCGGGCATGACCAACATCATCACCGCCATGGGCCAGGCCTATGCCGACTCGGTGCCGATGCTGGTGATTTCCACCTGCAACCGTCGCGAACACCTGCGCCTGGGCCATGGCCACCTGCATGAAATGCCGGATCAGCGCGCGCTGGTCGCCGGGGTCTGTGCCTTCAGCCATACGCTGCAACACCCGTCGCAATTGCCGGAAGTGCTGGCACGGGCCTTTGCCTTGTTCGGCTGTACGCGGCCGCGGCCGGTGCACATCGAGATTCCGCTGGATGTGCTGGAGATGTCTGCCGACGGGCTGGACTTGCGTGCGCGTTCATTGCCTGCCGCGCCGGCCCCTGCGCCGCAAGCCATTGATGACGCCGTGGCCCTGATCAACAACGCCAAGCGTCCGTTGATTCTCGCCGGTGGCGGTGCGCGCCGGGCCAGTGAGGCCCTGACCGCACTCGCCGAACGCCTGCAGGCCCCCGTGGCGCTGACCACCAACGCCCGCGGCTTGCTGGCCCCCGAACATCCTTTATTGCTCGACGGCGTGCAGTCCTCGGCCCATGGTCGCGAGCTGTTTGCCGAGGCCGACCTGGTGCTGGCCGTCGGCACCGAACTCGGGGAGACCGACTACGACTTTTTTGGTCTTGGCCCTGTGCAGTTCAAGGCACCGCTGATTCGCCTGGACATCGATCCCATGCAAATACTCGGCGTACAAGCGGCCACGGTCGGCTTGCTGGGAGATGCCGGGCAAGGCTTGCTGTTGTTGCTCGATCGACTGCCGCAGCGCCAGTCCGATCCAGCCTGGGCGGCTGAGCGAGTGACCCAGGTCAACGCCCTCGAGCACGCCGGCTGGAGCGCCAGACAATCACGTATGCAAGCGCTGCTCGATACCCTGCGCGATCACTTGCCGCAGCCACTGATCGTCGGCGATTCGACCCAACCGGTGTACCAGGGCGCGCTCGGCTATAGGGCGCCAACCCCCAATAGCTGGTTCAACGCCGGTAGCGGCTACGGCACCCTCGGCTACGGTTTGCCCGCCGCCATCGGCGCCAAGCTGGCCCAACCTTTGCGCCCGGTGGTGGCGTTGGTCGGCGACGGGGGCTTGCAGTTTTCCAGTGCCGAACTGATCGCCGCCAAAGAGGCCGGCGTCGGCGTGATCCTGCTGCTGTGGAACAACAGCAGCTACGCCGAAATCCGCGACTACATGAACGCCAAGGCGGTGCCATTGCTGGGGGTGGACATCCTCACGCCGGACTTCGCTGCGCTGGCGCAAAGCTGCCACGTCAGCCATCACCGGGCACGTGATTTGGACGGCTTGCGCGAGCTGCTGGGGCAACTCGGCAGTAGCGATGAGCCGGTGATGATCGAGGTCGATGCCGCAACCTTTCTGGCGGACTAAAACAACAACAATTTTTTCAGGTCGCCGAAACGTAGATCGTCCGGCAGACCTTTCAATCTCCTGAACTCAAAGGTGGCTTACATGGCTGAGTCCGATAACTTTTCCTCTACCCATTCCGTGCAGGGGACCTACGCCGACCTGATCCTGGCCAACGGTCGTATCTACACCCAGGACCCGGCCAACCCGTGGGCCGAGGCCGTGGCCATCCGCGACGGCAAGTTGATCGCAGTCGCCAGCCTCGGCCAGATCGAGATGTTCAAGGGCCCGAACACCCGCGTGCACGACCTGCAAGGCGCATTCTGCATGCCGGGCCTGCACGACATGCACACACACCCCGACCTCGCGCTGGCGCCGCGCTACGCCGATGACCTCGACGTCGGCATCGAAGACCCGACCCCGGAGCAGCTGCGCGAAAGCATCCTCGCCTATGCCGACAGTCATCCCGGCGACGGCTGGATCTACGGCCAGTACTGGGTGCGCTACACCTTCCGCGAGGCCGGCCTGACCCCGGGTCGCGAGTGGCTCGACAGCGTCATGCCGGACCGCCCGGTGGCACTGCTCGACCGCATGTGGGGCACCATGATGGTCAACTCCAAGGCCCTGGAACTGGCCGGCATCGACCGCCACACGTCCGACCCGCGCAACGGTTATTTCGAGCGTGACGAGCTGAGCGGCGAACCCACCGGCCTGATGATCGACGGTGCCTACGCGATGATCCATGCCGCCATGCCACCGACGCCGGTCAGCGTGCTGCGTCGCGCCTACCGCGATGGCGTGCACTTCCAGAGCTCGCGTGGCGTCACGGCGAGCAAATACGTGCACGTCTGCGAACAGCGTTTGCAGGCCCTCAAGGAACTCGACGACAGCGGCGAACTGACGGTGCGCATCGAAGCGGCGATCAGTTGGCAGGACGACATCTTCCCGGTGCGTCGTCGCTGGGAGCTGCTGGCCGGCGAGCGTCACTACTACCGCAGCGCGCGCCTGAGCGCCAATGCGGTGAAGTTCCACTTCGACGGCACCGTGGAGCCGAAGTCTTCGTACCTGCTGACCCCGTGGCCGCAGGAATCGAGCTGGCGCGGCAAGCTCAACCTGACCCCGGAACACATCACCGACATGGTGGTGGACATGGACCGCAAGGGCATCCGCGTGATCGCCCACTGCACCGGTGACGGCGCCTCCGACGTGTTCCTCGATGCCGTGGCCGAGGCCCGTCGTCGCAACGGTTTCAGCGGTGTGCGTCACCAGTGCGCCCACAGCACCTTGCTGCACCCCGGCAACCTGCCGCGCTTCAAGGAGCTGAATGTCATCGCCGAATTTTCCCCGGCCGCCTGGTACCCGACGCCGTTCGCCAGCGGTGCGCGTTCCGGTTACGGCCAGGAACGCCTCAAGCGCATCTACGATTTCAAAGGCGTGCTCGCCGCCGGCGGCACTGCGGTGATGGGCACCGACTGGCCGGTGGCGTCCATCGACCCGTGGCTGGCGCTGGAAACCATGATCACCCGGCAGAACCCATGGAACGACGACCCGGCGTGCTTCGGCGACCCGATCAGCCTCGAACAGGCGCTGACCGTGATCACCAGCAACGGCGCCGTGGCCATGGGCCTGGAACACAGCACCGGCAGCCTGCAAGTGGGCAAGTCGGCGGACCTGATCGTCATCGACCGCGACCTGTTCGCTGCACCGGCACGCAACTACATCCACAAGACCCAGGTGCTGCTGACCTTCGTTGAAGGGCAACTGGTCTACGACCGCCACTCAACGCTGGAAACGGTCGGCCTCAAAGCCGTCTGGCAGGGCGAACCACCGGTGCTGGAGGGCAAGGCAGAATGACTTCCCCACGTATCGCCGTGACCGTGGTGTCGGGTTTTCTCGGCGCCGGTAAAACCACCTTGCTCAACCGTATGGTGCGCCGTGCCGAAGGCAGTCGGCTGGCGGTGATCGTCAACGATTTCGGCGAGCTGAACATCGATGCGGCCATCGTTTCCGAAGTCACCGACGCGGTGTACAGCCTGCAGAACGGCTGCATCTGTTGCACGGTGCAGGAAGACCTGCTGGCGCAACTCGCCAGCCTGGCGCAGCTTGAACCAAGGTTGGAGCGTATCGTCATCGAGTGCAGCGGTGTGTCCGATCCGCAGCGCATCGTGCAGACCCTGGCTTATCCACAGCTGCGCAGCCAGATGCAACTGGATATGGTGATCACGGTGGTCGACGCCACCCGCCATCTGCAACTCGACGGTGAATACGCGCGCCTGGCTCGGGCGCAGGTGGCCGCTGCCGACTTGCTGTTGCTGAACAAGACCGATCTGGTCGACGCGGCGCAGTTGCAGGCCTTGCGCGATGCACTGGGCGCCAGGACGCGTGTGCATGAAAGTGTGCAAGCCGAGTTGCCCGATGCGTTGTGGCTGGATACCGATCTGGACCTTGAGCCTCGGGCACAGAAACCGCTGACCCGGGTGTCCGATAGCGATCACGGCGAGATGTTCAGCAGCTGGTTGTGGCAGAGCAACGCGGCCCTCGATGTCGAGTGCTTGCGTGGCTGGTTGAGGGCGCTGCCCAGCGATGTATTCCGGGTCAAAGGCCTGGTGTTGCTGACGCCGGGCAGCACGGCGCACTGGCTGCAACATGTCGGCACCCGCAGTCAGTTTCTGCCGGCACTGGATGACGTTCGGGCCGATGCCACACGCCTGGTGTTCATCGCTCGCCGGGGCTTCGATGGCTGGGAGGCCTTGGGGCAAGGGCTGGAAGATTGCACTGTGAAAGAGGTAGCCGGGGTATGACATCGACAGAGCAACGTCTGCGTGAAGAGTTGGCGGCCTGCTACCGCTTGATTGCGCACTTTCGCATGACCGATTTGATCTTCACCCACATCTCGGTGCGCATTCCGGGGCCGGAGCATCACTTTCTGATCAACCCCTACGGGCTGATGTTCGACGAAATCACCGCGTCCAACCTGGTGAAGATCGACCTCGATGGCCACGCTGTGGAGCCCTCGCCGTACCCGGTCAACCCGGCGGGTTTCGTGATTCACAGTGCGATCCATGGCGCTCGAGAAGACGCGCAGTGCGTGCTGCACACCCACACCAAATCCGGGTGTGCGGTGGCGGCGTTGAAGTGCGGGTTGTTGCCGGTGAACCAGATTTCCATGGAGTTCTACGGTCGCGTCGCTTATCACGATTACGAAGGCGTAGCGCTGGACTTGAGTGAGCAACGACGGCTGGTGGCGGACATGGGCGACAAGCCGGTGATGATGCTGCGCAACCATGGCTTGCTGACGGTGGGCGAGACGGTAGGGCAGGCGTTCATGCGCATGTATTACCTGGAAAAGGCCTGTGACATCCAGTTGGCCGCGCAAGCTGCCGGTGAGCTGGTGCTGCCGTCGGCGGAGGTTTGCGCGCACACCGAGCGGCAATTCAATGATCCGGGACGGCCGTTGGATGAAGGCGAGTTCGATGACCCGGATGCCATGCAACTGGCCTGGGCGGCCTTGTTGCGGATGCTGGATCGAGTGGCGCCGGGTTATCGCGACTAGCTCTGCCCTTGTGTTGAACGGGCCGGCCCCTTCGCTGGCAAGCCAGCTCCCACAGGGTTAGTGGGTGTACGCAAAATCTGTGAGCACCCGAAAACATTGTGGGAGCTGGCTTGCCAGCGATGGGGCCCGGTCAGGCACCACAACTTTTCAAGCCTGCCGCGGCGTATTCAGGTTCATCGACCGCACCGCCAGCGCCGACGCTGTCTCTTCATCGATCGGCAACGAAAACCGAAAGGTCGCCCCCCGCCCCGGCACATCGATCAACTGAATCTCGCACCCGTGCAATTGCAGGATGCGATGCACGATCCGCAGCCCCAACCCCCCATCACGCCGTGCGCCGCCGATATTGAACGGGCGCAGAAACAAACCTTCGCGCAGTTCCGGGGCGATGCCGGGGCCTGTATCACTGACCGTGACTTCGATGTACGACCCTTGCGGGCGCAGACCTAGTTCGATGTCTCCACCTGGCGGTGTATGGCGCAGGGCATTGTCGAACAGGTTGGTCAGCACCCGCTCGATCAGCCCGAGGTCCGCGCAGGCCGCCGAGGCGTTTGGCGCGAACCTGGCCTTGAGTTCGACCTGGCGCGCTTCGGCGGTGAGTTCGAATTTCTGGAAGATGTCCTGGGCCAGGTCGGTCAGGGAAAAACGCTCCAGCACCGGTTGCACGAAGCCGTGTTCCAGCCGCACCAATTCCAGCAACGACTGCGCCAGACCACCGACCTTGCGGCTCTGGTCCAGTGCGATGCCGAGGTAGCGACGGCGGTCGGCGGGGGACAGCGTGGCGTCCTTGAGTGACAGGGTTTCCAGATAGCCGTGCAGCGAGGCCAGCGGCGTGCGCAAGTCGTGGGAGATGTTCGCCACCAGTTCGCGGCGCTCCTGGTCCTGGCGAGTCAACGAACGCCATTGCTCGCCCAGGCGGGCCTGCATCTGCCGAAACGCGGCATCGAGCACGGCGATTTCATCGTGACTGGCGGCTTTTTCCACCGCGACGGGCAGGTCCGGCGTGACCGGTACGCCATCGATGTCGAACTGGCTGACGGTTTCGGTCAAGCGGCGCAACGGCCGGGTGATCAGGGCAAACGCGGTGAGGCCGGCAATCAGGCACAGCAATGCCACCAGGCCGATGGACAGCAGCGCTGTGTTGAGCGCCGCGCTGGTCGCACCGCGTTCGGCCAGGCGGTCGTGATCCTCACCGAGCAGCACCACGTAGAGATAGCCCACCGGCTTGCCATCCACCTTCAGCGGTGCTGCGCTGAACACCTTGCGCGCATCGACGCTGCGCGGGTCGTCGCCGGGAATCGGCAGCGGATCGCCCCGCAGCAGGCGCTGGATCGGCGCGAGGTCGACCCGCTCCCGACGGATCCGGCCCTCGGGCGCGGCACTGCCGATAATCTTGCCCTCGGTGTCGAGCAGGTACACCTCGACACTGGGGTTGACCTGCATCAGCTTGCTGAACAAATCGCGCACGGCATTGGGCATCAGGCCCTGGGTGTCCATCAACACCGTGTCGCTGGCGATGTGCTGCGCCAGGTCCCGGGACAAGCCTTGCACCACTTCCTGTTCATGCATCTGGTTGGAGCGCACCTGCAACCACGCCGAGGTGCCGCAGCACACCAGCAGCAGCACGGCGAACACCAGGGACAGGCGTTGCGTCAGGGTCAGCCTCATGGCTGCGGCTCCTCCCCGGTGGCGAATTTGTAGCCGCGGCCCCACACCGTGAGGATGCGTACAGGCTGCGCCGGGTCGGTCTCGATCTTGGCGCGCAGGCGGTTGATGTGGGTGTTGACCGTGTGCTCGTAGCCTTCGTGGCTATAGCCCCACACGGCGTTGAGCAGGTCCATGCGCGAAAACACCTTGCCGGGCTGGCGGGCGAAGAAGTACAGCAAGTCGAACTCCCGGGGCGTGAGGTCCAGGCGTCGTCCGTCGAGGGCCACCTCGCGGGTGATCGGGTCGATCGCCAGGCCGTCGGTGAGCAGGCTGCCGGCGTCCATCTTCAAGTTACGCGCCATGGCATCGACCCGGCGCAGCAGCGCCTTGACCCGGGCCACCAGCTCGAGCATGGAAAAGGGCTTGGCCAGATAGTCGTCGGCGCCCAGTTCGAGGCCGAGAATCCGGTGCACTTCGCTGGAGCGCGCGCTGGTGATGATGATCGGCGTGTAGCGCGCCATGGCCCGGGCGCGGCGGCAGATTTCCAGGCCGTCGACACCGGGCAGCATCAGGTCGAGGACCAGTGCGTCCCAGTTGCCTTGCTGCAGCAGGCGCATGCCTTCATCGCCATCGGCGCAGTGCACCACCTCGAACTGCTCATCGCGAAGATGCAGGCAGATCAGGTCGGCGATGTGCTGGTCGTCCTCGACCACGAGGACGCGCTTGGTCTGTTCCATCCAGGTCAATCCTTCGGTGCAATGAGCGCATTGTGCGAAATGCAACCACTGTAGGAGCGAGCTTGCTCGCGAAAAACTTGAGGGCACCGTGGGGTATCAGGTATCCCGCGTCATCGTTGGCCTCCATCGCGAGCAAGCTCGCTCCTACAGGTGGGGCTTAGGCATTGTGCGGGTTTTTCAGCGCCCGAGTTATCACGAATTGTTTAACTTCCCGTGAGGATTTGGCGATCACCCAAAGCCTAGGCTGTGTTCCATGAAACACCCCTGGATTTTTGGAGGCGAGCATGTTTTCACGACGGCAATTTCTTCTGGCGAGCGGCGGGTTGGGCGTTGCGGCCTTGGCAATCGGCCTGTTGCCGAAGTTTTCCACAGGCTCGGCCTTGATCAGTGAGGCCAGCGCAGCGGAAACATTCGAAGTGAGCCACAGCGACAGCGAATGGCACGCGATCCTCAGTGACGAGCAGTACGACATCCTGCGCGAGGAGGGCACCGAACGGGCCTACAGCAGCCCGCTGAACAATGAGCACCGCGACGGCACCTTCGTCTGTGCCGGGTGCGATCTGCCGCTGTTTTCCTCGGCCACCAAGTTCGACAGCCGTACCGGCTGGCCGAGTTTCTGGGCACCGCTGGACAAGGCCGTGGCGACCCGTCAGGACCGTGCGTTCGGCATGGTCCGCGAAGAGGTGCACTGCCGACGCTGTGGCGGGCATCTGGGCCATGTCTTCGATGACGGCCCGAAACCCACCGGCCTGCGCTATTGCATGAACGGCCTGGCGATGAAGTTCGAGCCCCGAGCCGTCTGATTTTTGACTGCCTGCCCCCTTGGATCATTCAGGAGTTCCTTACATGAAAAACTTGCTCACCTGGCGCCGTACGCTGTTGGCACTGGCCACCGTTGGCGTTATCGGGACATGCTCGGCGTTCTCTCTCAGAGGTGCTGAAGAAGCCGTCGTTATTCCGCCGCCGGCCCTTGACGAAACCACCCAGGCTCAAAGCGCAACGGCAGTGTTCGCCGGCGGTTGTTTCTGGGGCGTGCAAGGGGTGTTTCAGCACGTCAAAGGTGTGAAAAATGCGGTTTCCGGCTACGCCGGTGGCGCGGCCAACACGGCGCAATACGAGCGTGTCAGCAACGGCAATACCGGCCATGCGGAATCTGTCGAAGTGACTTTCGATCCGAGCCAGGTCAGCTACGGCACCTTGCTGCAAATCTACTTCTCGGTGGCGCACAACCCGACCGAACTCAATCGCCAGGGACCGGACACCGGCACCCAGTATCGTTCGGCGATCTTTACCAAAAGTGCCGAGCAGCAGCGGGTCGCACAGGCCTACATCGCCCAGCTCGACGCCGCCCATGCCTTCGACAAGTCGATCGTCACCAAACTTGAAACCTTCAACGGTTTCTACCCGGCGGAGGAGGAACATCAGGATTTCCTGACCGAGCATCCGACCTATCCGTATATCGTGATCAATGATTTGCCGAAGGTTGCGCAGTTGAAGCAGCTGTACCCGAATCGTTATCAGGAACAGCCGGTGCTGGTGAAGGCGGGGAGGTAAATGGCGATCAGCGTGCATGCCTGTTCGGCCGACTAGTGCTTGCCCCACATCTGTACGGCGAATTCGACGAAGCGTCGCAGTTTCGGCAAACGGTGGCGATCCTGGGCATAGACCAGGTGCATCGGCCGGCTGGGCGGGCAGTAATCGGGCATCAAGGCCAACAGTTTTCCGTCCTTGAGGTCCTGCTCGACCAGGGCATCGGGCATCATCACGATGCCCATGCCGGTCCGCGCCGCCTGATGCAAACCGGCCGAGCTGTTGATCAGCATCGGCCCGCTGACCCCCACGCTGACTTCGCCCTCGGGACCGGCCAGGCGCCATTCCTTTTGCACCGATTGCCAGTCATCCCCGGCTGGATAGGCAAAGGACAGGCAGTCGTGGTGTCGCAGGTCTTCAGGCGTTTGCGGTGTGCCGCGACGGGCCAGATAGTCCGGTGATGCGCACATGGTCAGGGTGTAGTCGATCAGCGGGCGTGCGATCAGGTTGGAGGGCTCCAGCGCGCCGAGGCGAAAGGCTACGTCCAGTCCGTTTTCCAGCAGATCCGGGCGCCTGTTGGTCAGTACCACGTCGAGTTTCACCCGCGGGTTTTGCCGGCTGAACTCACTCAGTGCCGGCGCCAGGCGTTCGGTGCCGAAGGTCAGGGGAGCGGTGATGCGCAGCGTCCCGCTCGGTTCGTCGAGGGCCTGCTCGGCCAGACGCTCGGAATCGGCCACCAGCCCCAGCACTTCCAGGCAACGCTGGTAATACGCGACGCCGAACTCGGTCAGCCGTTGACGCCGCGTCGTGCGGTTGAGCAGGCGCACACCCAGGCGCTGCTCCAGGGCCTTGAGGTGGTTGCCGACCATGGTCGTGGACATATCGCACTGCAAAGCGGCGGCGGTCATGCTGCCGGTCTCCACCACTTTTACATAGACGCTCATTGCCTGGAACAGATCCATTATCAAGCCCAGCTTTTAAATGATTGAAGTTTTACAGCGTTTATCCAGCTCAGGTGGCTAACCATACTGCAAAACCACCGACCCTTGCTGGAGCTTGACGTCATGACCGCCGCCTGCCTGATGAGCACTTACCAACCCCTGGCCTTGAGTTTCGACAAGGGCCTGGGCACTCGCCTGTGGGATCAGTCCGGTCGCGAATACCTGGATGCAGTCGCCGGTGTGGCGGTGACCAACGTCGGCCACTCCCATCCGAAAATCGTCGCCGCCATCGTTGAACAGGCCGGGTTGCTGCTGCACACGTCGAACCTCTACAGCATCGACTGGCAACAGCGGCTGGCGCAGAAACTGACGCGGCTGGCGGGCATGGACCGGGCGTTTTTCAACAACTCCGGGGCCGAAGCCAACGAAACCGCACTGAAAATCGCCCGGCTGCATGGCTGGCACAAAGGTATCGAACAGCCGCTGGTGGTGGTCATGGAGAACGCGTTCCATGGCCGCACCCTCGGCACCTTGTCGGCCAGCGACGGCCCGGCGGTGCGCCTGGGGTTCAACCAGCTGCCGGGGGATTTCGTCAAAGTGCCGTTCGGCGACCTCGACGCACTGGACAAGGTGCAAGAGATTTACGGCTCGCGGATCGTGGCGGTGCTGATGGAGCCGATCCAGGGCGAAAGCGGCGTGCAACTGGCGCCACCGGGGTATCTCAAGGCCGTGCGCGAACTGTGCAACCGGCGCTCCTGGCTGTTGATGCTCGATGAAATCCAGACCGGCATCGGCCGCACCGGCCAGTGGTTCGCCTTCCAGCACGAAAGCATCGTTCCGGACGTCATGACCCTGGCCAAAGGCTTGGGCAACGGCGTGCCCATCGGCGCTTGCCTGGCCCGTGGCAAGGCGGCCGACCTGTTCACGCCGGGCAGCCACGGCAGCACTTTCGGCGGTAATCCATTGGCCTGCCGGGTCGGTTGCACCGTGCTGGATATCGTTGAAGAACAAGGACTGCTGGAAAACGCCCGGCGCCAGGGTGCGCGGCTGCTCGACAGATTGCGCACCGAGTTGGTGGGCAACCCGAACGTCATTGCGATCCGTGGTCTGGGGCTGATGATCGGCATCGAACTCAAGCAACCGATCCGCGACCTGAGCCTGATCGCTGCGCGGGATCATGGCTTGCTGATCAACGTCACGCGGGGGAAAACCATTCGCCTGCTACCGCCGTTGACTCTGGATGAGCGGGAGGTGGAGATGATTGTCAGGGGGGTGAGTGGTGTGGTGAAAGAGGCTTGAAACACGGCCCTACAGCGTGATGCCGATCGGATAAGGCCGTGCGCACCGCAAATCCTGTGGGAGCGAGCTTGCTCGCGATAGCGGAGTGTCTGTCAACGACGATGTTGACTGTGCAATCGCCATCGCGAGCAAGCTCGCTCCCACAGGTTTTGTGCCTTAACTGATAGGTATTGTTCCTACTTCTGAAGCGAAGTCGGTGATTTCTTTCCAATCCATCAATTGAATTTTCGAACCGGTAAAGCCTTCGAACAACCGCTGATGCGCAGCAAATCCACTTGAATCATCACGCTTGCGATAACTGCCCGCCCACTCCAGCAAGGCCACCAACCGTTCGTCATCCTGTGTTTCCCGTCGGCGAATGTTGGCCACGCAATCCTCGTCCCCGAGGCTCAACCAGATCAGCGCAGTCGCCCGTGACAGGAGTTCGCTGGCGATCCAGCCATACACGCCTTCGATCAACCAGCGCTCTTCATCGGCCGCGATCCGTGCCATTCCCAGCGCTTCATTTCGGGGGCGAGCGATGCTGTGTTCGTCGGACAGCCAGTGAATCCTGTCAAGATCGGTCCAGGGCACACGCAATTGCTCGGCCAGTCGCTGCGCCAGCCAGCTTTTGCCGGAGCCGGAGTTGCCGATGATCAGGGTGCGGGTGAGGTTCATGCCGAGTTGCCTCTACCTATGTGCCTGACGAGGATCACTGTGGGAGCGAGCTTGCTCGCGATGACGGACTCAAAGCCAACATCGATGTCGACTGATACGCCGCCATCGCGAGCAAGCTCGCTCCCACAGGGGTTATACCTTTAGTACTCACCCTCCGGCGCAACCATTCGTGTCTTTGGCGAGCCATTGGCGTTGTGTTGAAAAATGTCCTGCGGCTGACCCTTTTCATTAAAGAACACCTGCCCGATCCCCGCCGAGTTCCACAGCCGCTCTCCGGCTTCGGCGTGTTCCGGGACATGCGGCACGATGCGCATGCGTCGACGTTTGGTCAGCCAGTTCAGTGGCGAGCGTGGTGAGTACAGCCAGCGGTTGAGGCGGTCGAACCACTCGAGCAGGGTGGGGGGGAATTCGTTCTTGATGCCGCTGCTGGTGATCTGCCAGATGCGTGGCCCGGCCTTGCGGTGGCGGATCAGCACTTCATAGACGAAGGAGTAGTGCACATCGCCCGACAGCACCACGTAGTTACCCGGCGTGCGCGAGTGGCGGAAAATGTTCAGGATCACTTGGGCCGCACCGCGATGGGCCATCCAGTTTTCCGCGTCCACCAGCAGTGGATAGCCGCACCAGCTGAAGACCCGCTGCACGGTTTCAATCAGTTTGACGCCGAAGATCGGCGCCGGCGAAACGATGATCGCGCTCGGATGGTCCAGCAGTTCCTGTTGCAGTTCGCTCAGGGCTTCCCAGTCGAGCAGGCCGGAAGGCTGCTTGAGGTTCATTTCGCTGCGCCAGCGCCGGGTGCGGGTGTCGATCACGACCATGGCCGGGGTGGTCGGCAGTACGTAATGCCAGTGCTGGAATTTCAGCAGATCATTGATCAAGTCGTCCTGGACCGCGCTATCGAGGTAGCGGTCATCGCCACTGGCGCTCAACACGGCGGCCTTCTCCAGCTCGGCAGCGAAGGCATCCGGGTTGTTGCCCCAGCCCTGGCACAGCATGTACGCCAGCAGCGCGTTGCCGATGATGCGTCGGGAGAACGGATGGCCGTAGGCCGTTTCCTCCCATTGGGCGGACAGATTCCAGTCATCGGTGATGTCGTGGTCGTCGAAAATCATCAGCGTTGGCAGATGCGCCAGTGCCCGCGCGACGTTGCCAAGGCCGGCCGTGAAGGCATCGATGCGCGTCTGTTCCAGGGCGTAGCGCTTGAGCCGTTCCGGTGTCAGCGTCGGTGCCTGGGGCGCGATCAGGGTCCAGGGCACTGGGGACCAGACCAGCAAGTACATGGCCATGACTTCGGCGAAGGTCACCAGGTGATTGTCGGCACTGCTGCTGGTGAAGATCGGCTTGCGTGCGCCACCGAAGAAACGCTCGCGCAGGGTTTCATTGCTTTGCAGCGCCGGCAGCAGGTCCGCACGGTGGTAGTAACTGGCCGGATGCTCGTAGAGCCTGGCGCTGTCGCTGACCACAGCGCCTTCGAGGTGCTCGCCGAACAGGCCCAGGCGCTCGATCAAGGCGTGAATCGCCCGCAGCATCGGTCCCGCGACATCGTCGGCGTAGACCTGATCGCCGGTCATCATCAGCAGTGCCGGGCGGTCCTTGGCTGCATGTTCCTGCGCCAGCAACCGGTCGACGCAGAGCAAGCCGTCTGCCGCCGGGTGGTGAGGCTTGCGGCAAGAGCCGTGCAGCAATTGATCGACCCGTGCGCGCAGGACGAAGTTCGGACAATGGGCATCTCCGTACAGCAGGTGCGGCGCCCAGTCGGCGATGCCTTTTTCTGCACCGTCGATCAGCAGGTCGTAGTCGATCGACTCGTCGCAGGGCAAGGCGCAATCGAGTGGCACGTCGATCAAGTGCACAAAGGCATGAGCCCCTACGGCAATCACCGTGCATTGCCCGCTATCGAGGCGGATGTCACCGACGCCCTGCAGGCGCAAGGTCAGCGCCAGCGCCCTGGAACCCACCAGCCACAGCACCAGCCGCGTGGGCTCAAGGCGTCGCAGCAGCGGGCCCGCCAGGACCGGCGGCAGGGCTGGGTGATCATCGGGCAGTGGCAGTGTTTCGGACATCCGGGGTCAAGGCTCTTGGGGCATCGAGGCGGGCGATGATAGCGCAGGTGACGATGGGACAGGCTAGAGTAAGTCTGCCGCACCCTGTGCCGGCATTTCAGTGGGAGAGAGGAACGCATGTACAAAATCATCCTGCCGGCATTGGTCATTTTGCTCGTTGCCCAATCCCCGGCCCATGCCATCAACGACAAGTACCGCAAACAGCTTGAGCAGTCCGGTTGCACCCAGGTCAGCGAGTTGGAGGGCTGCGATATCCACAAGAGCAAGGCTGAAAATGCCAAGGCCGGATTCGGCAACCCGCAAGCACCGGCCGCTGGCGAAAAAACCGGGGACCAGCCGAGCGACGGCAAGGAGGGAACGGCCCTGCCTGTCATGAAATGAAAAGCCATTGTCGCCTGATGAGAAGCGTCACAACAGGCCGCGTCCTACAGTCCAATCAGCGCAATTCGATGCAACACGCCCATATTGCAGATTGGAGAATAAGAAAAATGGCCAAAGCCGTACGCTTTTATGAAACCGGTGGTCCCGAAGTTCTACGTTACGAGGACGTCGAAGTCGGCGAACCCGGTCCAGGCCAGGTTCGTCTGCGTCATGTGGCGGTTGGCTTGAACTACGCCGACACCTATTTCCGCAACGGTACCTATCCGATTCCTATGCCTAATGGCATGGGCGTCGAGGCTTCCGGCGTGGTCCAGGCCGTTGGTGAAGGGGTCACCAACGTCGAAGTCGGTGACCGCGTCACCTACACCGGTTTTCTCAATACCCTCGGTGCCTACAGCACTGAGCGCCTGATCCCGGCCGCGCCGCTGATCAAGCTGCCGGAAACCATCAGCTTCGAAACCGCTGCCGCGATGACCATGCGCGGCCTGACGTCTTCGTACCTGATGCGCCGCATCTACGACTTCAAGGCCGGCGATAGCATCCTGCTGCACGCCGCTGCCGGCGGTGTCGGCCTGATCGTTTCGCAGTGGGCCAAGTTGCTGGGCCTGAACGTGATCGGCACGGTGTCGACCGAACAAAAGGCGGAAATCGCCCGGGCTCACGGTTGTGACCATACGATCAATTACAGCCATGAAGACGTCGCCGCTCGCGTTCGCGAACTGACCGACGGCGTGGGCGTCAACGTGGTGTTCGACAGTGTTGGCAAGAACACCTTCATGGGTTCGCTGGATTCGTTGAAACCCCGTGGCCTGATGGTCTGCGTGGGTACCGCATCCGGACCGATCCCGGCGTTCGACCCAGTGATGCTGGCGATGAAAGGTTCGCTGTACCTGACCCGTCCTGCCCTGGCCAACTACATCAGCGACCCCGCCGAAAAAGCCGCCCTGGCTGGCGAGTTGTTCGACCACGTCGGCAGCGGCCGGATCAAGATCGAGATCAACCAGCACTACGCCTTGCAGGACGCGGTGCAGGCCCATCGCGACCTTGAATCGCGCAAGACGACCGGCTCTTCGATTTTCGTCGTTTAAGGAGCGGCCAGCCATGAAAGTCGAACAATTGACCTGCAGCATTGGCGCCGAACTGATCGGCGTCAACCTGGCCGACGCGGTGCATGACGACGGTCTGTTTGCCGAGATTCGTGCCCAGTTGCTCAAGCACCGCGTGGTGTTCCTGCGCGATCAGGACATCACCCGTGCCGAGCACGTGGCCTTCGCCCGACGCTTCGGCGAGCTGGAAGATCATCCGGTGGCCGGCAGTGATCCGGATCATCCTGGGCTGGTGCGGATCTACAAGAATCCGGACCAGCCGATGGACCGCTATGAAAACGCCTGGCACACCGACGCCACCTGGCGCGAAGCACCGCCGATGGGCTGCGTGCTGCGTTGCGTGGAATGCCCGCCAGTGGGCGGCGACACCATGTGGACCAACATGGTCCAGGCCTATGCGAACTTGCCGGAAGACGTAAAGGTCAAGATCGCCGACCTGCGTGCCCGCCACAGCATCGAAGCGAGCTTCGGTGCGGCGATGCCGATTGAAAAACGCCTGGCGCTCAAGGCGATGTACCCGGACGCCGAGCACCCGGTGGTGCGCACCCATCCGGAAACCGGCGAGAAGGTGCTGTTCGTCAACGCGTTCACCACCCACTTCAGCAACTACCACACCCCTGAGCGGGTGCGCTTCGGCCAGGACGCCAACCCCGGCGCTGGCGAGTTGCTGCGCTACCTGATCAGTCAGGCGTACATCCCTGAGTATCAGGTGCGCTGGCGCTGGAAGCCGAACAGCATCGCCATCTGGGACAACCGCAGTACCCAGCATTACGCCGTCATGGATTACCCGCCCTGCCATCGCAAGATGGAACGTGCCGGGATCATCGGCGACAAGACGTTCTGATCGAACGCCACCTGCATCCGCACTCGTAAACACGCCTGCCCGGCACGATCCCGGGTGGGCGGGACAATCATAAGAACTGGAGTAGACCATGCAATTCTTCGACGACTCGCTGCACCCGGAAAACATGGAAAAGGTAGTCATCACCGTGGCCCCGTACGGCCCGGAGTGGATGCCGGAAGACTTCCCGGAAGACATCCCGTTGACCATGGACGAGCAAGTCCAGAAAGCGGTCGAATGCTATGAAGCCGGTGCCACGGTTCTGCACTTGCACGTGCGTGAACTGGACGGCAAGGGCTCCAAGCGCCTGTCGAAATTCAACGAGCTGATTGCCGGTGTGCGTGAAGCCGTGCCGGACATGATCATCCAGGTCGGCGGTTCGATTTCCTTCGCCCCGGAAAGCGATGGCGAAGCGGCCAAGTGGCTGTCCGACGACACCCGCCACATGCTGGCCGAGCTGACCCCCAAGCCGGATCAGGTCACCGTGGCGATCAACACCACCCAGATGAACATCATGGAGCTGCTGTATCCGGAATACCTGGAAGGCACTTCCCTGGCCAATCCGCTGACCCAGGCTGCCTACAGCGAAATGACCGTACCGGCCGGCCCTGCCTGGGTTGCCGAGCACCTCAAGCGCCTGATGGACAACGGCATCCAGCCGCACTTCCAGTTGACCGGCATGCACGCCATGGAAACCCTCGAGCGCCTGGTGCGCAGGGGCATCTACAAGGGCCCGCTGAACCTGACCTGGATCGGCATCGGCGGCGGCTTCGACGGCCCGAACCCGTTCAACTTCTTCAACTTCATCCACCGCGCGCCGGACGGTTGCACCCTGACCTCCGAATCGCTGCTCAAGAACGTCATGCCGTTCAACACCATGTCGATGGCCATGGGCATGCACCCGCGCGTGGGCAATGAAGACACTATCATTGATCACAAGGGCGATCGTTTCGGCTCGGTGGCGCAGATCCGGCAAACCGTGCGCATCGCCCACGAACTGGGCCGCGAAATCGCCACCGGCAAAGAAGCCCGCGAGATCTACCGCATCGGCGTGCAGTACGAAACCATCGAAGAAACCCTGTTGGCCAACGGCATGGCCCCCAACCGCAAGGCTGGGCAAAAAGGTGTACCGCAACGCGGTTGACCGAGGGTCGGGACGAGAGGCCGTGACCTCTCGTCCGCCTGACCGTTACACGCTTGATAACAAAAATAAAACAAAGCTCTTGAGGAGGCTGCATGGCCTTTCACCCAATAGCCGCTGACGATGACGACTCCAGCGGAGTCGGCGTTGCGCGCCAATATGCCTGGATCGTCTTTGCCTTGACGTTCGGCCTGTTGATTTCCGATTACATGTCGCGTCAGGTACTGAACGCGGTATTCCCACTGCTCAAGACTGAGTGGGCGTTGAGCGACGGACAGCTGGGTCTGCTCAGCGGCATCGTCGCCCTGATGGTCGGCCTGCTGACGTTTCCCCTGTCGTTGATGGCGGACCGTTTCGGCCGGGTCAAGAGCCTGGCGCTGATGGCGTTCCTGTGGAGCGTGGCAACCCTGGGTTGCGCGCTGGCGCAGGACTACCAGCAGATGTTCATCGCACGGTTCATGGTCGGTGTCGGCGAAGCCGCCTACGGCAGCGTGGGCATTGCGGTGGTGATTTCGGTGTTCCCCAAACACATGCGGGCCACCCTGGCCAGTGCCTTCATGGCAGGCGGCATGTTCGGTTCGGTGTTGGGCATGGCGTTGGGTGGTGCGATTGCCGCCAAGCTGGGCTGGCGCTGGTCGTTCGCCGGCATGTCGTTGTTTGGCCTGGTGCTGGCGATGATTTATCCGCTCATCGTCAAGGAAGCGCGCATTGCGCCACAGCGTGCCGCGCAGATTGCGAACAAGACGGCTGCGGCGGTCAAGCGTCCGCTGCGTACGCTGTGGTCCAGCCGTTCGGTGGTGTCGACCTATATCGCCAGCGGCTTGCAGTTGTTCGTCGGCGGTACGGTGATGGTGTGGATTCCCAGCTACCTCAACCGCTACTACGACATGCCCACCGACAAGGCCGGCGGCATGGCGGCGATCATCGTGTTGTGCAGCGGTGCGGGCATGATCCTGTGCGGCATGCTCAGCGATCGCCTGTGTCGCAACTCGCCGGAGCGCAAGGTCAGCCTGGCCATCGGCTTCTGCCTGGGCAGTTGCCTGCTGTTGTCGGCGGCGTTTGCCTTGCAGGCAGGGCCAGTGCAACTGCTGCTGATCTGCCTGGGCATGGCGATTGCCACAGGCACCACCGGCCCCGCCGGTGCGATGGTTGCCAACCTGACCCATTACTCGGTGCACGGTACGGCGTTCGCCACACTGACCCTGGCCAACAACATGCTGGGGCTGGCACCGGGGCCGTTCATCACCGGCCGGGTGTCCGACCTCATCGGTCTGCATGCCGCGTTTCAACTGGTGCCACTGGTCAGCCTCGCGGCGGCAGCGGTGTTCTTTTATGCCAAGTGTCACTACCACAAAGATATTGCCCGGCTTCAGGGTCAGAGCGTGCCTGACCCTGTTGGTGAAGCGGGTTTAGAGGTGAAGTTGTGAGTCGTCGTTTACGTATTGATGTGTTTTTCGATTTTATCTGCCCCTGGTGCCTGATCGGCAAACGCCAACTGGAGCATGCGCAGGTGCAGTTTCGCAGTCGTCACCCGGATGTGCAGATCACCACGGTGTGGCATGGCGTGCAGTTGTTGCCTCAGATACCGGTAGAGGGTGAACCCTTCGCCGATTTCTACCGCAAACGCCTGGGCAATGCCGACGCCATGACCATGCGCCAGAAGCAGGTACAGCAGGCGGCCAGTGCGGTCGGCCTGGCCATCGACCTCAGCCGTATCGAGACGATGCCCAACACCGCAGACGCCCATCGTTTGTTCGAGCGTGTCAGCGAACTGGGCAATGCCAGTCAGCGTGAAATGTTGCTCGAACGACTGTTTTCCGCTTACTTCCTGAGACGCGAAAACCTCGGTTGCCGCGAGACCTTGCTGGCCATTGCCCGCTCCTGCGGCGTCGCTCCGGAAGGGCTGCTCGAATGCCTGAAGGGCGATGCCACGCCGTTCGAAGGATCTCCCGGCGCGACCAGTGGCGTGCCGAGCTTCAAGTTCGACAACCGCATGACGGTGATCGGTGCACAACCCGCTCAGGCGCTGCTCGGTGCCATGAACGAGGCCCTCAAGGAAAGTGATCGCGAGCGGCAGCCAGCATGACCCGGCGCATTCCCGTGCCGGCCGGCAAACACCCGCAGGCCGGTGGCCGGGCGCTGTTCGAATTCGAGGACAAAAGCCTGGCGTTGTTCAACGTCGACGGGCAGCTGTTTGCCATCGACGACAGCTGCCCGCACCAGGGCGCTTCGCTGTGTGGCGGGCGCCTTGAGGGCCGGGTGATTCAATGCTGCGCCCATGGCCTGCGCTTCGATTTGCACAGCGGCTACATGCTCAACTCCAGGCAAGTCAAAGTCACCAACTACCCGGTCGAGATCATCGACGGCCAGGCGTTTATCGTCATCGTTTCCGAGGAGGCCGCGCCATGAGCGCCATTGCTCTCACCCGCATCCACAGTCGCACGCGCGAACTGGCACCGGGGTTTATCGTCAGCCTGATCGTGGCGGCCGCCGCGTCGTTCCTGTCCGAGCATTACGGTGCGCCGGTCATGCTGTTCGCCTTGCTGTTGGGCATGGCCTTGAATTTTCTCGCCGATGACGGTCCGTGCAAGGCCGGTATCGAGTTCACCGCCCGCACGGTGCTGCGCATTGGCGTGGCGTTGCTGGGCATGCGCATCACCCTGGAGCAAATGGCGGCGCTGGGCTGGAAGCCGATTGCGCTGGTGGTGATCCTGGTGGTAGTGACCATCAGCGTCTCTGTGATCGCCGCCAAGGCCCTGGGTTTCCAGCGCCTGTTCGGCATGCTCACCGGTGGCGCGACTGCCATTTGCGGCGCCTCGGCGGCCCTGGCACTGGCAGCAGCGCTGCCGAACCATCCGCAGAAAGAGCGGGCCACACTGTTTACCGTCATCGGCGTCTCGGCGCTGTCGACCCTGGCGATGATCGTCTACCCGATGATCGCCAACTGGCTAGAGTTATCGCCGCAGGTGGCGGGCGTGTTCCTCGGCGCCACGATCCACGACGTAGCCCAGGTGGTCGGCGCCGGCTACAGCATGTCGACCGAGACCGGCGACACGGCCACGGTGGTCAAGCTGATGCGTGTTGCCATGCTGCTGCCGGTGATCGTCACCGCCGCCATGATCACCCGCATGCAAGGCGCCGACCCGACCGGCAAGCGCCCGCCGTTGTTGCCGTGGTTCGCCGTCGGCTTTCTGATCCTGGCCTGCATCAACAGCACTGGATGGATCGCGCCTGCGGTGCAAGGCACGGTCAACGAACTGTCGCGCTGGTGCCTGGTGATTTCCATCAGTGCCCTGGGCATGAAGACCCGCTTGCGTGAGCTGGCGGCGGTCGGGATCAAGCCGATCCTGCTGATGGTCGGGGAGACGGTGTTCCTCGTCGTGCTGGTGCTGTTGCTGCTGCGCTGGGGGCTCTGAACGCCTCATCACGCACAGGTTTTATGGCAGGGCCACACGGCGTTGACTCCTCATGCCGTGGGGCTCTCGACCGGTGTCACAAACACCGGTCTTTCGCGGCGACTGTACCAGCAGTCGCCGTTTTTTTTGCTTTCACTGGTTTGGACTCGGACGTGGTCGCTTGCAGGCGCTGGCTTGCCAGCGATGGTCGTTAACGATGACGCGTGTGAGCTGGATAAACGCGGCGTGCTGGAGTCCATCGCCAGCAGGCTGGCTCCTACAGTTTCAGCGTGGGCACGGTCCTTTGTGGGAGCTGGCTTGCCAGCGATGGTCGTTAACGATGACGCGGGTGAACTGGATGAACGCGGCGCACTTGAGTTCATCGCCAGCAGGCTGGCTCCTACAGGTTCAGCATGGGCACGGTCCTTTGTGGGAGCTGGCTTGCCAGCGATGGTCGTTAACGATAACGCGGGTGAACCGGATAAACGCGGCGCTTTTGAGTCCATCGCCAGCAAGCTGGCTCCTACAGTTTCAGCGTGGGCACGGTCCTTTGTGGGAGCTGGCTTGCCAGCGATGGTCGTTAACGATAACGCGGGTGAACCGGATGAACGCGGCGTACTTGAGTCCATCGCCAGCAGGCTGGCTCCTACAGTTTCAGCGTGGGCGCGGTTCTTTGTGGGAGCTGGCTTGCCTGCGATGGTCGTTAACGATAACGCGGGTGAACTGGATGAACGCGGCCCACTGGAGTCCATCGCCAGCAAGCTGGCTCCTGCATGAAGAACCTTTTTTGTGCGCTCGACTCAGGACTCTTTCGGGCCTGCGCCAGGTTTTGCTGTGGATTGTTTTTGCGCCCGCCACGTCGCCGGCGGCATCCCGAACTGGCTGATAAACCACCGCGTAAACGAGCTCGCCATCGAATACCCAAGCATGTCGGCAATCCGACTCAGCGAGTAGTTCGGGTTGTCCAGGTAACGCAGCACCAGGTCTCGACGCACATCGTTGATCACGTCGTTGAAGGCGCAGCCGTCGTCCTTGAGGCGGCGTTGCAGGGTGCGCACGTTCATGCCCTGGCTTTGGGAGACCTGTTCGATGGTGGCGCGCCCCATGGGCAGCAACAGGTAGATCGCCTTGCGTACTTCGAACAGCATCGAGGTGCCTTCGTGGCCCTGCAGCGAGTCGAGGTAGCTCTGGGCGTAGCGGGCCATGGCCGGGTCGGCGTTGGGGTTGGTCATGTCGAGGCTGATGTCGGGGCAGACGATGCCGTTGAACTCGCTGCCGAACTCCAGTTTGCAACCAAACAGCCGGCGGTGCAGGTGCAGGTTGTCCGGTGCCTGGTGCATGAAGTTGACGCTGTAGGGGTGCCAGTGACTGCCCAGCAGGGCCGAGCACAGCCGGAACATCACGCCGATGGCCAGCTCCGTGGCCTGGCGGCTTGGCATGGGCGTTTCGGTGACCACCTCTTCGCGAATGATCACCATCTTGCCGGCCTCTTCGATGAAGATGGCCAGCGAGTCGTTCATCAGGTGTCGGTAGTCCACCACGACCTGCAAGGCATCGCGCAGGGTGCGCTGGTGGCTGAGCAGCAGGCTGACCACGCCGAAGTCCGAGAGCTGGCGCGACTCGGCCATGCTCAGGCCGAAGGTCTGGCAACCGCTGGCGGTGGCGGAGTCTTCCAGCAGGCGTACGGCGGCATCGATCTGGATGCGATGTTCAGGGGCTTGCAGTTGGGCCCTGCTCAGGCCGACAGCGGCCAGCACGTCGCGCGGGTTGAAACCCAGGTACTGGGTGACCTCAAGGTAGTTGGTCAAGACGGCGGCGCGAACAAGCTTGGTCATGCGAGGGGCTTCCCTGTGCCGATGGCGATTGGCGTGAGCGTGGCGACTATATCCAGCGTATCAACAGTTGAACAGTTGTCATGTCGTCGATGGTTTTCATGCTGTGCGCTCACCCATCTTCTACGCTGCAGGGAGCCATCAGCGCTCATCCGTTGATTACAGTGACCTTGCGCCAACCTGCTGGGTTTTTTAGACCGACGGTCACGCGTCTGAGTGTCGGACAATTTGTCATCAAAAGAAAAGTGCCTGACGTCCAATGTAAAGCGCTTCGGGTGGGCGCTCTTTAATGTCGAGCCTACAAAAAGCCCCTGGCGCAAACAGCCAGTCGAGTTATCGAGAAAGCGAAGGTGTTCACCGTGGACAAACTGCAAACTGCCGCCACCGTTCTGATCGTTCCAGGTCTGCGCGAGCACGTGGCCGAACATTGGCAAACGTTGCTGCAAGCCAGGCTGAGCAAGGTGCGTAGCGTCCCGCCGCTGGAGACCGACAAGCTCGATTGCATGGCTCGCGTGCGGGCCATCCAGCACGAACTCGAGCAGATCGACGGGCCGGTGATTCTGGTGGCCCACAGTGCCGGCGTACTGATGGTCGCGCACTGGGCTGCGCATTACAGCCGTCCGATCAAGGGCGCTTTGCTGGCCGCACCACCGGACCTCGATGCGGTCTGGCCGGCAAACTATCCATCTTCCGAAACCCTGCGTAGCCAGGGCTGGAATCCTCTGCCACAAGGCCCGCTGCCATTTCGCAGCATCGTCGCCGGCAGCACCAACGATCACCTTGCCACGCTGCCTGCGGTCACCCGCATGGCAGAAGGCTGGGGCGCCGAATTGCTCAACCTGGGCGATGTCGGTCACCTCAATCCGGCCGCAGGATTTGGCCACTGGCCGCAAGCCGAAGCACTCATCCTGGAGCTGGACCGCTAGTACAAGGAGCTGGACTGGCAGTACGCCACCGGCATTTGCCCTCATTCCTTAAACGCAAACACGAAGAGGTTTGCGTGAGGGCGGCTGCGCTAAAAACAAATACAAAAAGGCGGAGACAACGCAATGCACAACAACAAGAGTCACGGCTTCACCGCTCCACGCTACACCTTGCTGGCCTCGGCCATTCTCGCGGCAACCGTACCGGTGGCCCATGCGGCCGAAATCGAGACGGGGAATCCGGACTGGAACGTACGGGTGGATAACACCATCAAGTACAACTATGGCGTGCGCACCGAAAGCGCCGACAAACGCATGTTGGGAACGCCGAACAACAACGACGGCGACTATAACTTCCGCAAGGCCGGCACCAACATCACCAACCGTATCGACCTGTTGACCGAAATGGATGTGGTCTACAAGAACGCCATGGGCTTTCGCGTCAGCGCCGCCAGCTGGTACGACAAGGCCTATGACAACACCGGCTCCAATTCCAACCCGTTCGTCAACGGCAACGATGCGCGTTCGGGCCTGATTGCCAACGACCCGCGCCTGGCCGGGGTCACCCGTGACAACGTCGGCAACGGCAGCCCGCACCTGAGCAACTATGCCCAGCGCTACTACAGCGGTCCTTCGGGCGAAATCCTCGATGCCTTCGTGTTCTACAGCACCGAAGTGGGCGAGGAGTCGATGTTCAGCGCCAAGGCCGGTCAACACAACGTGTTCTGGGGCGAGACCATTCTCAACCCGGTGCACTCGGTCAGCTATGGCCAGTCCGGCCTCGACCTGGCCAAGCTTGCCGCGTCGCCGGGTACCGAAGCCAAGGAACTGTTCGTTCCGCGTAACCAGCTGTCGATGACGTTCACCGTCAATCCCGAGCTGACCGTGGGTGCCCAGTACTTCCTCAATTGGGATGCCGCGCGCCTGCCGGAAGCGGGCACCTATTACGGCGGTTCCGACCTGGTCGGCTTCGGCGCGCAATCGTTCCTGTTGGGCAACACCAACGCCGTGGTACCGGGCAGCCCGCTGGGTTGTGGCCTGGCACCGTGCAACGCCTTGACCAATGTGCGTCGCGGCAAGGACCTGACACCGCATGACAGCGGCGACTGGGGCGTCATGGCCAAGTGGTCGCCGGCGTGGCTGGATGGCACCCTCGGCGTTTACTACCGCGAAACCTCGGAAATCCTGCCGCAAGCCTATCTGGACGCCAGGGGCATTACCTCGGCCAACCCGAACGGCACCCGCCCGGCAGGGCAGGTCCCGGCGGTGATCAACACCCTCAATTCGCTGGACACCGCCACCTATCAACTGGCCTATGCCGACAACATCAAGATCCTAGGCCTGAGCCTGTCCAAGGATGTCGGCGGGATCAGCGTCGGTTCGGACCTGAACGTTCGCCACAATATGCCGCTGGCCAGTATCCCGGCGATCGTCAGTACCCGCAGCCCGCTGGGCCTGGGTCAAGGTCTGGGTCTGCTGCCTGCACGTACGGACGCCACCGGTGTGGTCTACGACACCCCGAGCCGTGGCGACAGCATGAGCGCCACAGGCGACACCTTGCACTGGACGCTCAACGGTCTGATGACCCTGCCGAAAACCCCGGTGTTCGATCAGGCCACCGTGCTGGCCGAGCTGTACTACAGCAACCTGCTCAAGCTCGATAGCAAGAACGAGGCGCTCTACAAGGGCAAGGACAGCTATCGCGGCATCGACGCGCCGACCCGTGACAACTGGGGTCTGGCAGTCAATTTCACACCGACCTGGTATCAGGTTTTCCCCGGTGTCGACCTCAACGCACCAATGTCCGTCAACGTCGGTCTCGACGGCGTGTCGCCGGTCTCCGGTGGCGGGGCCAAGGACACCGGCAACTATGCCGTGGGCGTGGGCGCCATTGTCTACAACAAATACTTTATCGACCTGAAGTACGTGGACTCCTTCGGCCAGACCGACAAGTGCAACGTCAGCGGCGTGAGCACCGGCTCGAAGGGCGGTGACGGCTCCACCCCGAACGCCTTCAGCGGCAACGAAAACTACGCCTGCTACGCCGGCGGCTACTCGTCCTTCTCCGGCGGTGGTGCCACGACCGAGGACCGTGGCGCCCTGTACCTGACGATGAAAACAACATTCTGATTCACCACTGATTTGCTCAATGCAAGCAGGAGAATAACAAGATGAAATTTGTACAAACCGTGTTGGCCGCTTCGCTGGCCATGGTCTTTGCCGCCCAGGCACAGGCTGCTGTTTCAACTCAGGAAGCTGCCAAGCTGGGTACCAGCCTTACACAGGTAGGGGCTGAAAAAGCCGGGAATGCCGATGGCTCCATCCCCGCCTACAACGGTGGCCTGACCACCGCGCCGGCCAGCTTCAAAGCCGGCGACAGCATGCGCCCGGATCCTTTTGCCAGTGAAAAGCCGCTGTTGGTGATCGACGGCAAGAACGTCGATCAATACAAGGGGCAGCTCACGGCAACCACGGTAGAACTGGCCAAGCGTTTCCCGACGTTCCGTGTCGACGTGTTCCCGACGCACCGCACCGTTTCGCTGCCCCAGGCCATTCTGGATAACGGCGTGAAGAACGCCAGCGGCGCCAAGTCCCTCGAAGGTGGCCTGGCCATCGACAACGTGCTACCGGGCATTCCGTTCCCGATTCCGCAGTCGGGCAATGAAGCGATGTGGAACTTCCTGTTGCGCTACCAGGGCGTCAGCATCAGCTCCAAGTACGACTCCTGGAACGTCGACTCGGCTGGCGTGGCGAGCCTGGCGACCACCGGGCAAGCGAACATCTCCTACCCGATCTATGAAAACCTCTCGCAGCCGATCAGCAGCGCCGACGTGTACTACCAGATGAAGCTGGCGTACACCGGCCCTGCGCGCCGTGCCGGCGAGGCGATCATGCTCAAGGACGCCGCCAACCCGTTGCAGCAGCCGCGTCGTGCCTGGCAGTACTTGCCGGGTCAGCGTCGGGTGAAACTGGCGCCGAGCCTGGCGTACGACACGCCTAACCCGGGTACCGCCGGCGCGGGCACCTACGATGACGTGTTCGTGTTCAACGGTGCGCTGGACCGCTACGACTGGAAACTGGTGGGCAAGCAGGAAATGATCGTGCCCTACAACACCTACAAGCTGACCTACGTCCAGGATCCGAAGTCGCTGACCACCGCCAATCACCTGTCGCCTGACTTCGTACGCTGGGAAAAACACCGCGTGTGGGTCGTCGAAGGCAACCTCAAGGCCGGTGCCCGTCACATCTACGCCAAGCGCCGCTTCTACCTCGACGAAGACAGCTGGACCGCTCTGGCCTCGGATCAATATGACGCCCGTGGTCAGCTGTATCGCGGTTCCTTCGCCTTCCTCAGCCAGAGCTATGACAAGCAGGTTCCGGATTCCACGCCCTTCATGATCTACGACCTGGTCGGTGGTTCGTACAACATCAACGGTGTGGTCGGCCCTTACGGCGGCATCAAGTACATCGAGCCGCTCTCCAAGGCCCAATGGTCTTCGGAATCCCTGGCCGGCGCCGGTATTCGCTAAGCCACGATCCATTGTGGGAGCGAGCCTGCTCGCGATGGACCAGAGGGCGACGCGGGCATCCAGAAAGCACGCGTCATCGTTAACGTCCATCGCGAGCAGGCTCGCTCCCACATGACCTGCACGACGCGGTTTTCCGAAGAGGACGCAGCATGTGTTCGTATAAAAATAATATTGTGCGTTTGGCGTTAGGCGTTGTGCTCGGCCTGTCGCAGGGCATCGCCCAGGCGGCCGATTACGTCGATGTGCTGGACCTGCCCGCCAGGGGCAGTGCCTTGGCGATCAACAGCCCGTTGTCCGGCATGACCCGCGCCGGCGGGCGTGTGATTACCGTCGGCCAGCGTGGCCATATTCTGTTTTCCGATGATTCGGGAAGCCACTGGCAGCAGGCCGCCGTACCGGCCAGTGCCGACCTCACTGCGGTGAATTTTCCGACCACCACCCAAGGCTGGGCGGTGGGCAATGACGGCGTGGTGTTGCACAGCAGCGACGCCGGCGCGACCTGGAAGAAGCAACTCGACGGTCGCCAGATCGGCGAATTGCTGATCAAGCATTACACGGCGCTGGCCAAGGCCGAGCCGGGCAACGAGCAATGGCCCCAGTTGGCTATGGAAGGCCAACGACTACTGGATCAGGGCGCGGACAAACCGCTGCTCGACGTCTGGTTCGCCAATGAAAAAACCGGCTATGTGGTCGGCGTGTTCAACCTGATCCTGCGCACCGACGACGGCGGCCAGACCTGGACGCCATTCCAGGACCGCACCGACAACCCGCAGGGCTTCCACCTCAACGCCATCGCCTCCACTGGCGATGCGTTGTACATCGCCGGCGAGCAAGGCCTGTTGCTCAAGTGGGACGACAGCGCCCAGCGCTTCAATGCCGTGCCGACGCCGTATCAGGGCAGCTTCTTCGGCGTGCTCGGCAAGCCCGGCGAAGTGCTGGTCTACGGCCTGCGCGGCAACGTGCTGCGCAGCACCGATGGCGGCCAGAGCTGGACTGCGCTGGACAGCGGCCTGCACGTCAGCATCACCGCGGGCCTGATCGATGCCCGAGGCAATTATCGCTTGTTCACCCAGGGCGGGCAGATGCTGGTCAGCCAGGGGACGGGCGCGCAGATGCATCTGGTGCGGCAACCGGCACCGACGCCGGTCGCCGGCGCTGCCCAGTCCACCGACGGCGCACTGGTGCTGGCGGGAAGCCGTGGTGCCCGGACGCTGTCCGCCGATCCAGCCCTCGAACCCTAAGAGCGAGAACCCAGACATGGGCAACATCAAACAAGACGCCATGCCGGTGATCCGCGATCTGCGTGATTTCGACCACCGCTCCGGCAACCGCCTGGAACGCCTGGTGTTCAACTTCCGTCCGCTGTTCATGCTGCTGATGGCCCTGGCCACCGTGGTGCTCGGCTACATGGCGGCGACGCGCCTGGAGCTGCGTCCCAGCTTCGAAAAGATGATTCCGCAGAGCCAGCCGTACATCCAGAACTTCCTGGAAAACCGCGCTTCCCTGCGCGGGTTGGGCAACTCGGTGCGCGTGGTGGTCGAGAACACCCAGGGCGATATTTTCGATCCCGAATACCTCGACGTACTCAAGCAGGTCAATGACCAACTGTTCCTCACCGAAGGCGTCGACCGCGCCTGGATGAAGTCGCTGTGGAGCCCGGCGGTACGCTGGACCGAAGTCACCGAGGACGGTTTCCAGGGTGGCCCGGTGATGCCCGACACCTATTCAGGGCAGCCTGAACAGATCGAACAACTGCGCCAGAACATTTCCCGCGCCGGCATTGTCGGCAGCCTGGTGGCCAGCGACTTCAAGTCGACCATGCTGATCGTGCCGCTGATGGACAAAGCCGCCGCCGGTGGCCAGCGCATCAACTACCACGCGTTCTCGCAGATGCTCGAAGAGCAGTTGCGCGACAAGATCGAATACGCCGGCGACAGCGCTGCGCGCAAATCCGGGGTAGAAGGCACCGGCCATTACAAGGTGCGGGTGATCGGCTTCGCCAAACTCATGGGCGACCTGATCGACGGCCTGATCCAGGTGATGATGTTCTTCGGTCTGGCCGTGGTCACTTCACTGGCCATCATCTACGCCTACACCCGTTGCGTGCGCAGCACTCTGCTGGTAGTTGGCTGCTCGCTGGTCGCGGTGGTCTGGCAACTGGGCATCGTCGCCTGGCTCGGTTACGCCATCGATCCGTACTCGGTGCTGGTGCCGTTTTTGATCTTCGCCATCGGCGTGTCCCATGCGGCACAGAAGATGAACGGCATCATGCAGGACATCGCCCGCGGCACCCACAAGCTGATCGCCGCGCGCTACACCTTCCGCCGTCTGTTCATTGCCGGCGTCACCGCATTGCTCGCCGATGCCGTGGGCTTTGCGGTGCTGATGCTGATCGACATTCCGGTGATCCAGGATCTGGCGATCACCGCCAGCATCGGCGTCGCGGTGCTGATCTTCACTTCGCTGTTGCTGATGCCGGTGGCACTGTCTTACGTCGGAGTTGGCGCCAAGGCCGCCGAGCGCGCGCTGAAAATCGACACCCGTGCCGAAAAGCACAAAGGCTTCGGCCGGTTGTGGGACGCGCTCGATCGTTTCACCACCGCCAAGTGGGCCACAGGCGCCGTGCTGGTCGCGGTGTTGATGGGCATTGGCGGCTACGTGGTCAGCCTCAACCTGAAGATCGGCGACCTGGAAAGCGGTGCGCCGGAGTTGCGCGCCGACTCGCGCTACAACCGCGACAACGCCTACATCACCCAGCATTACGCGCTGTCCAGCGACCTGTTCGCGGTGATGATCAAGACCGCGCCGGAAGGCTGCCTGAACTACAAGACCCTGGTGCTCGCCGACCGCCTGGCCTGGGAGCTGCAACAGTATCCGGGCGTGCAGGCCACGGCGTCCTTGGTCAACGCGGTACGGCAGATCACCGCCGGCACCTACGAAGGCAACCCCAAGCTCAACAGCATCCAGCGCAACCAGGACGTGCTCAACTACGCCGCGCAGCAAGCCTCGGTCAACTCCCCGGAGCTGTTCAACACCGAGTGTTCGCTGATGCCGGTGATCGCTTTCCTCAAGGATCACAAGGCCGAAACCCTGGATGCGGTGGTCGCCATCGCCGACAAATTCGCCAAGGAAAACAGCACCGAGGATCGCCAGTTCCTGCTCGCCGCCGGCAGCGCCGGTATCGAGGCGGCGACCAACATCGTGGTGCGCGAGGCCAATCGCACCATGCTGCTGTACGTGTACGCGGCGGTGACGCTGTTCTGCCTGATCACCTTCCGCAGCTGGCGGGCCACGCTGGTGGCGCTGTTGCCCCTGGTGCTGACCTCGATCCTCTGTGAAGCCCTGATGGTGGCCATGGGCATCGGCGTGAAAGTCGCGACCCTGCCGGTGATCGCCCTCGGCGTCGGCATCGGCGTGGACTACGCCCTGTACCTGCTCAGCGTGCAACTGCACTTCCAGCGCCAGGGCCTGCCGTTGTCCCAGGCCTACCGCAACGCCGTGTCCTTTACCGGGCGGGTGGTTGGGCTGGTGGGTATCACCCTCGCCGCCGGCGTGGTGTGCTGGGTCTGGTCGCCGATCAAGTTCCAGGCCGACATGGGCATCCTGCTGACCTTCATGTTCCTGTGGAACATGCTCGGCGCGCTGATCCTGATTCCGGCCCTGTCCTACTTCCTGCTGCGTGAACGGGCTCCTCAGCCCGGTTCTGTCTCGGCAGCCGAAAACACTGAATCCACTGAACGTCCTGGCATGCCGCATGCCGTGACCACTTCCGAGTAAGCCAAGATGTCTGATTACAAAGCTCCCCTGCGCGACATGCGCTTCGTACTCAACGAGGTTTTCCAGGTGTCCCGGCTCTGGGCACAATTGCCCGGCCTGGCCGACGTGATCGATGAAGAGACCGCCGCCGCCATCCTTGAAGAGGCCGGCAAGATCAGCGGCGAAGTGATCGCGCCACTGAACCGCGCCAGCGACGAACAGGGTTGCACCTGGAACGACGGCGCGGTCACCGCCCCGGACGGTTTCGCCCAGGCCTATCAAGCCTTCGCCGAAGGCGGTTGGGTGGGTGTCGGAGGTGATCCGCAGTACGGCGGCATGGGCATGCCCAAGGCCATTTCGGCCCAGGTCGAAGAGATGGTGAACTCGGCCAGCCTGTCGTTCGGCCTGTACCCGATGCTGACCGCCGGCGCTTGCCTGTCGATCAAGGCCCACGCCAGCGAAGAGCTGAAAGCGGCTTATCTGCCGAACATGTACGCCGGCACCTGGACCGGTTCGATGTGCCTGACCGAAGCCCATTCCGGTACCGACCTGGGCCTGATCCGCACCAAGGCCGAACCCCAGGTCGACGGCAGCTACACCATCAGCGGCAGCAAGATTTTCATCACCGGCGGCGAGCACGACCTGACCGAGAACATCATCCATCTGGTGCTGGCGCGCCTGCCGGATGCACCGGCCGGACCGAAAGGCATCTCGCTGTTCCTGGTGCCGAAAGTGCTGGTCAACGCCGACGGTTCTCTGGGTGAAAACAACGCGCTGTCCTGCGGCTCCATCGAACACAAGATGGGCATCAAGGCCTCCGCCACCTGCGTGATGAACTTCGATGGCGCCACCGGCTGGATCGTCGACGCACCGAACAAAGGCCTGGCGGCCATGTTCACCATGATGAATTACGAGCGTCTGGGTGTGGGCATCCAGGGCCTGGCCCAGGGCGAGCGTTCCTACCAGAACGCCGTCGCGTACGCCCGCGACCGTCTGCAAAGCCGTGCGCCGACCGGTGCGCAGAGCAAGGACAAGGCCGCCGACCCGATCATCGTGCACCCGGACGTGCGCCGCATGCTGTTGACCATGAAAGCCTTGAACGAAGGCGGCCGTGCGTTCTCCAGCTACGTGGCCCTGCAACTGGACATCGCCAAGTACAGCGAAGACGCACCGACACGCCAGCGCGCGCAGGACCTGGTAGCGCTGTTGACCCCGGTGGCCAAGGCCTTCCTCACCGACATGGGCTTGGAAACCACCATCCATGGCCAGCAGGTCTTCGGCGGCCACGGCTACATTCGCGAATGGGGCCAGGAGCAACTGGTGCGTGACGTGCGCATCACCCAGATCTACGAAGGCACCAACGGCATCCAGTCCCTGGACCTGGCCGGGCGCAAGATCGTCGGCAGCGGCGGGGCGCTCTACCGTTTGTTCGCCTCGGAAATCCGCGAATTCACCGCCAACACTGGCGCTGATCTCGGCGAGTTCACCCAGCCATTGAACGCCGCCGTCGACACCCTCGACGACCTGACCGCGTGGCTGCTGGACCGGGCACAAAACAACCCGAACGAAATCGGCGCGGCCTCGGTCGAGTACCTGCACGTGTTTGGCTACACCGCTTACGCCTACATGTGGGCACGCATGGCCAAGGCCGTCATCAGCGGCGATGCCGAAGACGACTTCTACACCAGCAAACTGGCCACCGCGCGTTTCTACTTCGCCCGGTTGCTGCCGCGTATCCACTCGTTGAGCGCATCGGTCAAGGCCGGTAGTGACTGCCTCTACGAGCTGAAAGCCGATCAGTTCTGATCCAAGGACAAGGAACTCCAACCATGCTGAAAACAAAAATAATTCCGCCTGCCGACGGCGCTTATGCCTATCCCTTGCTGATCAAGCAATTGCTGCTGTCCGGCGTGCGTTACGAGCCGGGCCGGGAAATCGTCTACGCCGACAAACTGCGCTACAGCTATCAGACGCTCAACCAGCGCATCCGCCGCCTGGCCAATGCGCTGACGGCGGCCGGGGTCAAGGCCGGTGACACCGTGGCCTTGCTCGACTGGGACAGCCACCGCTACCTGGAATGCTTCTTCGCCGTGCCGATGATCGGCGCGGTGCTGCACACGGTGAACATTCGCCTGTCACCGGAGCAGGTGCTGTTCACCATGAACCACGCCGAGGATGACCTGGTGCTGGTGCATGACGACTTCCTGCCCCTGGTCGAACAGATCCACGGGCGGCTGGAAACGGTAAAAGGCTACCTGCAGCTCACCGATGACGAGGCGACCGCGACCTCGCTGCCGGTGCTCGGTGAGTACGAGCAGTTGCTGTCCCTGGCCCCGGACCAGTACGACTTCCCGGATTTCGACGAGAACTCGGTCGCCACGCTGTTCTACACCACCGGCACCACCGGCGACCCGAAAGGCGTGTACTTCAGCCATCGGCAACTGGTGCTGCACACCCTGAATGCCGTCGGCACCCTGGGCGTCTATCAGGGCCAGCCGCTGCTGCGTTCCGACGATGTGTACATGCCGATCACGCCGATGTTCCACGTGCATGCGTGGGGCGTGCCGTATGTCGCGACGCTGATGGGCATCAAGCAGGTCTACCCAGGACGCTACGAACCCAACAGCCTGGTCAAGCTGTACCGCGAAGAGAAGGTGACCTTCTCCCACTGCGTGCCGACCATCCTGCAAATGATCCTCAACTGTGAGCAAGGCAAGGCGACCCGTTTCGACGGCTGGAAAATGCTCCTCGGCGGCAGTGCCCTGACGCTTGGCATCGCCAGTGAAGCCAGCGCCAAGGGCATGGTGGTGCACGCCGGCTACGGCATGTCGGAAACCTGCCCGTTGCTGTGCCTGACCTACCTGCGCGACGACGACCTTCAGCTATCCGCTGAAGCCCAGTTGCCGATCCGCATCAAGACCGGCATGCCGGTGCCGATGGTCGACCTGAAGATCATCGACGCCGAGGGCAACGACGTGGCCCATGACGGCGAGTCCCTGGGCGAGATCGTGGTGCGCGCGCCGTGGCTGACCCAGGGCTATCTGAAAGCCCCGGACAAAGGCGCGGAGCTGTGGCACAACGGCTGGCTGCACACCGGCGACATGGCCTCGATCGACAAACAGGGCGGCGTGGAAATCAAGGACCGCATCAAGGATGTGATCAAGACTGGCGGCGAGTGGATCAGCTCCCTGGAACTGGAAAGCCTGATCAGCGAACACCCCGGCGTCATGTCCGTCGCGGTAGTGGGCATCGTCGATGAGCAGTGGGGCGAGCGGCCCATGGCCATGGTGGTGTGCGAGCCGGGGCAATACCTGGACCGCAAGATCCTCGAGACGCACCTGCAAGCCTTCGTCGACGGCGGCCGCATCAACAAATGGGCGATCCCCAAGCAGTTCAAGTTCGTCGCGGAAATCCCCAAGACCAGTGTTGGCAAGATCAACAAGAAGCTGATCCGGGAAACGGAAGCGAACTGAGGGATAAACCTGGCGCTGTTGTTGTAGGAGCGAGCTTGCTCGCGATGGACTGGAGAGCGCTGCGTTTAAACAGGAAGCACGCGTTATCGTTGACGACCATCGCGAGCAAGCTCGCTCCTACAGGAATCCGGCAGCAGGCGGTTTCCGGATAGCCGGGGGGCGTCATCTTTGTCATAGTCCTGGCCAGAGATAACGCCCCGTTGGTCGCAGTTTTCAGCGCTTGTGCCAAGCTGAACGGGGTATTGAACCGCTGTGCATCAGTCAATTCCCAGGAAGCCCACGACATGAACCTCACCCGTGCATCAAACGTCCGCCACGAGTTCTACAAGGCCGTCTGGTTCTACTTCAAAGTGGTGTGGCCGATCTTCTCGATACTGCTGCTAGTGATCATTGCGTTCGGCCTCATCATCGCCCACCTGGAAGGGTGGAACCCCTATGACGGCGTCTACTTCGCCTTCGTGACCGGCCTGACCATCGGCTACGGAGAACTGGTGCCCAAACTGGGCGTGTCACGGGTACTGGCGATCCTGCTGGGTTTCAATGGGGTGCTGATGACGGCGACGTTTGCGGCGATCAGTGTCCGGGCGATTGAAGTGACGGTGACAGCCGCGAGGAAGGGTGAGGAGTAGGGTGTAGCCTGGCCAGCCCAAATCCCAACCCCAGCACAAATCCCCTGTGGGAGCGAGCTTGCTCGCGATAGCGGTGTATCAGCCAGCAAAAATGCTGAATGTTAAGCCCTCATCGCGAGCAAGCTCGCTCCCACAGTTTTTTTTGCAGCCAGCAGGCTAAGCCTCCCAACCCGCCCCACTCACCGCCGCCTGCACCAGCGGGTGCAGGTCCGCCCCTTTATGTTCCGTCTGCCAGGCCAGCAATTCCTTGCGCATGCTCGGTGCCCAGTACATCTGTAGATGATTGCGCACGCTGAGCACCGCCTGTTGCTGGTCCGGCTGGCTGGCAAAGTACTGGGCGATCTGGTTGGCCATCTTGATCAGGTTGTCAGTACTCATCGGCGTACCTCGGCTTTATCGCCACGGGCGTGGCGGCGATCCTTGAGCAAACGGTCCTGTTCTTCGCTGAATGCCTGGAAGCGTTTTTGCCACTCCGAAGGGTGATAAACGCGGCTGACTTCGACGGCCGTGACCTTGTACTCCGGACAGTTGGTAGCCCAGTCGGAGTTGTCGGTGGTGATCACGTTGGCCCCCGATTCCGGGAAGTGGAAAGTGGTGTACACCACGCCCGGGGCGACCCGTTCGGTGATCCGCGCACGCAACACAGTCTGCCCGGCGCGGCTGCCGATGCCGACCCAATCACCTTCGTTGATGCCACGGCTTTCGGCGTCGGTCGGGTGAATCTCCAGGCGGTCTTCGTCGTGCCAGGCGACGTTGTCGGTACGCCGGGTCTGGGCGCCGACGTTGTACTGGCTGAGGATGCGTCCGGTGGTCAGCAGCAGCGGGTAGCGAGTGTTGACCTTCTCCTCGGTCGGCACGTAGCCGGTGAGCATGAACCGCCCCTTGCCGCGCACGAACTCCTCGATGTGCATGGTCGGCGTACCGTCCGGTGCCTCGGCGTTGCACGGCCATTGCAGGCTGCCGTGGCGATCCAGTTCGGCGTAGCTGACGTTGGTGAAGGTCGGCGTCAGGCTGGCGATTTCATCCATGATTTCCGACGGGTGTTTGTAGTGCATCGGGTAACCCAGGGCATTGGCCAGGGCCACGGTGCCTTCCCAGTCGGCCTTGCCGCCCAGGGGATCCATGACCTTGCGCACCCGGGAGATGCGCCGTTCGGCGTTGGTGAAGGTGCCGTCTTTTTCCAGGAACGAGGCGCCCGGCAGGAACACGTGGGCGAACTTGGCGGTTTCGTTGAGGAAAATATCCTGCACCACCACGCATTCCATCGCCGACAAAGCGGCGGTGACGTGCTGGGTATTCGGATCGCTTTGGGCGATGTCCTCACCCTGGCAATACAACCCCTTGAAACTGCCGGCCAGGGCCGACTCGAACATGTTGGGAATGCGCAGGCCCGGGTCGGGTTGCAGGGTGACGTTCCACGCCTGTTCGAACTGCGCCCGTACCACCTCGTTGGAGATGTGCCGGTAACCAGGCAACTCGTGAGGGAAAGACCCCATGTCGCAGGAACCCTGCACGTTGTTCTGCCCCCGCAACGGGTTCACGCCCACGCCTTCGCGGCCGATGTTGCCCGTGGACATCGCGAGGTTGGCGATGCCCATGACTGCCGTACTGCCCTGGCTGTGCTCGGTGACGCCGAGGCCGTAGTAGATCGCCGCGTTACCACCGGTGGCATACAGGCGCGCGGCGGCGCGGATGTCGGCAGCGGGCACACCGCAGATGGCGCCCAGCACTTCCGGCGAGTTCTCCGCACGGCTGACGAACTCACGCCAGCTGGCGAAATCGCCGCCCTCGCAACGGGCGTCGATAAAGGCCTGATTGAGCAACCCTTCAGTGACGATGACATGGGCCAAGGCGTTGAGCATGGCGACGTTGGTGCCCGGGCGCAGGGCCAAATGGTATTCGGCGCGGGCGTGCACCGAGTCCACCAGATCAATGCGCCGTGGGTCGATGACGATCAGCCGCGCGCCTTCACGCAGACGCCGTTTGAGCTGGGAGGCGAACACCGGGTGGGCGTCGCTGGGGTTGGCGCCCATCACCAGGATCACGTCGGCCTGCATCACCGAGTCGAAACTCTGAGTGCCGGCGGACTCGCCCAGGGTTTGCTTCAAGCCATAACCGGTCGGCGAGTGGCAGACCCGTGCACAGGTGTCGACGTTGTTGTTGCCGAACGCGGCGCGTACCAGCTTTTGCACCAGATAGGTTTCTTCGTTGGTGCAGCGGCTGGAGGTGATGCCGCCAATGGAGTCGCGGCCATACTTCTGCTGCAACCGACGGAATTCGCTGGCGGCGTAGGTCACCGCTTCATCCCAGCTGACTTCCTGCCACGGGTCGTTGATGTGCTTGCGGATCATCGGCTTGGTGATGCGATCCGGGTGGGTGGCGTAGCCCCAGGCAAAGCGCCCCTTGACGCAGGAGTGACCGTGGTTGGCCTGGCCGTTCTTGTCCGGAACCATGCGCACCAGCTGGTCGCCTTTCATCTCGGCGCGGAACGAGCAGCCCACACCGCAATAGGCACAGGTGGTGATCACGCTGCGTTCCGGCTGCCCCAGTTCGACCACGCTTTTTTCCATCAGGGTCGCAGTCGGGCAGGCCTGCACGCAGGCGCCGCAGGACACGCATTCCGAATCGAGGAAGTTATCCCCACCGGCGGCCGCCACCCGGGATTCAAAACCGCGCCCGGTGATGGTCAGGGCAAAGGTGCCCTGGGTTTCTTCGCAGGCGCGCACGCAGCGGTTGCAGACGATGCACTTGCTCGGGTCGTAGTCGAAGTAGGGGTTGGACGTGTCCTTCACATCGGCCAGATGGTTGTCGCCTTCATAGCCGTAACGCACCTCCCGCAGGCCGACCTGACCGGCCACGGTTTGCAGTTCGCAGTTGCCGTTGGCCGAGCAGGTCAGGCAGTCCAGCGGGTGATCGGAAATGTACAACTCCATGACATTGCGCCGCAGGGTGGCGAGCTTCGGCGTCTGGGTGTGCACGGTCATGCCTTCAGTGACCGGCGTGGTGCAGGACGCCGGATAACCGCGCATGCCGTCGATCTCCACCAGGCACATGCGGCAGGAGCCGAAGGCTTCCAGGCTGTCGGTGGCACAGAGTTTGGGAATGGTGGTGCCCAGCAGCGCGGCGGCGCGCATCACCGAGGTGCCTTCGGGCACGCTGATGCTGCGGCCGTCGATGTTCAGGGTGATTTGCACCTGACTTTCGCGGGCAGGGGTGCCCAGATCGATATCGGTGTTCGGGTCGAAGAGAGTGATCATTGCTCGGCCTCCGAGGGCTGCAAGCCGAAGTCGGCGGGGAAGTGCTTGAGGGCGCTGGCGACCGGAAAGGAAACCATGCCGCCCAATGCGCACAGCGAACCGTATTGCAGGGTGTCGCACAGGTCCTTGAGGATGATCACCTGCTCATCGCGACCGTTCTGGTCAGGCGCTGCCAGCAGGCGATCGATCACCTCCACGCCCCGAGTCGAGCCGATGCGGCACGGCGTGCATTTGCCACAGGATTCCTCGGCGCAGAACTCCATCGCGAAACGCGCCATATGGGCCATGTCCAGGGTGTCGTCCGCCACCACCACACCACCGTGACCGAGCATTGCGCCGATGGCGGCGAAGGCCTCGTAATCCAGCGGCGTGTCGAACTGCGACGGCGGCACCCAGGCGCCGAGCGGGCCGCCCACCTGCGCAGCCTTCAGCGGCCGGCCACTGGCAGTCCCGCCACCGTAGTCTTCCACCAGTTCCCGCAGGGTCAGGCCAAAGGCCCGTTCCACCAGCCCGCCCTGACGAATATTGCCCGCCAATTGGAAGGGCATGGTGCCCAGGGAGCGGCCCATGCCGTAATCGCGATAGAACTGCGCACCCTTGGCCAGAATCTGCGGCACCGAGGCCAAAGTCAGCACGTTGTGCACCAGCGTCGGCTGGCCGAACAGCCCCTTCAAGGCAGGAATTGGCGGCTTGGCGCGCACGATCCCGCGTTTGCCTTCCAGAGAGTCCAGCAGCGCGGTTTCCTCTCCGCAGATGTAAGCACCAGCACCGACACGCACTTCCATATCGAAGGCCTGACCACTGCCGCCGACATTGGCGCCCAGGTAACCGTTCTTCCGAGCAATCTGCAGCGCGTTGCGCAGGATGATCACGGCATCCGGATATTCCGAGCGCACATAGATGTAGCCATAGGTGGCACCGACGCACAGGCCGGCAATGGCCATGCCTTCGATCAGCAGGAAGGGGTCGCCTTCCATCAGCATGCGGTCGGCAAAAGTGCCGGAGTCGCCTTCGTCGGCGTTGCACACGATGTACTTTTGCGCCGCTTCGGTCGCACGCACCGTGCGCCATTTGATCCCGGCGGGGAAGGCCGCGCCGCCACGGCCACGCAGGCCGGAATCGAATACTTCAGTTGCAGTCTGCTCGCCTCCGATGGCGATGGCTCTTTTCAAACCCTCGAAACCGCCGTGGGCCCGATAGTCGTCAAGCGACAGCGGCCGGGTAATGCCGGCGCGGGCGAACAGCAGGCGTTGTTGAGTCTTCAGATAAGGCAATTCTTCCACCAGGCCCAAGGCCAGTGGATGAGAAGACGGGTCGCCTTTGAGCGCTTCGAGCACAGACGGCACATCAGCATCTGTCAGCGGACCGAAGCCGAAACGGCCCTGCGGCGTATCCACTTCCAGCAGTGGTTCCAGCCAGTAAAGGCCCCGCGAGCTGGTGCGTTTTATCTCCAGCGGCACAACGCGTCCCCGGGCATGGGTGATAAGGGCTACCACAACATCTTCTGCACCCACGGCACGGGCAACCGAATCACCAGACACATAGAAAGCTGGCATCACGCGTCCTCCCGGCAAGCGTCGAGCAAGGCATCCAGACGCTCGGCACTGAGCCGCGCATGCACCCGGCCATCCAGCTCCAGAGCCGGCGAACAGGCACAGGCCCCAAGGCAATACACCGGCCGCAAACTGATGCTGCCATCGGCACTGCTGCCGTGATCATCCAGTTGCAGACGCTCACGCAACTGCGCAGCCAACTGCTCGGCGCCACGGCTCTTGCACGACTCGGCCCGGCACAGCCGCAGGATATGCCGCGCTGGCGGCGCGGTACGGAAGTCATGGTAAAAACTGATCACCCCACGAACCTCGGCCTGGCTCAGGTTCAGGGCATGGGCAATCTCGGGGACGGCGACATCGGGGACGTAACCGATACGCTCCTGAATATCATGAAGAATGGGCAACAGCGCACCCGCAGAGCCCTTGTGGCGCTCCAGCAAACTGTTGACCACAGGCAGGTGCAACATCTCATCAGGCATTCAGCAATCCTCACGGTCACGGACAAACCAGATGGCTGTCGGTCGTCCGAAAGTGTCGGCTGCGGCACTCACACCACGTCACGGTATCGTGGCAATTTGGCCGTTGGCCAGGGCACCCTGAGCGGGCATCTTGTTGTGCCCGGCACGGTCTTCGCCGCACCTCAACTGGGCATAAAAGGCAGCTTGCCACGCCGCTATTGATCGACCTGCACCAAAGCGACGTGCTCGGTTCTGCCTACGACTATCCATTAAGTCTAGATGAGTGGGGCAAGGGGCGTTTGCACGCTGGCCTAATGCCCGGAGGGCCTGTCGATGGCTGATGTATAGCAAGCATTACAGGTGAGAAGAAGCATCAGAACCCAGGGCGATTCTACGGAGCAGATGCGCTGAAGTACGCCGCTAACCCTGTGGGAGCGAGCTTGCTCGCGAAAGCGCCAGCCCAACCACCATCAATGCTGAAGGTGCACCGAAATCACAACCCACAGGGGCCAAACAACGCCTGTCAGCTCACCGCACCTCCTGTAGGAGCGAGCCCGCTCGCGAAAAACCCAAGGCATCCACATGTCCCACTGAATACCCCGTCCACCGCAACCAAGCCCGCCCTCACAACATCACGCCTGCCGCTTGAAACCAAAAGCTATTCCGGCGCGTCGCCCACTACGCTCGGACTTTTTCAACAGAATCGGTCGACAGCTGCCGCTGGCGAGTGACAGCTATGGGGCGAGACTGTGTACAAACATTTTAAGGCAGATGCGGCAATGAAAATCGGCGCGAAAAACACGCACCTACGCAAAATCCAGGTCTGCTAACTAAACGGACGCTTGCAGATTCAACGTAGAAGCGAGGACTTCAAAACGGCGTCTGCGTTTTTACACAGCCTGGGTCGTTTTCAGCCTGTCGCGACAGGCAGCAATCCACAGCCAAAAGCGGTCAGTCAGCGTCTACGAAATAAGGAGCGATTTAGTGACGACGTGGTCTGGGTACTCTGCTGCTCTGATGTTTTGTACAGACCTTGGAAGTTTTCATAGTGGCAACCTGGGCTCTTTGGTAAGGGAAAAGAATTTCTAGGTAGGGGTTGACCACGTATTTTAATGCTGTAGTATTTGCCTCCCGCTAACGAGCAGTTTGATGCTGGGTTTGGCTTAAGTGGTTGATTTTATTATTGAAATCAGAAGCTTTTAAGGTTGCTACTTAAAGGGGTTTGCTGTAGAGTGCACGCCTCGGTTGAGACGAAAGATCTTAACCAACCGCTCTTTAACAACTGAATCAAGCAATTCGTGTGGGTGCTTGTGGAGTCAGACTGCTAGTCAACAGATTATCAGCATCACAAGTTACTCCGCGAG